>CP031585.1:3927115-4228076 GCA_003217735.2 Marinibacterium anthonyi | reverse complement strand
TGGACGAGAAGGGCATGAAAATGTCCAAATCGCTGGGCAATACCATCGTGCCGGAAGAGGTGATCAAGCAGTACGGCGCGGATATCCTGCGGCTATGGGTGTCGCAGACCGATTACACCGCCGACCAGCGGATCGGGCCGGAGATCCTGAAAGGCGTCGCCGACAGCTATCGCCGGTTGCGCAACACGATGCGGTTCATGCTGGGATCGCTGAACGACGTGACGGATGCGGACCTGATCGAGGATCCGATGGACATGCCGCCGCTGGAACGCTGGGTGATGAGCCGCCTGGTCGAGCTGGATGAGGTCGTGCGTGAAGGCTATGCCAAGTACGATTTCCAGGGCGTGCTTTCGACGTTGTTCAACTTCGCGACGGTGGACCTGTCGGCCTTCTACTTCGATATCCGCAAGGACGTGCTGTATTGCGACGGCGATACGGCGCGCCGTCGCGCCGCGCGGACGGTGCTGACGCACCTGTTCCACCGGCTGACCACCTGGCTGGCGCCGATCCTGGTGTTCACCATGGAAGAGGTCTGGCTGGAGCGGTACCCGGGCGAGAAAAGCTCGGTCCACCTGACCGATTTCCCGGACACGCCGGCAAGCTGGCGCAACCTGAATGTCGAGAAGGCCGTTGCCAAGGTGCGCCGTGTGCGTCGCGTCGTGACCTCGGCGCTGGAGATCGAGCGGCAGAACAAGGTCATCGGATCGAGCCTCGAGGCCTCTCCGGTCGTGCATGTGGAGGACGCAGAGACCCGCGCATTCCTGCAGATGATCGACATGGACGACCTGTTCATCACCTCTGGTGTGCGCATGTCGGCCGACCCGGCGCCGTCCGAAGCGTTCCGTCTGCCCGAGATCGAAGGCGTGGCCGTGATCTTTGAGGCGGCCGAGGGCGAGAAGTGCCAGCGGTGCTGGAAGATCCTGCCCGATGTGGGGCGGCATCAGCATCCCGGGGTTTGTGATCGGTGTAACGACGCCCTGGGCTGAGAGGATCGTGGGGGCGCTGCCCCCACGCCCCCGGGAGTATTTTTGCAAAGATGAAGCGGGGGCGGTTTTCCATTGGGGGGCCGCCCTTTTGCATGGGTGACAGGGGGCAGGGGGCGGATTAGGCTGATGGCATGGCTACGATTGTCGTCGAGACCCGATTTGGCGCGTTTTCCCTGACCGAGGAGGACGGGGCATTGGTGCGCGCGACCTGGGATCGCGACGCCGATGGTGAAGAGACACCGGTGCTGGCGGAGGCGGCGCGGCAGTTGCGGGCCTATGATGCCGGCGAACTGGAGGTGTTCGATCTGCCGATGGAGGTGCGCGGGTCGGAGGCGTTGCAGGCGGTCTGTGCCGCGATGCTGGCGATTCCGTTCGGGTATACGCGCACGTATGGCGAGATCGCGAAGGACACCGGGTTGTCGGCGCAGGCCGTTGGACAGCTGTGCGGGGCGAACCCTATGGCGATCGTGATCCCCTGCCATCGGGTCATGGGAGCCAAGGGGCTGACCGGGTATTCCGGCAAGGGCGGGGTCGAGACCAAGGTGGCCCTGCTGCGGCACGAGGGCGCGGCGGGCCTGTTGATCTGATCGCGCGCTGCCGATTGCATTCGTTGGGGCGCCGGTCCAACGTATCTGCCAGCACAAGACAGGAGGACGCGGCAATGACCCAGGATCGGGCAGGCCTGAAGGCCAAGCTTCACGAGCGGATGAAGGCCCTGGAAGAGGCGGAACTTGCCGCCGCGCTTGAACATTACAGGGCGCATATGGCCGAATCCCGGCTGGACGACCGGGAACAGCACGACAATGACGACATTTCCGACAGCGCGGCCGAGGTGAACCTGGCCCAGGGTTTCGAGCATCCGGTCGAGGAGCACCGGGCCAAGGTCGAGGCGATCGCGGAGATGGATTTTTCCGCCGCCGAGGTGGTTCGGCCAGGGGCTGCCGTGGTGGTCGATGGCAGGCATTTCGTGATCAGCGTCGCCACCGCCCGGTTCGAGTGCGAGGGCGAGACCTGGATGGGGATTTCCACCCAGAGCCCGATCTACATGGCGATGGACGGACTTGCCGCGGGCGAGACGTTTCAGATGGGCGGTCGCGAGATGACGATCGACGAGGTGTTCTGAGGGCGTTCAGTCGGTGTGATGGGCGCGGGGATGGGCGCGGTCGTAGACCTCCATCAGCCGCGCCGTGTCGACGGCCGTGTAGGCCTGGGTCGTGGACAGCGATGCGTGGCCCAGCAAGTCCTGGATCGCGCGCAGGTCGCCGCCGGCCGCCAGCAGGTGCGTGGCGAAGCTGTGGCGCATGGCGTGGGGCGTCGCCGTGGAGGGCAGGCCCAGCTGCTGGCGCGCGCGGGCCATG
Source organism: Marinibacterium anthonyi (assembly GCA_003217735.2). Classification (GTDB taxonomy): domain Bacteria; phylum Pseudomonadota; class Alphaproteobacteria; order Rhodobacterales; family Rhodobacteraceae; genus Marinibacterium; species Marinibacterium anthonyi. Next base: position 4,225,732 of record CP031585.1, on the reverse strand, counting down.
ACGCCGCTGATCGCGCGGGCGTTCAGCGCGCCGCCGCGGACGCCGCGGAACAGCGGGGCGTCGGGGGTCATCGGGTGGGGGCAGATCCGGCGATAGGCCTCTACCGCGTCGCGGGCCGCCGGAAGGACCGGCACGATGCGTTCCTTGCCGCCCTTGCCGTGGATGCGCAGCACCTCGGGCAGGGGCGCGTGCCTGGCCTTGAGCCCGAGCGCTTCCGAGATCCGCAGCCCGCAGCCGTAGAGCAAGGTCAGCACGGCGGCGTCCCGCGCGGCGACCCATTTCAGTTCGGATTGCAGTTCGACCGTGTCGATCATGGCGCGGGCGGCGTCTTCGGCCAGGGGGCGGGGCAGTTTCTTCTGGAACTTGGGCGATCGGGTAGAGAGCACGGCGGTGGCGTCGAACCCGTCGCGTTCCGCCAGCCAGCCGATGAACCCCTTCACCGCGGACAGCTTGCGCGCCAGCGAGCGCGCGGAAATTCCGGCAGCCCGTTCCGACGCCATCCAGGCGCGCATGTCCGATACGGTGATGCGTGACAGGGGGCCAAGGCCGCCGCTGCCGCCCTGGTGGACAGCCAGGAAGGCCAGGAACCCGGCAATATCAATGGCATAGGCGCGCACCGTGGCGTCCGCGGCACCGTTCAGCGATTTCTCGGCGGCGAGCCAGGCCTGCATCGCATCGCGGCAGGCCGGCGCGATCAGCGCGGCCCGGTCGCCCGCATTCATGACAGCCAGTGGCGCATGGAGCGTTCGAACACGCCGGCGAAGAAACTCAGCAGGTCCGTTCCCTGTTGCGGGCTGAACTGGTGAGGATCCTCGGCGCCAAGCGCCAGCAGGCCGGGCAGGCGGCCGGTGCCGAAGTCCAGCCGCAGGCAGGCTTCGGACCTGATCCAGCCGGCGGTGGACCCGTGGACCGAGGCCATGCCGTCGCGCATCTGGCGCAGGGTGACCTGGCGCGGGCGCGGATCGCCATGCTGGCCGAGGTAGGCCTCGACAAAGCCGGGTTCGGCGACGCGCAGGACCTGGCCCAGACGGTGCACGGCGGGATCTTCGTCGGCCTGCGTGGATTCGAGGATCAGCGTGACGGAATCGACGCGCAGGATCTCGGCCACTTCGCCGCCAAGGTCGTTCAGGAAGATCTCGAATTCGGTCGGGTCGAGCATGCGCAGGATGGCGCGATGCACCTGGTTGGTCCCGGCGAGGTTTTCATAGGCGGCGGCGATGACCGAACGGTGGGTGTCTTCCAGACGGTCCAGCCTGGCTTCGAGCCGTTCCATCGCAATGCCGCGCAGATCGACGATATTGCCGCCCATGCTGCGTTCGTTGGCGGTGATCAGGGCCTGCATCAGGTCCTTGTCGTCCAGGATGGAATCGGGCGCGGCGATGATCGCGGCGCGGGTATCGGCGTCAAGTTTGGGGCTGCTGCTCATGTCTGCCTCAATTGATTTGGCCCCGGGTATAACATGGGCGCAAGCGCATTTTCGACGGAAAACTCCGCTTGCGGGGTGGATCGGCGGACAACCGTTGCGCTCCCGCCCCCCGTGCGGATCGCGGCGGGCGCCGCGCCCCGCCGGGCGTTGGGCCGGGCCCTGCGCCGTGCCGGCGCAGGGCGGTTGCGTGGGATGTCGAACGGTCGGTCCCGTGAGCGACGGCCGCGCGGCCTCGCAGAGGCCGCGCGGCCCGGCCCAAGGCCCGGGGCCGCCCGGCGCAAGCCGGGCGGGTTCGGGGCGCGGGAGCCCCGCGATCAAACAACTGGAATCAGAGGATCTTCTGACCGGTCTTCGCCCAGTCCGCCATGAACGCGGCCAGGCCCTTGTCGGTCAGCGGGTGGCTGGCCAGCGCCTTGATCACATTGGGCGGCGCGGTGATCACGTCGGCCCCGATGCGCGCGCAATCCAGTACGTGGTTCACGCTGCGGATCGACGCGGCGAGGATCTCGGTCTCGAAGCCGTAATTGTCGTAGATCGTGCGGATATCCTCGATCAGCTCGAGCCCGTCGAGCGCCATGTCATCCAGCCGCCCGATGAACGGAGAAATGAACGTCGCCCCCGCCTTGGCCGCCAGCAGCGCCTGGTTGCCCGAGAAGCACAGCGTCACGTTGACCATCTTGCCTTCGCCCGACAGCACCTTGCAGGCCTTCAGCCCGTCCCAGGTCAGCGGCACCTTCACGGTGATGTTCCCGGCGATCTCGGCCAGCTTGCGGCCCTCGGCGATCATCGCGTCGGCTTCGGTGGCGACGACCTCGGCGCTGACCGGTCCGTCGATCAACTCGCAGATCTCCTTGGTGACTTCCAGGATGTCGCGCCCGGATTTCATGATCAGCGACGGGTTCGTCGTGACCCCGTCGACCATGCCCAGTTCGTTCAGTTCAGCAATCGCGTCGATTTCAGCCGTATCCACGAAGAATTTCATCTCTGCCCCCTATATGGCTCCAGACCTCACTCGCCGCTCTGGTACCGCAAACGGACGTCCTCGGAAAGCCCGGAGCGGCGTGCGGGGGGCGGGCGCATCCGCCACCTTGCCCTGTCCCGGCGATCTGCGTTACCTCCTGACAACCCCGGCCGGGCCAGGCCCTGCCGGGAATGTGCAACGCAACCGAGGCAGGCCCAGATGGACGGGAGCCAGGAATTCGCGCCCGGCACGCCGGTGGCCGTCCTGACCACGCAGCCGCTCGACCGGCTTCTGGATTACGCGGCACCCGATACCGGTTGCCAGACGGGGTCCTTTGTCGAGGTCCCGCTTGGGCCGCGCAAGGTGCTGGGCGTGGTCTGGGGGCCGGGGCAGGGGGATTTCGACCGCGCGAAATTGCGGGCCGTCAACCGCGTTCTCGAAGCCGCGCCGATGCGCGACGAGATGCGGGTTTTCCTTGAAAAGACATCCGCTTACACCCTGACGCCCATGCCCGCCATGTTGCGCCTGGCGACCCGGGCGCCGGGCCTTGGCGATCCGCCGTCGATGCGCAAGGTCTACCGGCTGGGCGATACCGAACCCTCCCGCATGACCGACGCGCGCACCCGGGTGCTGGAGACGCTGCGGGACTACGGTGGCCTGTCCTTCACCCTGGCCGAGCTCGCCGAGACCGCGGCGGTGACGACTTCGGTGGTCAAGGGGTTGGTCAAGCACGGCGCCGTGCGCGAGGAAGATACGCCGCGCGATCTGCCCTTCCCGCGGCTGGATCCCGGTCTGCCGGGCAAGGCGCTGACCGGGGACCAGGCGGCGGCGGCCGGAACACTGGCGACGGCCGTGCAATCGGAACGCTACGGCACGACGCTGCTGCGGGGAATCACGGGGTCCGGCAAGACCGAAGTCTACCTGGAAGCCGTGGCCGCCTGCCTGTCGCGTGGCCGCCAGGCGCTGGTTCTGCTGCCCGAAATCGCCCTGACGGCCGAGTTCCTGGCCCGGGTCGAGGCGCGTTTCGGAGCGCGGCCCGCCGAATGGCATTCCGGCGCGACGATGACAGAACGACGGCGGATCTGGCGCATGGTGGGCGAAGGCGGCGCGCAGCTTGTCGTCGGCGCAAGGTCGGCATTGTTTCTTCCTTTTCAGAACCTTGGCCTGATCGTCGTCGACGAGGAACACGACAATGCCTACAAGCAGGAAGAGGGCGTGCTGTACAATGCGCGCGACATGGCGGTGCTGCGGGCGTCGATCTGCGGGGCGCATGTGGTGCTGGCTTCGGCCACGCCGTCGCTGGAAAGCTGGGCCAATGCCGAGGCCGGGAAATACACGCGGATCGAGCTGACGTCGCGCTTCGGTGCATCCGTCCTGCCCGAGATGAGGGCGCTGGACATGCGCCCGGCAAAACTGCCGGCGGGGCGGTGGATCTCTCCGGCACTGGCCGACGAAGTCAACGCCAGGATCGAGAAGGGCGAACAGGCGTTGCTGTTCCTGAACCGGCGCGGCTATGCGCCGGTAACGCTGTGCCGGGCCTGCGGACAACAGATCGCCTGCCCCCATTGCGACGCGCGGATGGTCGAACACCGGTTTCTCAAGCGGCTCATGTGCCACCAATGCGGCGAGACGATGCCGATCCCGCAGACCTGTCCGTCCTGCGGGGCCGAGGACAGGCTGGCGCCGGTGGGGCCGGGCGTGGAACGGCTGGCGGAGGAAGCGGCAAGCCTCTTCCCCGAGGCCCGGCTGGCCGTGCTGAGCTCGGACCTCTTCGGATCGGCAAGGGCGCTGAAGGCCGAGATAGAGCGCATCGCCGAGGGCGCGGCGGATATCATCATCGGCACGCAACTTGTGGCAAAGGGTCACAATTTCCCGCTGCTGACGCTGGTAGGGGTGATCGATGCGGATCTTGGGCTGCAAGGATCGGACCTGCGCGCGGCCGAACGAACGTTCCAGCTCATGCGTCAGGTGGCAGGCCGCGCGGGGCGTGCCGAGAAGCCGGGGTTGGCGCTGTTGCAGACCTATCAACCCGAGCATCCGGTGATCCGGTCGATCCTGGCAGGCGACGAGGACGGCTTCTGGCGGGCCGAGGCCGGAGAGCGCCAGGCGGCGGGCGTGCCGCCTTACGGGCGGATGGCGGGGATCATCCTGTCGGGGTCGGACGTGGCGCAGGTGTTCGACCTGGGCAATGCGCTGGCACGCAACGATGGGCCGCTCAGGGCCGTGGGGGCGCAGCTTTACGGGCCCGCGCCGGCGCCGATAGCAAGGATCCGGGGGCGGCATCGGGTGCGGTTGCTGGTGAAGGCGCCGAAAGGGGTGATGCTGCAGGAGGCGATCGGGCGCTGGCTGGCGCCGTTCCGGCTGAAGGGGGATCTGAGGCTGGCGGTCGATATCGATCCGCAGAGCTTTTTCTGAGCGGGGTTTCGGGGGCGCTGCCCCCGTCCGCGCGGGGCGCGGCCTCCCCCGAGGTATTTTTGCCAAGAAGAAGATATTGGCCGTTTTGTACAAAAGTCGCCACGCGGTTTGGCGGTTTTGGACCGTATGTCAGAAGCGCGTCTGCAGCTTCTTCTTGGTTCAAATACCTCTGCCCGACACCAGCCGCCTGGGCGCGTCGTCAGGCATGGGCATGCACGCCCGGCTGGTCGACCACGTAGTCGGTGACCACCGCACCGATCCACATGGAGAACAGCGCGGTCCAGGCGGTGGCGGCGAAGATCGAGCTGCCGGTGACGCCGGCGCCGATGGCGCAGCCGCCGGCGAGCATGCCGCCGAAGCCCATCAGCGCGGCGCCGACCATCGCCTTGCGCATGGTGGCGGCTCCGTCGAAGGCCTGGAGCTTGAGGTCTCCGCTGGCCCAGGCGGCCACGAAGGCGCCGAGGAAGACGCCGGGGACCAGGCCCACGTCGAAGTCGACCGTCGCGCCGCGGTCGAGGACGAACATCAGCGTGCGCGCCGAGGGGCCGGTGAAGGTGGCGCTTTGGATCTGGACCGGGTCGAAGGCCGCGCGGGACAGCGCGTAGGTCAGCACCCATCCCAGCGCCACCGCGAATCCCACGCCCGAGGCGAAGACCAGCCGGGATGCGCCGATGCGGTTGTGGCGGGCGAGGACCAGGGCCAGGGCGGCGATGGCGAGGCCGAGGGCGAGGCCGCTCCAGCCGGGGAGGTGGAGCACGGCGAGGAGGTCGATGTTGCGCCCGCCCGGGGTGATCCAGATCGCGGCCAGCCGGTCGCGCAGGGGGGCGAGCACGCCCGAGAGCGACATCTGCGCCACCACCGCGAAGATCAGGCCCGAGACCACCGAGCGCAGGTTGCCGGTGGCCGCCAGCACCAGCAGCCGGCCCGAGCAGCCGCGCGCCAGCACCATGCCGGCGCCGAACATCAGCCCGCCGATCACCGCGCCCGACCAGCTGCCCGGCACCGCCATCATCCGCGCGTCCGCCGCGTTCATCAGACCCAGCAGCTGCGCCGATTGCACCCAGACCAGCGCCGTCGAGAAGGTCAGCAGCCATACCGCGATCCGGTCGCCCAGCCGGCCGCGGGCGAATTCCACGGTGGCCGCGCGCAGGCAGAAGCGGGATCTCTGGGCGGCGACGCCGAAGACCGCGCCGGTCAGCAGGCCGAAAAGCGCGGCCGTCGGCGCTTCGCCGAGTCGGTCGAGAAGGGGCACGATGTCCATTGCGGGGCCTCCGGAGCAGATCCGGGCCGCATAGGGGAAAGGCGCGGGCCCCGCATTGATACAGATCAGAAGGACCGAATGCGTAAATTTCTCGCCAAGTCGATTTCCCGGGCGTAAGGAGCGGACATGCCAAGGATTGTTCCCCTCTCTTATGCCGACGACCAGCCGCTGTGGCGGCGGCCGATCGCGTTGTTGTTCCTGATGGCGCTGGCGATGCCGATATCGTTCGCGACCTGGACCGTGCTGCTGAACAATTTCGTCAAGGAGGCGGCGCAGTTCGACGGGGTGGACATCGGCCTGCTGCACATGATCCGCGAAATCCCGGGGTTCCTGTCCTTCGGGGTGATCTTTGTCCTGCTGGTGATGCGCGAACAGGTGCTGGCGGTCGTGGCGCTGGCGCTGCTGGGGGTCGCCACGGCGCTGACCGCTTGGTTCCCTTCGATGGCGGGGATCCTGACGATCACGATGCTGAGCTCGATCGGGTTTCATTACTACGAGGCGGTGAACCAGTCGCTGCAGCTGCAATGGATCGAGAAACGCCGCGCGCCGCAGGTGCTGGGCTGGCTGCTGATGGCCGGATCCGGGGCGACCCTGGTGTCCTACGGGCTGATCGTGGCGCTGTGGGATCCGCTGGGGCTGACCTATAACATCGTCTACATGGTGGCGGGCGGCACGACGGTGGTGATGGCCCTGCTGGCCTACCTCATGTGGCCGCAATACGAGGCGCCGCATCCGCAGAAGAAGTCCTTTGTGCTGCGCCGGCGATACTGGCTGTATTACGCGCTGCAGTTCATGTCGGGCGCGCGGCGGCAGATCTTCGTGGTCTTCGCGGCCTTCATGATGGTCGAGCATTTCGGGTTCGACGTGCACGAGGTCGCGTCGCTTTACATGATCAACCTGGTGCTGAACATGATCTGCGCGCCGCTGCTGGGCAAGGCGGTGGCGGTCTGGGGGGAACGGCGGGCGCTGATCTTTGAATATAGCGGGCTGATCGTGGTCTTCCTGTTGTACGGCGGCATCTATTACTTTGGCTGGGGCGTGGCGATGGCGGCGACGCTTTACGTCATCGACAACCTGTTCTTCGCCATGGCGCTGGCGCTGAAGACCTATTTCCAGAAGATCGCCGATCCGGGGGATATCGCGCCGACCGCCGCCGTGGCGTTTACCATCAACCATATCGCCGCCGTGGCGCTGCCGCTGCCGCTGGGGTTCCTGTGGCTGGTGTCGCCGGGGGCGGTGTTCGGGCTGGCGTCGGGGTTCGCGCTGATCTCGCTGATGCTGGCGCTGATGGTGCCGCGCCATCCCGAACCGGGGCACGAGACGGTGCTGTCGGGGGGCCTGCCGGTGGCCGCGGAGTAGACGCTGTGCAGTAGACCGGCGCGCCGATTTCTGATCTTGTTTTGACTGTTAATTTGTTTCGAAAGTTCTTGATGTGAGCGTTCTGAATGAGCCTGGCCGATTTCTGACCGGTTCGACCATGGGGCACGTCGCGCGGATGGCGCTGACCGGGACCGTGGGGTTCATGTTCATTTTCGCCGTCGATGCGATGAACCTGTTCTGGCTGTCCAAGGTCGGGCAATCGGCGCTGGTCGCGGCGGCGGGGTTCGCGTTTTCCGTTCAGGTGCTGGGGATGGCGACGGGGATCAGCATGATGATCGCCGCGACCGCGTTGGTGTCGCGCAGCGTTGGCGCGGGCGACGGGGCGGCGGCACAGGCGCAGGCGACCGGGGCGGCGATCTGGGCGGCGGTCACGCAGATGGGGGTGGCCGCGGTGCTGGTGGGGTTCCGCCATCCGATCCTGGCGGCGCTGGGAGCCGAGGGCGAGGTGGCCTCGGCCGCCGCGCGCTACCTGGCGTTTTCGCTGCCCTCGCTGACGCTTCTGGGCGCGGCGATGGTGATGAACGGGGCGATCCGGGCGATCGGCGACGCGCGCCGGTCGGTGGCGGTGACCATGGGCGGCGGGGTGATGTCGCTGCTGCTGGATCCGATCATGATCTACGGGCTTGGGCTGGGTCTGGACGGGGCGGCGGTGGGGGTCAACGTTTCGCGCATCGTGATCCTGGTGCTGGCGTTCCGGATCGCGCGCAAACGGCATGACCTGGTGGCGCGGCCGCGCTGGCGGGATGTGCGGGCGGTGCTGCGGCCCTTCGCGGCAATCGCGGCGCCGGCGGCGCTGAGCCAGATGGCGCGGCCCGCCGGGATGGTGGTGCTGGTGATGGTGATGGCGCCGTTCGGGCAGGAGGCGATGGCCGGCTGGGCGGTGCTGAGCCGGCTGATCATGGTGTCCTTCGGCGGGCTGTTCGCGCTGGCGGCGGCGATCGGGGGGATCTTCGGGCAGAACCTGGGCGCACGGCGGTTCGACAGGCTGGTGACCGCCTATCGCGATGCGCTGATCTTCGGCTGGGTCTACGTGGCGGTGATCTGGGCGGTGCTGTACCTGGCGACCGAACCGGTGATCGCCGCCTATCACCTGACCGGGGCGGGGGCCGACGTGATCCGGGCGTTTACCCACGTGGCGGCGGGGGCCTTCCTGTTTTCGGTCGGGCTTTTCGTGACGAACGCGGCCTTCAACGCGCTGGGGCGGGCGCCGTGGGCCACCGCGATCAACTGGCTGCGCGAAGGGGTGCTGGCCTGGCCCGCGGCGATCCTCATGGCGGGGTCGATGGGGGCCGTGGGCGTCGTCTATTCCCAGCTTGTGGTCAGCATGATCATCGGTACAACGGCAGGCATCATCGGGTTCCGGTACGTCCAGAGCCTTCACCCCGGCAACGCGCCTGTTCCGCCGCAGGCAGAGCCGTCTTTCGTGGACTGACATCCCGGGACGAGATTCGACGATCAGGAGACTCCCAATGCCGACTTTTACCGCGCTGACCACCCTGCCGGGCCGCAAGCAGGCCGATGCCCTTGGCGAGGCCATGGAGCGGCTGGATCCGGAACCGACCGGGGTCGGCGTCTTCGAACTGGAGGACGGATCGGGGCTGTGGGAAGTGGGCGGCTATTTCACCGAGGCCCCGGACCTGGCGGGGCTGGCCTTGCTGGCGGCGGCCTTCGGGGCGCGGCCCTTCGCGGTGTCGGAGCTGCCGGAAACCGACTGGGTGGCCAAGGTGAAACGCGAATTGTCGCCGGTGGTGGCGGGGCGGTTCTTTGTCTATGGCTCCCATGACGCGGACAAGGTGCCCGAAGGGGTGGAACCGCTGCTGATCGACGCGGCGATGGCGTTCGGCACCGGGCATCACGGGACGACGCTGGGCTGCCTGAAGGCGCTGGACTGGCTGATCGAACAGGGCCGGGTCAAGCACCGGGTCGCCGACATCGGTTGCGGCACCGCCGTGCTGGCGATGGCCGCGGCGCGGACCTGGCCGGAAACCGCGATCGCGTCCGATATCGACCCCGTGGCGGTGGACGTGGCGCTGGCCAACGTGCGCGCCAACGACCTGGAAGGCCGGGTCGATTGCGTGGAGGCCGCGGGATTTGACCACCCGGCGCTGGCCGAGGGCGTGCCCTATGACCTGATCTTCGCCAACATCCTGAAAGGCCCGTTGCTGGCGCTGGCGCCGGAGCTGTCGGGCGCTTTGGCCCCCGGGGGCGAGGCGATTCTGTCCGGGATCCTGGTGGAGCAGGCAGACGACGTCATCGCGGAATATGCACGCCACGGAACCAATCTTGAGCGGCGCGAAGACATTGGTGACTGGTCCACGCTGATCCTGCGCAAGGACAGCTGAGCGGACGCCGTATCGGGGCGCGTTTTAATCTGATTTTACAGGCTTGCCCGGATTTTGACACAATCCGTTCGTATCGATTCCCATCCGTCGGTGGGGGCCACGGATGCGGAGACTGTCATGTCCGACGATTTCAAGGGCTTCGACGCGCGGTTGCGTCGCATAGATCGCAACCACCGCGCCATGGCGCATGGCTACCAGATACACATGCAGCGCGACGGGCTGATCGTCGCCCGACCGCGCCGCGCCCGGTCGCTGCCGGTATCGCCGCGATCGGTGGTCCTGTTCGTGGTGGCGTTCCTTGCCTTCAAGGCGGTGCTGATCGCGTCGCTGGGCACCCTGTCCTACACTGAACGGGTGGGCGCGCTGGCCGGTGGATCCTGGTTCGAAAAGGGCGGCGCGTGGATCATGCGGATCGACCCGATCTCGCGCAAGGCCGCGACCTACCTGGCGCCATACCTGAATTGACCTGCCCAAGGATCGGACCACGGGATCGGCCCACAGGATCGGACAACGGGACCGGATCACAGGTTCAGCGTTATCAAGGGATGTCTTTGGGGGGGAGACCGGCGTTCTGCCTTCGGCAGAACGCGTCCGGTCTGAAGTATCTGGGAGCGGGCGTCAGGCCCTGATCCCGGTCCGCCCTGGGGCGGGGTGACGATGCCGCGCGGTTTTCAGGTCACGCGGCATGTCATTTGCAACGCATCAGCGAGTCCAGCGGCCAACGGCCACTTCGTCGATGTCGCCACGGGCCAGGCCGATGTCTTCCAGTTCACGGTCGGTCAGGCGCGACAGCGAATTGCGGGTCTGGCGGGCGTCGTTCCAGTTCGAGAACGAAGCGAAGAGCGAGGTGAAGGCGCCCATGAAGCGGCCGGTGTGGCCGAAGGACGGGCGAGTGGTATCAAAAGCGGACATGTTCCGTATCCATTATCATGTGTGAAGGTTGGTGACCCCGTGTGGGCCTGAGCCGCACATAGAATGCACAATATGATGGCGCAATGGGGCCTCTGTGCATTTTTGATATGCGTTTTATGAATGGCTGTGTTTGCGCTGACGAAGCTGTAACAGAGTGTCATTTCCGTAACGATGTGCGTGTCGTTTCCGGGTCGTTTCCTGCCGCTTTCGGTGCGCGGATGTCGCCGCTGGAACAGTTCGTGTCGCGGATCCGTCATCCTCGGGGCGCTTGGCAGATGTTCGCGTTTCGTGCTACGGATGGAAAAAATAATTCCAATTGAGCGGGCGGGGCGACGAGATGCGCGTACTGGGCATAGATCCGGGGCTGCAGACCATGGGCTGGGGCGTGATCGATCAGCAGGGCAGCCGGCTGAGTCACGTGGCCAACGGGATCTGCACGACGACCGGCACGGACCTGGCCCTGCGGTTGCTGTCGCTGTTCGACCAGCTGTCCGAGGTGGTGCGGATCCATGCGCCCGACGAGGCGGCGGTGGAAAAGACCTTCGTGAACAAGGACGGATCGGGCACGCTGAAGCTGGGCCAGGCGCGGGGCATCGCCATGCTGGTGCCGGCGCGGGCCGGGCTGCCGGTGGGGGAATATTCGCCCAACTCGGTCAAGAAGACGGTGGTGGGCGTGGGCCATGCGGACAAGCGTCAGGTGATGCACATGGTGAAACTGCAGCTGCCCGGGTCGAACCCGGTTGGCCCCGATGCCGCCGACGCCTTGGCGATCGCGATATGTCATGCGCGGTATGGCGGATCGCAGGGCGTGACCCTGCGCGAGGTCCGGGCATGATCGGGCGGCTGTCGGGGCGGCTGGACTACCAGGCGCTGGATCACGTGCTGATCGACGTGCGCGGGGTCGGCTACATCGTCTTCTGTTCGGAACGAACGCTGGCGGCGCTGCCGGGGCCGGGCGAGGCGGTGTCGTTATACACCGACCTGCTGGTGCGCGAGGATATCCTGCAGCTGTTCGGGTTCCCGACGCTGGTGGAAAAGGAATGGCACCGGCTGCTGATGTCGGTGCAGGGGGTGGGGGCCAAGGCGTCGCTGGCGATCCTCGGGGCCCTGGGCGCCGACGGCGTGTCGCGGGCGATCGCGCTTGGCGACTGGTCGGCGGTGAAGGCCGCCAAGGGGATCGGGCCGAAGATCGCGCAGCGCATCGTGCTGGACCTGAAGGACAAGGCGCCGGCGCTGATGGCGATGACGGCGCCGACGTCCACGCCTGCGCCGGCGCCCGACGGCGACGAGGTGATCGAGACGCCCTTGCCCAAGGCGCCGCCCGCGCCCGCACCGTCCAATGCCCAGGCCGAGGCGCTGTCGGCCCTGACCAACCTGGGTTATGGACCCAGCGAGGCGGCGGCGGCGGTGGCCGAGGCGATGGGGATGACCCCGGGCCTGGAGACATCCGCCCTGATCCGCGCCGCGCTGCGGCTGCTGGCGCCGAAAGGGTAAACGATGACCGAATCCGACCCGACCCTGCGCCCCGACCCCCTGCCCGAGGACAACGACCGCGCCCTGCGCCCCCGCCAGTTGACCGAATTCATCGGCCAGGCCGAGGCGCGGGCCAACCTCGCGGTTTTCATCCAGTCCGCCCGTCAACGGGGCGAGGCGATGGACCATACGCTGTTTCATGGCCCTCCGGGGCTGGGAAAGACGACGCTGGCGCAGATCATGGCGCGGGAGCTGGGGGTGAATTTCCGCATGACGTCGGGGCCCGTGCTGGCCAAGGCGGGGGACCTGGCGGCGATCCTGACCAACCTGGAATCGCGCGACGTGCTTTTCATCGACGAGATCCACCGGCTGAACCCGGTAGTCGAAGAAGTGCTGTACCCGGCGATGGAGGATTACGAGCTGGACCTGGTGATCGGCGAGGGCCCGGCCGCGCGCACGGTGCGGATCGAGCTGCAGCCCTTCACGCTGGTGGGCGCGACCACCCGGATGGGCCTGCTGACGACGCCATTGCGCGACCGCTTCGGCATTCCGACGCGGCTGCAGTTCTACACGGTGGAGGAACTGCACGAGATCGTCACCCGCAACGCCCGCATGCTGGGCGCGCCCGCCGACGACGCCGGCGCGCGCGAGATCGCCCGCCGCGCCCGCGGCACGCCGCGCATCGCCGGGCGTCTTCTGCGCCGGGTGGTGGATTTCGCGGTGGTCGAAGGCGACGGTCGCATCGACCAGGCGCTGGCCGACCGGGCGCTGACCCGGCTGGGGGTCGACGTGCTGGGACTGGACGGGGCGGACCGGCGGTACCTGATGCTGATCGCCGAACATTACCAGGGCGGCCCGGTGGGGATCGAGACATTGTCTGCCGCACTTTCGGAAAGCCGGGATGCGCTGGAGGAGGTGATCGAGCCCTACCTGCTGCAGCAGGGGCTGATCCAGCGGACTCCAAGGGGGCGGATGCTGGGGCAAAGAGCCTGGACGCATCTTGGGCTGGCGCCGCCGAAACCGGACCGCGATCTCTTTTCTTGATCGGCTGGTCATTGGACTGGTCTTGCGCCGGGGTATTTGGAAAGAGAAAGAAGCAGCAGCACGCGCCTTCGGGCTTCTTTCTCTTCTCAAATACCCCGGCCCGCCATGGACCCATGCGCGCGCTTGCAGAAAAGAGCGCCTCCGCCTAAAGCCTGCGGCCATGAGTGACATGCCCAACCCGTCCGAGATCGAGGCGCTGTTCACGCGCGCCGATGGCAGTTTTCTGTTTGCCCGCTGGGGGCGGCCCATCGCGCCCGTCGTGATCGGGGTCGATGATGCGACGCTGGCCACCGTGAAGGGGGCGTTCGAGGCCGTGGCGACCTTGACCGGGCGGCCGATGCTGGCCGAGACGGATCCCGAGCTGGGGGCCAATTGCATGGTCTTCTTCTTTCGCGACTGGGACGAGCTGGCCGCGTTGCCGGACCTGGATCGGCTGATCCCGGATCTGGGCGATCTTCTGGGGCGGTTGAAGGCGGCGGACGCGAACCAGTACCGGATCTTTCGGTTCGAGGCCTCCGGCGCGATCAAGGCGGTCTTCGTGTTCCTGCGGGTGGACGACCAGTTGGCCCAGGTGCCGGCCGAGGAGCTGGCGCTGGCGCAGGTGGTGCAGGTGATGCTGACCTGGTCGGATACGGCGTTTCGCGACAGGTCCGTTCTGGCGCGGGCGGGGGAGAGAGTGATCCTGAGGCCGGATATCGCCGCGCTGATCCGGGCGGCCTATGATCCGGTGTTGCCGGCCATGGGGCAGGACCCGTCGCTGGCGCTGAGATTGTCCGCGCGCATGGAGGCGGGATCGTGACGCACAGCTTCGATCTGCTGGTCAATTACGAAGACACCGACATGGGCGGGATCGTCTATCACGCCAATTACCTGCGCTATATCGAACGCGCGCGCAGCGACTGGGTGCGCGCACTGGGGGTCGACCAGATGAAGATGCGCGACGAAGGCGTGGTCTTTGCCGTGCGCAAGGTCGACAGCGATTACCTGGCGCCCACCCGGTTCGAGGATGCGCTGACGATCGAGACGCAGGTCGTCGAGGTGAGCGGCGCGCGGCTGACGCTGGACCAGGTGGTGCTCAGGGACGGGCGGGCGGTGTTCACGGCGCAGGTTGTCATCGTCGCGATCGACCTTTCGGGCCGCCCGACCCGGCTTCCGGCAGAGATTCGCGCACTTGCAGGCTGAATAACGCCTTTTTTTACAGGGATCCGTTGGATTTCCCCCGGGACATGCATTAACTTTCCCTCAAACAGAGGGGCGGCGATCCACGCACGCCCCGGAGAAAAACGAGCAGGCGGATGGAAACGGACATTCTGGCGGCAGCCCAGACGATTGATTTTTCGATCTGGGGACTTTTCGCGCGTGCGACGCTGACCGTCAAACTGGTCATGCTGGCGCTGCTTTTCGCGTCGTTCTGGTCCTGGTCGATCATCATCCAGAAGCACCTGGCCTTTGCCAGGGCCCGGATGCGGGCCAAGGCGTTCGAACGGGAGTTCTGGTCGGGAGAACCGCTGGACGGGCTGTTCGATCAGATCGCCAGCGCGCCGCGCAGCGCCATGGACCGGATCTTTGTGTCCGGCATGACCGAATGGCGGCGGTCCCATCGCGAGGACGGGCGGCTGATCGGCGGGGCCATGGACCGGATCGACCGGTCGATGGACGTGGCCATCGCCAAGGAGGCCGAGGCGCAGTCGTCGGGGCTTTCGGTGCTGGCGACGATCGGGTCGACGTCGCCTTTCGTGGGGCTTTTCGGGACGGTTTTCGGGATCATGAACGCTTTCATGGAGATCGCGGAACAGCAGAACACCAACCTGGCCGTCGTTGCGCCGGGCATCGCCGAGGCGCTGATGGCCACCGGCCTGGGCCTGGTCGCGGCCATCCCGGCCGTCATCTTCTACAACAAGCTGTCGGCCGATGCCGACCGGATCGTCGCCGGATACGAGACCTTCGCCGACGAATTCGCCACGATCCTGTCGCGTCAGCTGGACAGCTGAGCCATGGGCGCCGCGATCCAGAACACTGAACGGCGGACCCGCAAGCGGGGACACCGCCGCGCCCGGCCGATGGCCGAGATCAACGTCACCCCCTTTGTCGACGTCATGCTGGTGCTGCTGATCGTCTTCATGGTGGCGGCCCCCATGCTGACCGTGGGCGTTCCGGTGGAATTGCCCAAATCGGCCGCCAATGCGCTGCCGGACGAGGACGAGGAGCCTCTGACCGTGACCGTCACCGCCGAGGGCGCGGTGCAGATCCAGACAACGGATACCCCGCGCGACGAGCTTGTGACCAAGCTGCGCGCGATCATGACCGAACGGACTTCGGACCGGGTCTTTCTGCGAGCCGACGGGCGGGTGCCCTATTCGGTGGTCATGGAGATCATGGGCGCACTCAACGCGGGCGGCTTCTCCAACATCGGGCTGGTGACGGACACCGGCGGGCCGACGCTGGACGAAGCGCCGGAACAGTAAGGCGCGGGCCGTGCAGACAGGCACCGCCATATCCGGGATCGCACATGTCGCCATCATCGGCTTCGTGTTGCTCAGGGGCATGTTCTCGGTCGAGGAGACGCCGCCGGTGAAGGTCAGCGAAGTGGCGCTGGTCACCGCCGAGCAATACGCGGCGCTGACCGCGCCGCAGCAATCGCCCGAGACGCCCCCGACCCCCGCCGAGCTGAGCGCGCCGGAGGAGCCCGCGCCCGAGGCGCCGCCGGCCGCCGAGGCGCCCCAGGACGCGCCGCCCGAACGCCAGGATCCGACACCGCCGCCGCCGCCCCAGGCCGAGGCCGAGGTGCCGCCCGCGCCGGAACCGCCGCAGCCGCCTGCTCCGGAGGTGGCCGAAGAGCTGCCCGAGGCGCCGCAGCCGCCCGAACCGCCGTCCGAGAACACCGCCGCGCTGGTGCCGCAATCGCCGGTGCCCGAGGCGCGCCCGCAGGCGCGTCCGGTGGAGCGCGAGGCATCGACGCCGGCGCCGCCGCCGCCGCCCGACGCGCGGCCCGATCCGGTGACCGAGGCGCCGGCCGAGCCCGAGGGCCAGCAGCAGGAGGCGCCGGAGGCCGAGACCGCCGCCGCGCCGGAAGAGGCCGTGAGCACGCCGCCCGAACCCGAGGCCGAGCCGGTGGAGGAGCCCGAAGTGGCCGCGCCGGTGACCGGGGCGCCGACGGTGTCCAAGCGCCCGCCATCGCGGCCGACGCCGCCGAAGGCGCCGGAGACGCCGAAAGCGCCCGAAACGCCCGCGCCGACGCAGACGGCCAAGCCCGATCCGAAGCCGCAGGCGCCCGCGCAGGATACCGAGCGCAGCCAGTCCGTGGACGATGCCGTGGCCGCCGCCCTGGGCCAGGCCGGGGCCGCCAGGCCGACGCCGTCGGGCCCGCCGCTGACCGGAGGCGAGCAGGAGGCGCTGCGCATGGCGGTTTCGCAATGCTGGAGTGTCGGGTCCTTGTCTTCGGCGGCTCTTGCGACCACAGTCGTGGTGGGGGTCTCGATGACGCCGGACGGGCGCCCGCAGACGAATTCGATTAGACTGGTGTCGTGGAGTGGGGGGGACCAGTCCGCTGCTCAGCAGGCGTTCGACGCGGCGCGTCGGGCGATCATCCGCTGCGGTCAGCAGGGCTATCCCCTGCCGTCCGGGAAGTACGAGCAGTGGCGCGACATCGAAATGACATTCAACCCTGAGAAGATGCAGTACAGATGATGCGAGCGGTCCAGAGTTACCTTATTGCGGCGCTGTTGGCGCTGATCCTTCCCGTGTGCGCCATGGCGCAGCAGGGGCCCCTGCGGATCGAGATCACCGATGGTGTGATCGAACCGTTGCCCTTCGCGGTGCCCGGCTTCGTGCCGGACAGCCAGGCGGCGGGGGAATACGGAACCTCGTTGTCGCGGGTCATCGCCTCGGATCTGAGCGGCACGGGACTGTTCCGGGAAATTCCGGCATCGGCGCATGTGTCCCAGGTGACCGATTTCGGCGCGCCGGTGCAGTTCGCGGACTGGAAGGCGATCAATGCGCAGGCGCTGATCACCGGGGCGGTGTCACTTTCGGGTGATCGCCTGACGGTGCGGTTCCGGGTCTACGACGTGTTTTCGGGGGCCGAGATCGGATCCGGGCTGCAGTTCGCGGGCACCACGGACGGCTGGCGGCGCATGGCGCACAAGGTGGCCGACACGGTCTATTCGCGGCTGACCGGGGAGGAACCCTATTTCGACAGCCGCGTGGTGTTCGTGTCCGAAAGCGGGCCCAAGAATGACCGGGCCAAGCGGCTGGCGATCATGGATTACGACGGCGCCAACGTGCAGTACCTGACCGACAGCACGTCGCTGGTGCTGGCGCCGCGGTTCTCGCCATCGGGCGACCGGGTGCTGTACACCAGCTACGAGACCGGCTTTCCGCGCGTCTACGTGATGGACGTGGGCCGGGTGAGCAAGGTGGCGCTGGAATCGGGCCAGGGGTCGATGAGCTTTGCGCCCCGGTTTTCGCCGGACGGGCGGACGGTGGTCTTCAGCGAGGCGACGGGCGGCAATACCGACATCTACGCGCTGAACCTGGCCACCGGGCAGCGCAAGCGGCTGACCACGGCGCCGTCGATCGAAACCTCGCCCAGCTATTCGCCGGACGGCAGCCAGATCGTGTTCGAAAGCGACCGTTCGGGCGGACAGCAGCTGTACATCATGCCCGCCAGCGGTGGCGAGCCGCGCCGGATTTCCTCGGGTACGGGGCGCTACGGCACGCCGGTCTGGTCGCCGCGCGGCGACCTGATCGCGTTCACCAAGCAGAACAAGGGGCGGTTCCACATCGGGGTGATGCGCACCGACGGCACCGGGGAACGGTTGCTGACGGCGTCGTTCCTGGACGAGGGCCCGACATGGTCGCCCAACGGGCGGGTGATCATGTTCAGCCGGGAAAGCCAGGGGTCGGGGGGCACGTCGAAGCTGTATTCGGTGGATATCTCGGGGCGCAACCTGAAGCCGGTTCCGACACCGGACGGGGCATCCGACCCGGCGTGGTCGCCGCTGCAGCAATAGGCTGCCGAATCGGGGCAGGTTTGTTCACAAGGCTTGCGGCCTGTGTTAAAGGCCGATTAACGAAAATCGCAGATATGACGAGGCAATTCGAATGACAGGTGCGGGCAGGATCGTGGCGTTGGTGATGGTGGGGCTGCTGGCCACCGCCTGTACCGACAAGGACGCTTTGCGCGGCGGCGACTACGGCTCGGGCGCAGGTGGGGCAGGGGCCGGGGTGGGCTCCGGATCGGCGGCCGATCCGAAATCGCCGGTCTATTTCCAGCAGGCCATCGGGGACCGGGTGTTCTTTGCCGTCGATCAGTCGACGCTGAGCGACAGCGCCCGACAGACCCTGGACGCCCAGGCGAAATGGCTGACCACCAACACCGACTTCGTGGCGACGATCGAAGGCCATGCGGACGAACAGGGCACGCGGGAATACAACGTCGCCCTGGGCGAACGCCGGGCCAACAACGTGCGCGAATACCTGATGTCGCGCGGCGTGGCCGGCAGCCGGCTGAAAACCGTGTCCTACGGCAAGGAACGCCCGGTCGAGATCTGCAGCGACGAGGCCTGCTATTCCAAGAACCGGCGTGCGGTCACCGTGCTGACCATCGGATTGACGGGGTAAGGGGGCATGCGAATGCGCGCCCTGTCCATGGTCGTGATCCTGGCGGTCGCGGCGATTTCCGTGCAGACCCGGCTGGTGTCGGCCCAGGACCAGAAGGACCAGACCCTCGCCGATATCCGCCAGGAGCTGTCGGTTCTTTACGTCGAGATCCAGAAGCTCAAGAAGGAGTTATCGACCACCGGCGGGCCGACGGTTCAGGTGACCGGGGACAGCGTGCTGGAACGGGTCGGGTCGATCGAGACGGCGCTGCAGGACCTGACCGCCCAGACCGAAGAGCTTGAGTTCAAGGTCGAGGAAGTCGTGCGCGACGGCACCAACCGGATCGGCGACCTGGAATTCCGCCTGGTCGAGCTGGAAGGCGGCGACGTGTCCAAGCTGGGCGAGACGACGACGCTGGGCGGCGCCAATGCCGCGCCGCCTGCCCCCGAGGCCCAGGACCCGCCCGACACCACCGGCACCGAACTGGCGATCGGCGAACAGGCGGATTACGACGCCGCCAATGCCGCGATGGACGCCGGCAAGTATACCGAGGCCGCCGACGGCTATGCGCGGTTCGTGCAGAACTATCCCGGCAGCCCGCTGGCCGCCAAGGCGCAGCTGAGCCGGGGCAAGGCGCTGACCCAGCTGGAAGACACGCGGGAAGCCGCGCGGTCCTACCTGGCGGCCTTCAGCGCCGATCCCACGGGGGCGGACGCGCCCGAGTCGCTGACGCTGCTGGGCGCGGCGCTTGGCAAGCTGGGGCAGACCAACCAGGCCTGCCTGACACTGGCCGAGGTTCCAGTGCGCTTCCCGATGTCCGACGCGGTTGCCGTCGCCCAGTCGGAGAGAGCTTCGCTGGGCTGCCAGTGACCTTGGCGGACGCCGATATCCTGGCGGTCGTCCGGGGCCAGTTTCACGCGTCCGCGCCGTCGAAACTGGCCGTTGCGGTGTCGGGGGGCGGGGATTCCATGGCGCTCCTGCACATCTTGTCCCGATGTTTTCCCCCCGGTGCGGTCGACCTGCTGGCCGTTACCGTCGATCATGGATTACGCCCGGAAGCCGCCGATGAGGCGGCTTTTGTCGGTCGGTTTGCTGAAACCCTGGGTGTGCCGCATGCGATCCTGACCTGGGGCGGCTGGGACGGCACCGGCAATCTGCAGGCCGCCGCGCGCGAGGCCCGCTATCGCCTGATGGGTGACTGGGCGCGGTCGGAACAGGTGGCGCTGCTGGCGCTGGGACACACGGCGGACGATCAGGCCGAGACGGTGTTGATGCGGCTGGCGCGGTCGTCGGGGGTGAACGGGCTGTCGGGGATGCCGGTCCGCCGGACCATGCACGGCGTGTCGCTGGTGCGGCCGATGCTGGGGCTGACACGGGCCCAGCTGCGCGATTACCTGCGCGGGCACGACATCGCATGGCGCGAGGATCCGTCCAACGAAGACCCGAAATACGAACGGATCCAGATGCGCGCGGCGCTTGATCAGCTGGCGCCGCTGGGGATCACCGCGCAGGCGTTGTCGAGCGTGGCGACCTACATGGCGGCGGCGCGCGAGGCGCTGGACTGGTACACGTTCGTCGCCGCGCGCGACATCGCCGAACTGGATGCCGGCGACGTGGTGATCGACCTGCGCGGCTTTCGCGTGCTGCCCGAGGAAATCGCCCGCCGGCTGCTGCTGCGCGCGGTGGCCTGGATCGCGCGCAGCGATTATCCGCCCCGCCGCGCCGCCGTGTCCGAGGCCATCGACGCGCTGCGCCACGGGCGCGGTGCAACGTTGGGCGGCTGCCGGTTGCTGGTGGGGGACCGCGCGATCCGGGTCTGCCGGGAATATGCCGCCGTGCGCGACCGCACGGCCGGACCCGGCCAGGTCTGGGATGGCCGCTGGCTGCTGCAGGGGCCGGTGGACCAGGACGACATCCGCATCGCCGCCCTGGGGCGCAAGGGCCTGTCGCAGGTGCCCGAATGGCGCGAAACCGGGCGGCCCTACGCGGCGCTCATGGCGAGCCCGGCGGTGTGGAGCGGCGACGATCTGAAGGCCGCGCCGCTGGCCGGCCTGGCCAATGGCTGGCGTGCGGAATTACATGAGAGTGGCGAGGCTTTCTTTGCTGCGCTATTATCCAATTGAACCCAGCCCCGTGATGTCTATCTTATGGACAACCGGGCCGATGTCATGTCGGCCCTGCAGTCAGGAGAATTCCCTTGGGAAATGCACGTAACATCGCGTTCTGGGTGGTCCTGTTCCTGCTGATCCTTGCGCTGTTCAACCTGTTCAGCGGATCCGGAGGGACCCTTCAGAGCCGCGAGATCAGTTACTCGGACTTCGTCGCCTCCGTGAAGGCGGGCGAGGTCAGCCAGGCGACGCTGGACGGCGAACAGGTGCGCTTTCGCGGCGCCGACGGCCAGGACTACGTGACCATCAAGCCGACCGATGCCGAAGTTACCAACCTGTTGATCGACAACGATGTTCCGGTCCGGGCAGAGCAACAGCAGCAATCGGGTTTCCAGGCCTTCATCGTATCGCTTCTGCCGTTCCTGTTGCTGATCGGCGTCTGGGTCTATTTCATGAACCGGATGCAGGGCGGCGGAAAAGGCGGGGCCATGGGCTTTGGCAAGTCCAAGGCCAAGATGCTGACCGAAAAGCACGGGCGCGTGACCTTCGACGATGTCGCGGGCATCGACGAGGCCAAGGAAGAGCTGGAAGAGATCGTCGAATTCCTGCGCAACCCGCAGAAATTCTCGCGACTCGGGGGCAAGATTCCCAAGGGTGCGCTGCTGGTCGGTCCTCCGGGGACAGGCAAAACCTTGCTTGCGCGGGCGATTGCCGGCGAGGCCGGAGTGCCGTTCTTCACGATTTCCGGTTCGGATTTTGTTGAAATGTTCGTGGGTGTGGGCGCGTCCCGCGTCCGTGACATGTTCGAACAGGCCAAGAAGAACGCGCCCTGCATCGTCTTCATCGACGAGATCGACGCCGTGGGCCGCCATCGTGGCGCCGGCTATGGCGGGGGCAACGACGAACGCGAACAGACGCTGAACCAGCTGCTGGTCGAGATGGACGGGTTCGAGGCCAACGAAGGCGTGATCATCATCGCCGCGACCAACCGCAAGGACGTTCTGGACCCCGCGCTGCTGCGCCCGGGCCGGTTCGACCGTCAGGTCACCGTGGGCAACCCCGACATCAAGGGCCGCGAGAAGATCCTGAGCGTGCATGCCCGCAAGACCCCGCTGGGCCCCGACGTGGACCTGCGCATCATCGCGCGCGGCACGCCCGGGTTTTCGGGCGCCGACCTGGCCAACCTGGTGAACGAGGCGGCGCTGATGGCGGCGCGCGTCGGACGTCGTTTCGTGACGATGGAAGATTTCGAGAACGCCAAGGACAAGGTCATGATGGGCGCCGAGCGCCGGTCGATGGTGCTGACGCAGGACCAGAAGGAAAAGACCGCCTACCACGAGGCCGGTCATGCCGTCGTGGGCCTTGCGCTGCCGGAATGCGACCCGGTCTACAAGGCGACGATCATTCCGCGGGGCGGCGCGCTGGGGATGGTGGTTTCGCTGCCCGAGATCGACCGGCTGAACTATCACCGCGACGAATGCGAACAGAAGCTGGCGATGACCATGGCCGGCAAGGCCGCCGAGATCATCAAGTACGGCGCCGATCACGTGTCCAACGGCCCCGCCGGCGACATCATGCAGGCCAGCCAGCTGGCGCGCGCCATGGTGATGCGCTGGGGCATGTCCGACAAGGTCGGCAACATCGACTATGCCGAGGCGCACGAGGGCTACCAGGGCAATACCGCGGGATTCTCGGTGTCGGCGCATACCAAGGAGATGATCGAGGAAGAGGTGAGGCGCTATATCCAGGACGGCTATGAGCGCGCGCATGCGATCCTGATCGAGAAGCAGGAGGAATGGGAACGCCTGGCCCAGGGCCTGCTGGAATACGAGACGCTGACCGGCGAGGAGATCAAGCGCGTGATGCGGGGCGAGCCGCCGCAATCGGGCGACGACAAGGGCGACACGCCGGACCAGGGCAATGCGCCCAGTGTCACGGCGATTCCCAAGACCAAGCCGAAGAAGTCGCCGCCCGAGGGCGGGATGGAGCCGGAACCGTCGGTCTGATCTTCGCTGACGCCTTTTGAAAACCCGCAGGTCCCTGGATCTGCGGGTTTTTCCTTGGCCGGTGGCGGGCCGGGGTATTTGCAAAGAGAAAGAAGCGGCAGGTCGGGCGCCAGTCGGAGCGCCGCGCCTGGTGTTTGGGGGCAGAGCGGTGGCGATGGCGCCCGCAAGTCCGCCGATCTGCGGGTTTTTCTTTTGGTTGCGGGCGGGGCGGGGTATTTGGGGCCGGAAAGAAACAGGAGATCCGGCCCATGTCCGTCTATCGTGAAAGCATCCATGTGGGGGAGGTCGTCTGGCTGGGGGTGTCCGTGGCGGGGACGGGGCTGCGGTCCGGGGCCGTGGAGGCGCTGGAGCTGGGCTTTCACGGGGTGAGTGGGGCGCGCCACGAAGGCGGGACCCGACCGGCCTGTGTGCGGGTGCGGGAGCTGTACCCCGAGGGCACCGAGATTCGGAACGTGCGGCAGCTGACCATCCTGTCGCAGGAAGAGCTGCAGGGAATCGCCGCCGACATCGGGCTGGACGCGCTGGATCCGGGACTGCTGGGGGCGTCGGTGGTGGTGAAGGGGATCCCGGATTTCACCCATGTGCCGCCGTCCACGCGCCTGCAGGGACCCACCGGCGTGGCGCTGACCGTCGACATGGAGAACCAGCCCTGCAACCTGCCCGCGCGCGAGATCGAGAAGGACGAGCCGGGCCATGGCAAGGCGTTCAAGCGGGCCGCCGAGGGGCGGCGCGGGGTGACCGCCTGGGTCGAACGGCCCGGCGCGCTGCGGCTGGGCGATCGGCTGAAGCTGTGGCTGCCGGCGCAGCGGGGCTGGGCCGAGGCCGGCTGAGCGCGCGTGGAAACACAGGGCGCGCCCCGGGATGGTGCGTTTCCGATGCGAAAGGATCGTGCGGCCAGTGGGTGCCCAACTTTAGGATTATGTCGTTTACCTTCTGTGCCCGGTAGGCTGTGCGCGCTAACACATGGCCAGGCCCGGTGTGTTGGGGGGACATCAACTTCAGGACCAGAGCGATGAGTTTCAAGACCGACATCGAGATCGCCCGCGCGGCGCGCAAGAAGCCGATCCAGGAGGTGGGGGCCGCCCTGGGCATCGAGGCCGGCGACCTTGTGCCCTATGGCCATGACAAGGCCAAGGTGAGCCGCGCGCTGATCGACAGCGTGCAGGACCGCCCGCAAGGCAAGCTGATCCTGGTGACCGCGATCAACCCGACACCCGCGGGCGAGGGCAAGACGACGACGACCGTGGGGCTGGGCGACGGGCTGAACCGGATCGGGAAGAAGGCGGCGATCTGCATCCGCGAAGCCTCGCTGGGGCCGTGTTTCGGGATGAAGGGGGGCGCGGCCGGGGGCGGGTATGCGCAGGTGGTGCCGATGGAGGACATGAACCTGCATTTCACCGGCGATTTCCACGCGATCACCACGGCGCACAACCTGCTGTCGGCGATGATCGACAACCACATCTACTGGGGCAACGACCTGCAGATCGACCAGCGCCGCGTGGTCTGGCGCCGGGTGCTGGACATGAACGACCGGGCGCTGCGCCAGGTCGTGACGTCGCTGGGGGGCGCGGCGAACGGGTTTCCGTCGGAGGCCGGGTTCGACATAACCGTGGCGTCCGAGGTCATGGCGATCCTGT
Organism: Marinibacterium anthonyi; assembly: GCA_003217735.2. Lineage (GTDB taxonomy): Bacteria > Pseudomonadota > Alphaproteobacteria > Rhodobacterales > Rhodobacteraceae > Marinibacterium > Marinibacterium anthonyi. Next base: position 4,201,166 of record CP031585.1, on the reverse strand, counting down.
GCCTGGCGCGCGACCTGGAGGATTTGCAGGCGCGGCTGGGTGACATGATCGTGGCCTATCGGCGGGACCGGTCGCCGGTGTATTGCCGGGATCTGAAAGCGGACGGGGCGATGACGGTGCTGCTGAAGGATGCGCTGCAGCCGAACCTGGTGCAGACGCTGGAGAACACCCCGGCCTTCGTGCATGGCGGGCCCTTTGCCAATATCGCCCATGGCTGCAATTCGATCATCGCGACGACGACGGCGCTGAAGCTGGCGGATTACGTGGTGACCGAGGCCGGGTTCGGCGCCGACCTGGGTGCCGAGAAGTTCATGAACATCAAGTGCCGCAAGGCGGGGCTGGCGCCCGATTGCGTGGTGCTGGTCGCCACGGTGCGGGCGATGAAGATGAATGGCGGCGTTGCCAAGGCCGACCTGGGGGCCGAGAACGTGGCCGCTGTGAAGGCGGGCTGTGCGAACCTGGGTCGCCATATCGAGAACCTGAAGAAGTTCGGGGTGCCGGTGGTGGTGGCGATCAACCATTTCGCGGGCGATACCGAGGCCGAGATCGCGGCGGTGGACGCCTTCGTGGCCGGGCAGGGGGCGGAAGCGCATGTCTGCCGGCACTGGGCCGAGGGATCGGCCGGCATCGAGGCGCTGGCGCAGCGGGTGGTCGAGATCGCCGATGCCGGGGAGACCGCGTTCACGCCGCTTTACGGCGACGAGATGCCCTTGCTGGACAAGATCGAGACGGTGGCGCGCGAGATCTATCGCGCGGATGCGGTGGTCGTCGATACGCGGATCCGGACGCAGCTGGCGCAATGGGAGGAACAGGGGTACGGGCATCTGCCGGTCTGCATGGCCAAGACGCAGTATTCCTTTACCACGAACCCGTCGCTGCGCGGGGCGCCGACAGGGCACAGTGTGCCGGTGCGCGAGGTGCGGCTGAGCGCGGGCGCGGGGTTTGTCGTGGCGATCTGCGGAGAGATCATGACGATGCCCGGCCTGCCCAGCGAGCCGGCGGCGGAGCAGATCCGGCTGAACGCGGATGGCGAGATCGACGGGCTTTTCTGAGTGCAGGGGACGGGCATCGGGGGCATCGAGCCCCCGATGCCCGTCGGCCCCCAAGGGGGCCGGGCGCCTGGTGGATGGCAACGGACAAAGGACGAGAGGTCGGGATGACGGCTGAGATCATAGACGGGAAGGCTTTCGCGGCGGATGTGCGGGCGAAGGTGGCGGAACATGTAACGGCGCTGAAGGCGGAACACGGGATCACCCCGGGCCTGGCCGTGGTGCTGGTGGGCGAGGACCCGGCCAGCCAGGTCTACGTGCGGTCCAAGGGCAAACAGACGGTGGAGGCCGGCATGGCCTCGTTCGAGCACAAGCTGGGCGTGGATACGCCCGAGGCGGACCTGCTGGACCTGGTGGAAAGCCTGAACCGCAACCCGGCGGTGCACGGGATCCTGGTGCAGCTGCCGCTGCCCGATCACATCGACACCGACAAGGTGATCAACGCCATCGCGCCGGCCAAGGACGTCGACGGGTTCCATATTTCCAACGTCGGGCTTCTGGGGACCGGGCAGAAGGCGATGGTGCCCTGCACGCCGCTGGGCAGCCTGATGCTGCTGCGCGACCGGCTGGGGTCGCTGTCGGGGCTGAACGCGGTGGTGATCGGGCGGTCGAACATCGTTGGCAAACCGATGGCGCAGCTGCTGCTGGGCGACAGCTGTACGGTGACGATCGCGCATTCGCGGACGAAGGATCTGCCCGAGGTGGTGAAACGGGCCGATATCGTGGTGGCCGCCGTGGGCCGGCCCGGGATGGTCAAGGGCGACTGGATCAAGCCTGGCGCCACGGTGATCGACGTGGGCATCAACCGGATCCCCGCGCCCGAGAAGGGCGAGGGCAAGACCCGGCTGGTGGGCGATTGCGATTATGATAGCTGCGCCGCCGTGGCAGGGGCCATCACGCCAGTGCCGGGCGGGGTGGGGCCGATGACCATCGCCTGCCTGCTGGCCAATACTCTGACCGCCTGCTGCCGGGCCAACGGGCTGGCCGAGCCCGGGGGACTGACCGCCTGAACAGGCATCGGACCGGGGTCGCGACACATGGGGCACCCGGTCCAACCCATTCGAAAATCGGAGATTTTCGGGTTTGCGGCCGGGCGGCGAGTGACGTACAAGCGAATTCCAGCGAATGCGATTATTCAAAGTTGTCCATGCCAGAATTGGTCAAAGACACGGCCCGGCCCCGCCGAACAAACGTGAACGTCCTCATCAGCGTGTGGACGATCGGGCCCGTCCTGGCCGCCGCTGCTGGCCCGTTCGGGACCTATGCGTCGCACAGCTTTGGCCAGCGGCTGGTGTTCTGGGGCATTGTCATCTTCGTCTCCACGCTGTTCGGAATGACCCTGCGCTACCTGGCGGAACGGGTCGTGCCCGCGGATTATCCGCTCGGCCGGGACGGGCTGTTGGTGGTCCTGATGAGCCTTGTCTTCACCCCCTTCGTCTGGCTGCTGGCCGTCCAGATGTCGCCGACCCCCGGGACCGGCACACCGAATTACGGGCGCACGATGGTCTTCGTCGGCCTGATCAGCGTCGCGGTCTGCATGGCGCGGCGGGTGATTGAACACAACTTCGGACCTGCGGCCCAACTGCCGGCCGAGGCCGAGGCCAAGCCGGTGCCCGAACGTCCGGCCGATCCCGTGGCTGCAACCGAACCCGGTTCCGAACCGGACCTGCCGCGTCTGAGGCGGCGGCTGCCCAGCGACTTTGACGGCAACATCATCCGGCTGAACGTCAAGGACCACCAGGTCAACGTGGTGACGACAGAAGGCGATTACGCGCTGCGTCTGCGGTTTGGGGATGCGGTCGACGAGATGGATCCGGTGGACGGCTTTTGCACCCACCGCAGCCATTGGGTCGCCCGCCGCGCGGTCAGCGGGGCCGAGAGGGAGCGGGGAAAGACCTTTCTGCGCCTTGTCAACGGTGACCGCGTGCCGGTGAGCCGAACCTACATGCCTGAGCTGGAAGATGCCGGGCTGCTCTGACCTTTAACGTCGGAATGGCGGAAAGGACAGGGCCGGGTATTTCAGAAGAGAAAGAAGCAAGACCTGCTGCTTCTTTCTCTTTCCAAATACCCCTGACGAAGGTTTGCCAGACATACCTTGTCCCGATCAGCGCGGCATCCGGATCGGATGGGCGCTTGGCCCTGTCAGGATCGCCAGCGCATCGGGGTGCATGAGGCGCGCGAGTTCGGGGCTGGTGCTGCGTAACCCGCCGGTGAAGGTGCCGAAGGCCGGCAGGATCACGCGGTCGCAATCCACCAGGAACGCGGGGCGCGAGATGGTGCGCAGGCGGGTGCGGACCTGGGCCTTGGGGTGGTAGTGGCCTGAGATTTCGCCCTTGGCGTCCGGTTGGGCAATGTGGCGGTAGGTGAGGGGGCCGATGGTCAACTCGGAGAGGTGTTCGCCGCCAAGGTCCAGAGGCCCCGGGTCGTGGTTGCCTTCGATCCAGATCCATCGGCGGCCCGCTTGGAGGCGGGTCAGGAACAGGCGTTCCGTTTCGGGCAAGGCGCGGGCGGCGGCGAGGTCGTCGAAACTGTCGCCGAGGCAGATCACCTGGCGGGCGTTTGTTGCCTCGACCGCGTCCGAGAGACGTTGCAGCGTGTCGCGGGTTTCGTACGGCGGTAGTTGAGCACCGCCGCGGCGTGCGTGGCGTTCGGATTTGCACAGGTGCAGGTCCGAGACGCAAATCAACCCCTGGTCTGCCCACCAGAGCGCGCCGGAGGGCAGGGCGGAAAGGCGGGCGCCGCAGAAGGTGAAGGCGTGGGCGTTCATGGTGTGTTCCTTGGCGCATCGCGGGGCGAAGCGCAAGGGATCAGCTGTCGGCCAGGCCGGCCGCGTCCATCAGGGCGGCGGTTTCCTCGGCCAGGAGGCGTTCGTCGGCGGAGCCCGACACGGGCACGCGGCCCTGTTCCAGGAAAAGCGGTGCGGCCAATGGCGTGACGCGATCCAGGCGGATCAGGTCGATGCCCCGGATGCGGGCGAGCATCGCCTCGATCCGGCCGAAATCGACGAGGCCGCGCAGGGCTTCGGTCCGCGTGATGCGCATCATCAGGTGGTCGGGGTCGTATTTCAGAAGCGTGTCGTAAAGGATGTCCGATGACATGGTCATCTGCCGTCCCGTCTTGCGCGGGCCCATCACGTTGCGGTCGATGAGCCCGGCGATGGTGGCCGCGCCGCGGAAGGTGCGTTTCATCACCGCGTTGCCGGCCAGCCACCGGTCGAGCCCGTCGCGCAGGGCGTCGATGTCGAACAGGGGCGCAGGGTCGATCACCGCGTCCAGCCCCCATATCAGCGTCGCGTAATCCGTCGACACGAACCCCATGGGCGCGTGGCCGGTTTCTTCCAGCCGCTTGGTCAGCAAGAGGCCCAGCGTCTGCTGGGCGTTGCGCCCCGCGAAGCCGTAGATGCAGATGTGTTCGCGCCCGTCGTGGGGAAAGCTTTCGATCAGCAGCCTGTCGCGGTCCGGCAGGCGCGAGACGTCGCGTTGCAGGGCGAGCCAGTCGCGCGTGTGGGCGGGCAGCCCGGACCAGTCGTTGTGGGCGAACATGTCGAGGATGCGGTTGGACAGCTGCGTCGAGGTGGCGAATTTCGTGCCCGAGAACACTGCGATCTTGGGCTTGCGGCTGGCGTTGCGGCTGACCTCGACCACCATTTCGCGCAGGCCCTCGTAGCGCACGATCCGGCCGCCGATCAGGAAGGTGTCGCCGGGGGACAGGGAGGCGGCGAAGTATTCCTCGATCTCGCCCAGGGGTTTGCCGCCCCGGTTGCGCTGCAGGCGGACCTTCAGCGTGTCGCTGTCCTGGATCGTGCCGATGTTCATGCGGATCCGCTGGGCGGACCTGGGGTCGCGCAGCTGCCACAGCCCGTCTGGCTGTTGCTTCAGCCGCTGCCACTGGTCGTAGGCGCGCAGGGCGTAGCCGCCGGTGGCGCAGAAATCGAGGCAGTCGTCGAAGGCGGCGCGCGTCAGGTCTGCATAGGCGCCGGCGGTCTTCACCTCGCGGTAAAGCGCGTCGGCGTCAAAGGGCCCGGAACAGGCGGCGATCAGGATCTGTTGGCACAGCACGTCCAGCGGGCCGGGGCCGCGCGGGTCGCCGTCGAGGTCGTGGGCCTTCACGGCCTCAAGCGCCGCCACGCATTCGACCACCTCGAAGCGGTTGGCGGGGACCAGAAGGGCCTTGGACGGCGCGTTGTAGCGGTGGTTGGCGCGCCCGATGCGCTGGACCAGGCGCTTGACGTTCTTGGGTGCGCCGATCTGGATGACCAGGTCCACGTCGCCCCAATCCAGCCCAAGGTCCAGCGAGCCGGTGCAGACGATGGCGCGCAGGTCGCCCCGGACCATGGCCTGTTCGACGCGTTCGCGTTGGACCCGGTCCAGCGATCCATGGTGGATGCCGATGGGCAGCGACTCCTCGTTGGCAAGCCAGAGGTTGTGAAAGAAGATTTCGGCCTGGGCGCGGGTGTTGTGGAAGATCAGCGTGGTCTTGTGCTGTTTCACCTGCTCCAGAACCGCCGGGATCGCATAGGCCGCGCCGCCGCCGGCCCAGGGCGGGCGTTCGGCGGTCTCCAGCATCGCTATGTCGGGGTCGGGGCCGGGATCGGCCATCAGGATGTCGCACGGATCGGGGTGGCGGGCCAGAAGGCGGGCGATGGCGGCGGGGTCTTCGACCGTGGCCGACAGGCCGACGCGGTGCAGGCCGGGGGCGAGGGTTTGCAGCCGGGCCAGCGCCAGCATCAGCTGGTCGCCGCGCTTGGAGTCGGCGAGCGCATGGATCTCGTCCACCACGACACGCTTCAGCCCGGCGAAAGTGCGCGCGGCGTCTTCGTAGCTGGTCAGCAGCGCCAGGCTTTCGGGCGTGGTCAGCAGGATATGCGGCGGGTCGGCGCGCTGGCGTTTCTTTTGCGTGGCCGAGGTGTCGCCGGTGCGGTCCTCGATCCGGATCGGCAGGCCGATCTCGTCCACCGGGGTGCGCAGGTTGCGCTTTATGTCGGCGGCCAGCGCCTTGAGCGGCGAGATGTAGAGCGTGTGAAGACCATCGTGCCCGCCGTCCGCCAGGTCGGCGAGCGTGGGCAGGAAGCCGGCCATGGTCTTGCCGCCGCCGGTCGGGGCGATCAGCAGGGTGGCAGGGGCATCGGCGCGGTCGACCATGGCCTGCTGGTGCGGGTGCACCTGCCAGCCGCGCCGGTCGAACCAGGCTGTGATCTGGTCGGGCAGCTTCATCGGACGCCTCAGGTAGAGGACGCGGTCTTTTTCAGTTCGCTCGACAGGTCCGCGACTTCGGTGGCGAAACGGTCGCGCCAGGCGCGGCCGGAATCGTCGGTCCAGGCGACAAAGCGGGCCATCAGGGGCACGAAAGCGGCGATTTCCTCGTCCGTCCAGCTGGACAGGAATTCGCCCATCACCAGGAACTTGAACCGGCGCACGGCATGGACGATGGCGTTGCCGCGCGGGGTCAGTTCGACGATGGTGCGCCGCGCGTCGCGCTGGCTGACGGTGCGCTGCGCCAGGCCCTTGGAAATCAGGTCGCTGACCAGCCGCGAAGCGCGCGACGGGTCGATCCGCAGGCGGGCCGCGATGGTCGATACCATGGTCTCGTCGTCGTCCTCGGCCCAGAATTCGTTCAGGGGGGGCGAGATGGCGAACAGCACGTCAAGCTGGGCCATGTCGATTTCGTCGTTCAGCCCGAAGGCATCCAGGGCGGCGGTGCCCAGTTCGCGCTTGCTGATCCGCCGTCGCCATTGCTGTAGCGACGCGTCGATATCCAGCGCGGCTTCGGTCGACCGATGGTCGATACCCGCCTTCTCGAGGAAATCCGCGAGTTCCTTGCTGCACCCCGTGATGGCCTTGCCCTCCGTGTTGTCCGGCTTCGGTTCGGCATCCCCACCGGACCTGAGTTAATATACGTGCCATTGACATGTAAATGCAATCCGCATATACCCGCCCCGACCACCCGAATTCCGGCCCTGATCAGGCCGCTGCCCTTGTCACCGCCCGGACCACCGGCGCGGCGGGGCGGATTGATCCCAAGGATTAACACGTGCCCGATTCAAGCCCAAGTCCTGCTGCGGCAAAGGTCCACCACGACGGGCCGGAACAATTGGAACCGCAGCGCCTTGTTGCCATTTTTCTAGCCGTTTCCGCCGTTCTGTTCCTGGCGTCGCTGGGCCAGACCGTGGTGACGACCGCCCTGCCGGTGATCCTGGCCGATCTGGGCGGCATGGATCAGATCACCTGGGTGATCACGGCCTACCTGATGGCGGCCACTGTCGGCGCGCCGGTCTTCGGCAAGATGGGCGATCTGTTCGGGCGCAAGATCATGATGCAGATCGGCATCGGGATCTTTCTGACCGGGTCGGTCCTGTGTGCGCTGGCGCCCGAGCTTTGGGTGCTGGTAGGCGGCCGGTTCGTGCAGGGGTTCGGCGGCGGCGGGCTGATCGTGTCGTCGATGGCGACCGTGGCCGACAATGTCTCGCCCCGCGAACGGGGCCGGTACCAGGGGATCCTGGGCAGTGTCTTTGGGCTGTCCACCGTGGTCGGGCCGCTGGCCGGCGGGTTCATCGTGCAGCATTTCGACTGGCAGTGGATCTTTCTGATCAACGTGCCGCTGGGCCTGGCGGCGCTGACCGTGCTGACCCTGGCGATCCGCCATTCGCCCCGGCGGCCCAATGTCACCATCGACTATGCCGGCGCGGCGGGGCTGATCGTTCTGCTGTCGCTGACGGTGATGACGGCCAGCCTGGGCGGGTCCGTGCTGGAATGGAGCGATCCGCTGATGATCGGGCTGATTGCCGCCGCGCTGGTGGCGCTGGTGGTCTTCGTCACGATCGAACGCCGGGCCAGGGACGCGATCCTTCCGCTTGAGCTGTTTCGGATCAACAACTTCGTCGTGTCCAATTCGGTCGGCATGATCGTCGGCGTGACCATGTTCGGCACCATCACCTTCGTGCCGTTCTTCATGCAGGTGGTGAAGGGGATGACCCCCGCGGCTTCGGGGCTGTTCGTCTTTCCGATGATGGCGGGGCTGATCGGGGCGTCGACCCTGGCCGGCCAGGTCATGGCGCGGACCGGGCGGTACCGGCTGCTGCCGATCCTGTCGACGATGATCCTGGTGGTGGGCCTTGTGTCCATGGCCATGACCGACGCGCATACGCCCAACTGGCGCGTGGCGGTGACGATGCTGGTCGTGGGGCTTGGCATCGGGCCGACCATGGGGGTCGGCGTGACAGCAATTCAGAACGCGGTGCCCCGGCACATGATCGGCATCGGCACCGCGTCCGCGAACATGTTCCGGCTGATCGGCGGCTCGGTCGGAACCGCCGCATTCGGCGCAATCTTCGCCGCCGGCCTCCAGCGCCACCTGGGAGGGGCGCTGGAGGGTGCCAATCCGCGGGGGCTGACCAAGGACATGATCGCGGCGATGGACCCGGCGATGCAGGAGGTCGTGACGGCGGGCATCGCCGCGGCCCTGCATCCGGTGTTCTGGATCGCCTGCGTCATGGCCTGCGTCGCCTGCGCGATTTCCTTCATGATGGTCGAGCTTCCGCTGCAGGACCGCGCGCCTTCGGCGCCGGCGCCCAAACCATCCACGCCACAGGCCCAGCCGGCAGAGTAGCCCGGCATGGTCTTGACCGGACGGTGGCTTGTTTCACGTTCCCCCCGCCATCGTCCGGTGCCTTTCCCCGCGTTCGCCTGACCTATTTCTCGATGTCTTCGTCGCGCACGAACATGTTGTCCCAGGCCCGGTCGATCAGGTCCGGCGACATCTGGTAGGGGATGCCTTCGAAGTCGCAGATGGCGATCATCTGGTCGATCAGAAAGACCGGCTGATAATTGGCAAAGACATTGTCGATCGTGGGATACTTGTTGCGGATCAGGTGGACGAGGGTCCGTTCATCCAGCGGCATCTGCTTCTTGCGCGCGACCATGGCGAAGATCTTCAGGAAGTTCTCCTGGTCGGGGCCGTCGATCTTGATCTTGAAGAAGATCCGCCGCAGGGCCGCCTTGTCGAAGATCTCGTTCGGGTGGAAGTTGGTGGAAAAGATCACCAGCGTGTCGAACGGCACTTCGAACTTCTCGCCCGATTGCAGGCCCAGGATGTCCTTGCTTTCCTCAAGCGGCACGATCCAGCGGTTGATCAGCGCCTGCGGCGGTTCCGCCTGGCGGCCCAGGTCGTCGACGATGAAGATCCCGCCCGTCGCCTTGAGCTGCAGCGGCGCCTGGTAGGTGCGCGCGGTGGGGTTGTAGACCAGGTCCAGCATCGACAGCGACAGTTCGCCCCCCGTGACCACGGTGGGCCGTTCGCAACAGACATAGCGCTGATCGAACCGGCGGGCGCGGCGCAGCGCGGTCGGGTCGTCGACGATATCGGGCAGGGCGTTGTGCACGATCGGGTCGTAGACGGTGATCACCTGGCCGGAATATTCGATGGCGCGCGGCACGTAGACCCGGTCGCCCAGGGCGGACCGGATCCCGTTCGAGATCGAGGATTTGCCGTTGCCGGGAGGGCCGTACATCAGGATCGACCGGCCCGCGCTGACAGCGGGGCCCAGGTGGCCCAGCAGGCTGGGGGGCAGGATCAGGTGGCCCATGGCGGTGACCAGCTGGTCGCGGGTGACCTGGATGTTGCGGATCGACTGGCGCTTGACCTGGCTGGAATAGATGTGCAGCGGCACCGGCATGGGGCCGAAATATTCCGACTGCGACAGCGCATCCAGCGCCCGGGCGCGGCCCTGGTCGGTCAGCTGATAACCCATTTCGTTGCCGCTGTTGGCGTTCAGCGTGCCGGTGGCTTCCAGCAGCTTCTGTTCGCGGGCCAGGTCCACCAGTTCCTGGGTAATCGGGATCGGCAGGCAGACCGCCCTGGAGATCTCGCTGACCAGGTCCAGAGTCTTGCGGAACATGGTCTTCAGCAGGATGTCCCGCATCATCACCATGGGCAATTCGATCTCGGCCAGGGTCTTGGGCGAGGGGGGCGAAAGGACGCCTGTGGGCTGCATGTTCATCGCTTTTGTTCCCGCTTCGGTTGATGACACGATTGGCAGGGTATTATGGCGAAAATCGGGGGAAAGCGTGCAGGGCCTCGGGCGGGAGCCGAGGAAAACCATCGGATTTTAGGCGATGCGTTTTCCGGGCCGGAAAACGGGCTCAGGCCCCCTGGGTCGCGCCCAGCACCAGGTACAGCGCCAGTGTGCCGCCCAGGGCCAGCCCCATGGGAAAGTCGCGCACCTTGTCCCAGCTTTGCCACGTCGGGGCGAGCCGGCGCAGGGGCGTGCGTTTGACCAGGCGGTGGGTCACCACGGCGGCCAGCAGCACGGCGGCCAGCAGCTTGATCAGGGCGGCGATATCGCCCAGGGCGATGAAGGGCGCGGCGGCGGCGATGAACTTGGCGTCGCCCGCGCCCATGGCGCCGCCGGCGTTCAGCAGCATGCCGATCAGCAGGGCCACGATCATCTGCACCCAGCGCCAGCCGTAATCGGGCAGGGGCATCACGAAGGGGCCGATGACGACGAAGATCAGCGCCAGCACGATGACGGCCGGGTTGGTGATGCGCATCTCGCGCAGGTCGGTGAAGGCCACGTAGAAGCAGACGGGCAGGACGAAGGGCAGAAAGACCAGCGCCTGTCCGGCCGGGATCTGCATCGCGTTCAGGCCTGGTCCAGCGCCTTGAGCGCGCGGTCGGCGGCTTCGAAATACTGCGGGGAGGTGTCGATCGCCTCGCGCAGCAGGTCCTTGCCGGTTTCGACATCGCCCTGCTTGATCGCCGTCAGGGCCATCGTGTGCAGCAGCTGGGCACGTTCGGACTGGTCCATCGGCACCACGGGCAGGGTGTATTCCCGTTGCGCGCCACGGGCCAGGACCAGGTTGTTCTTGGCGGTGAACAGCGTGGGATCGTTGCGGATCGCCTCGCCGAACAGGCGTTCGGCCCCGGCGTAATCGCCGCGCGTCAGCTTGGAAAAACCCCAGTTGTTCAGAACGCCGGCCGGCTGCGTGGTCAGGCCCACGGCGATCTCGTAGAAACTGTCGGCCTTCTTCCATTCCTTGTTGCCGTCGGCGACCATCGCTTCGAGCCGGTAGCGCTTGAAGGTCTCATGCGTCGGGGGCACGGTGTTCAGCGTGCTTTCGGCCTCGCTCCACTGACCATTGCGGATATAGGCGTCGGCCAGGTCGACCTTGTCGTCGGCGGTGGACCCGGACATGGCGACGACCTTTTTCCAGGCCGCGACCGCTTCGGTCGTGCGCCGGGCCCGCACCAGCGACACGGCAAGGCCGCGCTGCAGGTCGATGCGATCGGGCTGGCCCTGGGTGGCGCGGGTGAAATAGGTCACGGCCTCGTTCGGGTCGGCCACGGTCAGCATCACGTCGTTGAGGTTGGTTTCATCGACGACATTGACGTCCTGGAAGGCGCGTTCCACCGTCTCTTCGCTTTTGTCGGCACAGGCCGACAGGCCGATGGCGGCCGCCAGACCGACTGGCAGAAGATACCGTTGGCGCATTTTCCTGCGTCCCTTGCTGCTCGTGCCTCATGGTGTCTGTGTCAGGAGGATAACGCCGCCCTGCCGCACCAGTTTGTAGTCTTGGTTTTGATCGGAAGTATTAGCAGGATTCTCCAATTTGGCGAGTGCCAAGCGCAAATTATCCCGGATTGATTCACTTTGGCCATTATCCAGGGCATAGGCCTTGCGGAAGACGCCGGCGGCTTCGGGCCATTCGCCTTTCTCGGTCAACAGCACGCCCAGGTTGTTCCAGGCGACGGGGCGGTCGGGGCTTTCCCGGGTCGCGCGGCGCAACTGGATCTCGGCCTGGCCCAGGCGGCCGAGGCCCAGATTGGCGGTTCCGATCCCCAGGACGATGTCGGGCGTCAGCCCGTCGTCGAGGGCCGCGCGCGTGAACGCCTCGATCGCCAGTTCGTATTCGCCCGCGTCGATCAGCCGGTTGCCGACGACCACCCCGTCGACGGCCGGTTTGCGCAGGTTGACCCCCGGCGCATAAGGCCCGTCTGCGGCGTTCGGCGCGATCCCGGGCTGGGAACATGCCGCCAGCAGCCAGAGGCCCAGAAGAAGGGGACCGCAGCCTGCCTGTCGCCCGGCCCCTTTGAATGACATGGTCTACTTGCTCATGTTGCCCAGGTTGGCGATGCCGTTCGCCGACGGTCCCACGAGGATGATCAGCAGCGGCGGCACCGTGAGGGTCATAGTGGCAAGCGTCATTTTGGTTGGCAACTTGTTTGCCGCCTCTTCCGCGCGCATCACCCGCTTGTCCCGCATCTCGCTGGCATAGACGCGCAGCGCCTCGGCGATGGATGTGCCGAAGCTTTGGCTTTGGATCATGACGGTGACAAAGGACGACACGTCCGACACCCCGCAGCGCGTGGCGAAGTCGCGCAGCACGCGGTCCTTTTCCTTGCCGGCCTTCATCTCGTGCGCGACGATGTCGAATTCGTCGGCCAGGTCAGGGTAGGAGGCGCGCATTTCCTTGGCGACCCGGATGATCGACTGGTCCAGCGATTGCCCGGCCTCGACACAGACCAGCATCATGTCCAGCGCGTCGGGGAAGCCCTGGGTGATCTTTTCCTTCCGCTCGGCCACCCGGCGGGTGACCCAGTATTTCGGCAGCATGTAGCCCGCCGCCCCGGGGCCCAGCAGGTACATCAGCTTCTGCTGGGTCTCCATCGCGTCGCCATGGCCCAGCAGGATCGTGTAGGTATATCCCGCCGCCAGCCCGAGGATGCCCAGCACCAGCTGCGCAAAGGTGTAAAGCCGCACCGCGTCCTTGGACAGGTACCCCGCCTGGCGCAGCTTCAGCTGCAGCGACGACAGTTCTTCCTTGTCCTGGGGTTCCAGGAAGGTGGCGAAACGGTCCAGCTGTTCGTTCCGCCCGGCCTGGCGCAGGCGTTCCTTTTTCGGCGCGGCTTCGATGCGGGCGGTTTGCTTGAGCTTCTTCAGCGGATCCTTGGGCTGGTTCAGCAGGAAGGGGAGGGTGCCCAGCACCATGAACAGCCCCAGCGCGCCCACCGCGATCAGCGGGCCAAAGGGGCCAAGGGCGCCGGTCAGCAGGCTTTCGATATTCTGGATGAAACTCATGGGCGGGCCTCAGACCTTGATGTTGGTGAGCATGCGCATCACGATCAGGTTCGCGGTCAGCATGATGGCGACCACGAAACAGGCCGGGATGAAATAGGGGTGATCCAGCACCTCGTCGTAGTAACCGGGATCCTTGGCCAGGATCGCGATCATGCAGAACAGCGGAAAGCCCGACAGGAACTTGCCCGACCATTGCGCTTCGGCGGTGATGGCCTTGACCCTTCGGAACAGGCGGAACCGCGCGCGGATCACCTTGGCCAGCCCATCCAGGATCTCGGCCAGGTTGCCGCCCGATTGCTGCTGGATGGTCACCGCGACGGCCAGGAACCGCATGTCCTGCATGTCCAGCCGGTCGGCCATTTCCTTCAGCGCCTCGCCCATGTCACGACCGTAAGAGCTTTCGTCGGCGATGATGCCGAATTCGGTGGCCAGCGGATCCTCGACCTCTTTCGCGACGATCTGTACGGCGGACGAAAACGGGTGGCCGACGCGCAGGCTGCGCACCATCAATTCGACGGCGTCGGGCAGCTGTTCCTGGATCATGTCGATCCGTTTCTTCGCCTTCTTGTTCACCCACATGTAGACGGCAGCCACGCCGATCACGATCGACGCCACGATGCGGATCGGCACATCCGCCGTGGTGCCGATGCTGAGCCCGACAAAGGCCAGCCCGGCCAGCCCCATCATCAGCAGGATCAGCTGTTGCGGGGAAAACGCGATCGCCGCCTTCTGGGCCTTATCGGCCAGAAGCGAATACAGCGGGATCGACTGGGATTTCATGTGCTGCTGCATCTCCTTGCGGAGTTGTTCCAGCACCTGTTCCCGGCCCGCGCCCTTGTCGAGCATGTCCAACCGGCGGTTGACCTTGCTGTTGAGGCTGATCGACTTGCCGAAAGCCACCAGGTAGACGCCTTCGACCAGGGCCAGGACACCGACGAAGATCAGGCCATAGATGACCGGTTCCGCGGAAATCTGCATCAGCGTCCCTCCATCCGGGTGGGTTCGTAGATCGCCGGGGGCAGGTCGTAGCCCCACATGCGGAAGCGTTCGGAAAAGTGGCTGCGCACGCCGGTAGCGGTGAAATGGCCGATGATCTTGTTGTCGGGCGTCAGGCCGACGCGCTGATAGCGAAAGATTTCCTGCATCGAGATCACGTCGCCTTCCATGCCGGTGATTTCGGTGATCGACGTCATCCGGCGCGACCCGTCCTGCAGGCGCGAGGCCTGGACGATGAGGTTGACGGCCGACGAGATCTGCGAGCGCACCGCCTTGATCGGCATCTCGATCCCCGCCATGGCGATCATGTTTTCCAGCCGCGAGATCCCGTCGCGCGCCGAATTCGCGTGGATCGTGGTCATCGATCCGTCGTGGCCGGTGTTCATGGCCTGCAGCATGTCGATGACCTCTTCGCCCCGCGTTTCGCCCACGATGATGCGGTCGGGGCGCATCCGAAGCGCGTTCTTCAGGCAGTCGCGGGGGCTGACCGCGCCCTTGCCTTCGACGTTGGGCGGGCGGCTTTCCATGCGGCCCACGTGTGTCTGTTGCAGCTGCAGTTCGGCGGTATCCTCGATCGTGAGGATCCGTTCGGCATTGTCGATGAAGGAACTCAGCGCGTTCAGCGTGGTGGTCTTGCCCGACCCGGTCCCGCCCGAGACGATGATGTTCAGCCGTGTCGCCACGGCGGCCTGCAGATAGGCGGCCATTTCCTCGGTGAAGGCGCCGAACTTGACCAGGTCGTCGATCTGCAGCTTGTCCTTCTTGAACTTGCGGATCGACACAAGGGATCCATCGACCGCGATCGGCGGCACCATCGCGTTGAAGCGCGACCCATCGGCCAGGCGCGCATCGACATAGGGGTTGGATTCATCGACGCGCCGACCCACGGCCGACACGATCTTGTCGATGATCCGCAGCAGGTGGCGTTCGTCCTTGAAGGTGACGTCGGACAGTTCCAGCTTGCCGGCCCGTTCGATGAAGATCTGGTGCGGCCCGTTGACCAGGATGTCGTTGACCGTGTCGTCCTGCAGCAGCGTTTCCAGCGGGCCCAGCCCCTTGACCTCGTCGTAAAGCTCCTTGGTCAGGGTCTGGCGGTCCTCGCGGTTCAGCACGATGGACTTGTCTTCGAGGATCTCGCCGGTGATCTGGCTGATTTCGCTGCGCAGGTCGGCCTCGGACGCGTGTTCCAGCGCGGCGAGGTTCAGGTGGTCCAGCAGGTCACGATGCAGCTCGACCTTGATCTCCTGCATCCGTTCCTTGCGCTTGCGTTCCTTGTCGGCGCCCTGGGCCTCGGCCGCCTTGCGGGCGATGGGCTTGCGCAGGGTGACCTTGGCGGGTTCGTCCACCGGATCGCCCGCCAAGGGCGTGGCCGGGGGCAGGGCGGCGACCTTCCTGGGCGCGCTGTCCGAGCTTTTCTTGTAGCGTGAGAACATGGCTCAAACCTCGTCTGCGGCCCCGTCAGGCCGCGGCGGCGTCGTTGCGGCCCAGTTCGTGGACCGATTGCGCCAATTTCAGGATTTCCTTGCGCAGCGGGTTCTTGGCGGCCGTTTCGGCCAGCGGCACACCGTGATCACAGCATTGCGTCACCTGCCGCCCGCCGTCGGGCAGCTGCAGGTCGATCGAGATCCCCAGCCCCTCGGCCATCCGCTTGACCCGGCTCTTGCCGGACAGGTCGGTGAACTTGGGCGCCCGGTTCAGCGCAAAGCGCAGCTTGGTGAAGGGCAGGTCTTCGGATTGCAGCGCCCGCTTCAGCCGTAGCGCGTTCTGGGCGGACCGCATGTCCAGTTCCAGCAGCGCGAAATAGACATGCGCCGCCTGCAGGACCGTTTCGCTCCATTGCACCAGGGTCTTGGGCAGGTCGACGATCACGTAATCGAAATGCTTGCGCGCCATCGCCAGGATCCGGTCGACATCCTCGGGGCCGATCAGGTCCAGCGGCAGCATGTCGGCGGGCGCGGTCAGCACGTGCAGCCGGTCCTGGTAGCTGAGAAGCGCCGCGCCAAAGACGTCGTCATCCATGTCCTCGGTGTCGGACAGCAGTTCAAAGATCGCCTCGCGCCGGGGCAGGTCGAGGTAGGTCGAGATCGAGCCGTATTGCAGGTCGAGGTCGATCAGGCAGACGCTGTGACGGTCGCCATCGGCGATCTTCGCCAGTTCCCAGGCCAGGTTCACCGCCAGCGTGGTCGCGCCGACGCCGCCCGACAGCCCATGGGTGACCAGCAGCGCGCCTTCCTTGTCGCTGCCGGACTTCAGCTTGTGGGGCTGCTGTTCGGGCGCGACGGGGTCCTGGTGCTGGTTCAGACGGTCGATGGCCATCTGCAATTCGTTTTCGGGCAGCGGGTAGGGGACGAATTCGTCGGCCCCCTTGCGCAGCAGCTGGTGCAGCGACGACGGGGTCACGTCTTCGGCGATCAGGATGACCTTGATGTCGCGCTTGCGGGCCTGGACGATGACCTCGCCCAGAAGGGTCAGGTTGTCCTCGTCCTCGGCATCGATGGCAAGCGCGATGAAGTCCAGGCTGTCGGCCTCGGGCTGGGCGAAAAACGCCAGCGCCTCGGCAAAGCCCAGGTCGCCCCATGCTTCGCCCATGGCGGTTTCCATGTCCTCGATCAGAAGATCGAAGATCTGGACATCGCGGCTGACCGTACAGGCGACGATCGGTGCCGGTTCATAGCCTGGCGTCGCTCCATTCATGCTTCAGTCCCCTTGTTCGCGCACGAAGGGTCGACGGAAGCCTGTCCCTCCGGGCACGCGGCGGCTGATCCGGTGGTACAGAATCAACCAGCTCACATTTGACCCATCGAAGGTTAATGTCCGGGGTAACTGAGGCGAGATTGGGGCTAGAAAGACCCAATTGTAGGGAAAGAGGCGCGCATAAGGCAGCGGTTCGCCTTATTGTCATTCCTCGGTTGTGCCGCCGTCTATGCCTGTCAAAGTCGTTTCAGAACCGGCACTTAGCACGTAGTCGCGATAGATGATCTGGGCATATTTGCCATCCATCACCGTGGGATGGCGTTGGACGAATCCCGACACTTGTGTGACGGCGCGCCGGTTCAGGCGTTCGCGGCCCGACGTGGGCACGGCGGGGTTGGTTTCGCCGTAGGACACCACCGCTTCCAGCCGCGACCGGCTGATCCCCTGGCTGGTCAGGTACGCGACCGAGGCATTGGCCCGGCGCAGGCCCAGCCGCTTGTTGTAAGCCGCGGTGCCGACCGCGTCGGTGTAGCCGTAGACGCGGAACCGGACCTCGGGGAACTGGCGGATCCAGGCGGCCTGCTGGCTGAGCACGCCGCGCGCGGTGGAATCCAGGGAGGCGCTGTCGAAGGCGAAGGTGATGGTGGTGGGCACTGCGGCCACGAACCGGGCATTCAGCGTCTCGGCATATTGCCTGGCGCCGGTCTGGATCTGCTCGTTGTTGAAGCTGGCGTCGCCGAAGGTCCCGCCGTCGATCTCGTGGCCGGCTTCGTAATCGCAGCCCGCCGTGGCCAGCGCAAGGCACAGCCCCGCCGTCCATTTCCCCAGCCCCATCATCGGCGCCGCCTCCCGGTCAATCCATGACATAGCCGTAGGATCCGCTGAAATCCTGCTTGGCCACTTCCCCTGCCGCGCCCGTCTTGGGCCGGTTTACATCCGCGACCTTGCCGAACAGGAACAGGTCCCGTTCGCTGGGCGGCCTGACCCGGTCGGTGGGCAGGGCCAGCGCCTCGCCCCGGGTCGGCGTGACCAGGTGGGCGGTGATGATGATCACCAGCTCGGTCTGGTTGCGCTGGTAATCCGAACTGCGGAACAGCGTCCCCAGCACCGGCACGTCGCCCAGCCAGGGCAGCTGTGCCGCGTTGTCCAGGAAATTGTCCTGGATCAGCCCGGCAATGGCAAAGCTTTCACCGTCGCGCAGTTCCACCGTGGTCGAGGTCGACCGCCGCGTGAAGGCATCGATGGAAAAGCCGTTCACCTCGATCCCGTTGGAACTGTCGATGGCCGAAACCGCGGCTTCCATTTCCAGGTTGATGACGTCGTTGTCGATGACCCGGGGGATGAAGTTCAATTCGATCCCGAAGGGTTTGAATTCGACCGAAATCGTGCCTTCTTCCTGCGCCACCGGCACCGGGTATTCGCCGCCGGCCAGGAACTTGGCCTCCTGTCCCGACAGCGCGGTCAGGTTCGGTTCGGCCAGGGACCGCACGACGCCCTTCTTTTCCAGCGCCTCCAGCAGCAGGCCCACCTGCATCGATCCGGCGTTGAAACCGAAGAGGATGGCGCCGGTATTGTCGTTGCTGGACGGGATGTTGCCCGACATCGCATTGTTCAGCGCGGTGGAGTTGTTCAGCGTGTTCACCCCGCCGTTCACCCCCAGGTCGCCGCCCAGCATCGATCCGTTCAGCCCCAGCGACGCGGACAGCGATTTCGACACGGCGCGCTGCATCTCGGCAAAGCGGACCTTGAGCATGACCTGCTGCACGCCGCCGACGCTCATCAGGTTGGACACCCGTTCGGGCGCATAGCGTTCCGCCAGGTCCAGCGCGCGCTGCATGCGCTGGGGCGACGACACCATGCCCGACAGGACGATCCCGTCATTGGCGGTGCGCACCTCGATCCGTTCGTCGGGCAGGATCTGGCGCAGCCGTTCCTTGAACTCGGTCACGTCGGCCGACACCTTGACGGTGACGTTGGTGATCAGCTGGCCGGCGTCGTTCAGCAGGGTCAGCGTGGTCATGCCGGGGCTCTTGCCCAGCACATAGATCGTGCGGTCCGACAGGGTCGAGATATCGGCGATGCCCGGGTTGGCGATGGACAGTTCGGCAAAGGGCACGTCGCTTTCGACGACGACGGCGCGGTTCATCGGAACATCCAGGGTCGACGTGGCGCCGCGATTGACCTCGCGCACGATATCGGCGGCGCCGGGCATCGGCGCCAGCGCCACGGCCAGCACAAGGCCCAGCAGGGCCGCGCCGAAGGTCGTTCGACTTGTCATGTGACCTGCCTTTCCGATCACGCCTCGAATTTTCCCGGATCTTTGCCCGGATTTTGCCCCACCTTGGGGGGATTTTGCAATCATTGCAAGAATCAACCCCTTGCCGACCGGAGTTCATGTGCGCATGCCGCAACAGGTGTGACGCCAAAGCCGCCCCGGGACTGTCGGGCGGCGGCCTTGATTTTCGGGCAGGTGCGTGGGGCCAGTGCGTCGGGTCAGTTGGTGCAGGGGATCGGAATATCCATCACCTCGGCGCCGCGGCGGGTGCGCACGGTGCAGACGCGGTCTTCCTTCGCTGTCGGCGCCGCGTCTTCCCGGATCCCCAGCAACAGCCGCTGGTCCACGTCCGTGGCCGAGGCGATGGTGTCGTCGTCGGCCCCGACCAGCGCCAGCGACAGCCGGCCGGTGGTCTGGGCCTGGGCCAGGGCGGCAACCTGCTGCGGGGGGGCGGCCACGGTGACGGTCCGCGCGATCACGGTGCCCGAGATATCGCCGCCGGCGGTCTGGTCGATGGCGATCAGCTGGATGTTGGTGCCGATGAGCTTGGTCAGTTCGCCCCGCGCGCCTTCGACCGCGCCGGCGACCGACCCGGTCCAGTAGACATCGACCCGGTCGCCCGGCCGCAGGAAGCCCGACACGCCGGATGCCACGTCGACCCGGATGGCAAAGGCGCGCATGCCCCGTTCCAGGCGCGATGTGATGCCGGCATCCTCGCCCGGCTCGGTCACCTTGACGGCAAGCACCGCCTCGTCCTTTTCCATCGCGCGCAGCACATATCGGGCCTTGCCGTCGGCGGGGAACAGGGTGTCGACTGTGGTAAAGGCGCCTTCGGGCACGGCCGTTTCGGGCCAGAGAACAGAGCGGACATCGTCGCGGGCCAGGGTTTCGCCGTAGCGCAACGTGCGCTTGGCAACCATGACCTTGACCGTGGGCACAACAGCCTCGCGCGCGGCGCGTTCGTGGGCCAGTTCGGTCTGGTAAGCCGAGATGTAATTCTTGGCCATCATCACGGCGCCCCCCGCCAGGGCGACCCCGACGATCAGCACCAGTCCGAATACTGCACGCATGTCGTTATCTCCATCCATCAATCTCAGGTTGTTTTTGGCCGTGACACCCTTGTGACCTGTCGGGAACTAGACAGGAATTGTGTTCAAAAAGCGGAAACGCGAGGGAGCCATGGCGGCATTTCCATCATCTGCCGGACGCGGTCCCGGATCGCGGGGCTGGGGGTCGGACCGGGGCGTACTGCGCGGCGGGTCTGGCCGGGATGGGTCGGGCGGCGGTTGGTAGGGGGTTATTCGACGACGATGTCGGTCAGATGGGTGCCGACGCCGGTGCCGACCCCGCCGGATGCTTCCTGGATCGAATAGAAGGCCGCGCCGCACAGGGCGACAACAGCGGCGCACAGGACAACCCAGTCGACCGTGACCGCACCACCTTCATCCTTGCAAAGCTTGACGATTTTCCTGTTCATTTGAATATTCCTCATATCTGGCAGAAGGCCGAGAAGACAACGGCCACGCCTTGGCGAGCAAAGCGTGGCCGTAAGGAACCTTTTGATCCGGAAGGATGGATCAGTTGGCTGCGTCGGGATCCTGGGCCTTGATGAAGTTGCCGGTTTCGGTGGTCAGGTTGGTCGCGCCGCTGTCGATGGCGGTATAGGCGGCCCCGGCCAGGGCGACGACGGCAGCGGTCAGAACGACCCAGTCGACAGTCACGGCACCGTTTTCGTCTTTGCGGAAGTTTTTGATGAACTTGATCATGGTATGTCCCTCTTTGGATCTGGTGTTGCGTTGTCCGCGTGTCAGTCTTTCCGGCTCTCTCGACCGGCTGTCCGTCGCGGCATGAGAGGATATAGCCAGCGAATTGGGGCGGCTTTTGGGCAATAATCGAGGCTTTTCCGTGGCCCTGCGGTTCTCAAGGAAACAACTTGTTTCAACTGTTTCCCGATTCCGATCCGCCCCTGCGGATCGGCAGAGAGTCCATTTTGTGTCGAATTGACGGCGCCCGGGCACCCAATCCGATGGGCCGGGACCGGGCGCGGAAACGACAAGGGGAGCTGCGCCAAATCGGCGAAGCTCCCCCTGAAAAAGGAAGAGCCGTGCCCTCGGGCACGGCTCTTTGCTGTGGACCTTTGGTCCGGCGGATCAGTTGGCCGCGTCGGGGTCCTGAGCCTTGATGAAGTTGCCGGTTTCGGTGGTCAGGTTGGTCGCGCCGCTGTCGATGGCGGTATAGGCGGCCCCGGCCAGGGCAACGACGGCTGCGGTCAGCACGACCCAGTCGACAGTCACGGCACCGTTTTCGTCTTGGCGGAAGTTTTTGATGAACTTGATCATGGGATGTCCCTCCAAAGGATCTGAATTTGCGTGGCATCCACCGCCGTTCCGTGACCTGCTCTCTCACCTTCATGATCGCGGTCGTCGTTGGATGACCTTATATGGCCGTCGACTCGTGGCAGGAATGGGGCAGGTCCGGGGAAATTTCGGTGCACGTAAAGGTTTCCATTTACTTTTTCGCTAGGCAATTGGTTTCATTTCAGAAATGGTCGATTATCCGCTTGGTGGGCGGGTCAAATCGGCAACGGATGCGGGTGAATCTGGCCCTATGGCCACATTACGCACCGGAATTTCTGGTCAATTGTCCGGGCTTGGTTAAGCTTTTCGACAAAACACGAACGATCGAGCAGTCCGAGGAACCCCGATGTTTGCCATGCGAATGATGGCGAGCTGTCTTGTCTGTGTGCTGGCCCTTCCGGCGCCGGCGCAGGTCGTGACGTCACCTACCGCCTATCCCGATTTCGAGGCAAAGCGTGTGAAGCCTCCGAAACCGGGCACAAAGCGGCGCATCACCGTTCAGATCGATCCCAGCGCCGTCCCGGCACGGCCCATACCGACCCCCGTCGCGCTTCCCGAACCGGAAACGCCGGCCCCGGTGCCGGGGCTGCCCGGCACGCCGGGGGGCAATTACGACTGGTTCTGGGACAGGATCTCTCCGGACCTGGCGGATACCGGCCCCGGGCGGCTGCAGCCGGCGTTGGCGGCGATCGCGGCGGCCGGTCCCTTGCAGACGCCGCGCCTGCAGGTGCTGCGCGACATCGCGGCGGCCCGCGCGATCCCGATCCTGACCTCGACCGTGGGCACACGGGTGTCGCCGGCGCTGGTGCTGGCGGTGATCGCGGTGGAAAGCGCGGGGCGGCCGGATGCGGTCAGCAGGGCCGGGGCGCAGGGGCTGATGCAGCTGATGCCGGGAACGGCGAAGCAATTCGGCGTGGCCGACAGCCTGGTGCCCGAACAGAACATCGCCGGCGGGGTGCGGTATCTTGATTTCCTGATGGGGGAATTCGACGCCGACCCGATCCTGGTGCTGGCCGGCTACAATGCCGGGCCGGGATCCGTGCGCACCCATGGCGGCGTGCCGCCTTTTCCGGAAACCCGGGATTACGTGCCCAAGGTGCTGGCGGCCTTCCAGGTGGCCAAGGCGCTTTGCATGACCCCGCCCGAGCTGATCACGGACGGCTGCGTCTTTTCCACGATGAACTGAGGATGGCACCGGGGCGCGCGGTCGGCGGCCCGCAGGGGCAAAGGGGCGGCCCCGAAGGCCACCCCGAAAAGGTCAGTCGACCAGCGTCGCCTGGGTTGCGGCGCGCAGTTCGTCTTCGGTCACGCCTTCGGCGGTCTCGACGATCTTCAGACC
Source organism: Marinibacterium anthonyi (assembly GCA_003217735.2). Classification (GTDB taxonomy): domain Bacteria; phylum Pseudomonadota; class Alphaproteobacteria; order Rhodobacterales; family Rhodobacteraceae; genus Marinibacterium; species Marinibacterium anthonyi. The sequence continues at coordinate 4,178,383 of CP031585.1, read as the reverse complement.
GCCTTCGACCACGTCCAGAACGCCGAGGTTGGTGATGATGCGGTCCACGACACCCGTGCCGGTCAGCGGCAGGGTGCATTCCTTCAGCACCTTGCTGTCGCCGTGCTTGTTGGTGTGGTCCATCACGACGACAACGCGGCCCACGCCGGCCACCAGGTCCATCGCGCCGCCCATGCCCTTGACCAGCTTGCCGGGGATCATCCAGTTCGCCAGGTCACCGTTTTCGGCCACTTCCATCGCGCCCAGGATGGCCATGGCGATCTTGCCGCCACGGATCATGCCGAAGCTTTGCGCGCTGTCGAAATAGGCGGTCTGCGGCAATTCGGTAATGGTCTGCTTGCCGGCGTTGATCAGGTCGGGGTCGACCTCGTTCTCGGTGGGGAAGGGGCCCATGCCCAGCATCCCGTTCTCCGACTGCAGCGTGACTTCGATACCCTCGGGGATGAAGTTCGACACCAGCGTCGGAATGCCGATGCCCAGGTTCACGTACCAGCCGTCTTCCAGTTCCTGCGCCGCACGCGCAGCCATTTGATTGCGGTCCCAAGCCATCTGTCGCTCATCCTCCGTGACGCCGGCCGCTTCGGGCCGGACAGGGTGCTTCCCTAGGGGCTACTTTTGCAGCCCCAGAACATCAAGTATTTCCCGCCATTGCAGGGCACCGAAATCGGCATTCATGTGGGCCTTGTCGTCGTCGCCATGCGCGCGATCGTTCAGCCGGGCGGAGCCGCGCGAAAATTCGGCACGAGTCAGACCGTTGTCGGCGAATGTGATGGCCGGCTGATCCACCAGACCGATGCCCATCGGTTCCATCTCGGCACGCGCGCGGGCACTGCACCAGTCCAGCGCGGCCCCCAGGCCGGCGGGATCGCGTTGCAGACCGGCCAGCCGCCGGTTGCCCAGCGTGCCTTCGGACGGGCGCGGGCGGGTGACCACGGTGACCTGCGTATCGGTCCGGTTGCGCCACCAGGACGCTGGCAGCATGTCCGCCACCCGGGCGCCGACCAGCGCCTCGAAGGCGGGGCGGGACACCAGGTGATCCGCCCCGGTGTCGCGGATCCCGTCCACATCCGCCTGGCTCAGCAGTTCCAGCAGGTCGATGGAGTTGAACGGCTGCCCGACCAGCACGACATGGTCGTGGGTCGAAACGTTGATCGTCAGTGTTCCGTTCAGCTTTTCGACCATCGCGCGGGCCTCGGCCTGGGCGGGATCGTCGCCATGCAGGCCGAACTTGTGATCGTCTTCCATGGTCAGGGTGTTGTAGATCCCGCCGGGGGCCACGAAAAAGCTGACCTCGGCCGGCTTGTCGGACGCGCGCAGCGCGTCCCAGGCCATGCGCAGCGCCGCCGTGTGCGACGACCCGATCATTGCAATCCGCGTCATCGGGAAAACGCCTCCAGCAGGGCTTCTTCGCAGACATCGTCGGCGCGCGCCTTGGCCGGGCCCGCCGGGCGGGACCCACCGGATTTGCGGGCAGGGGCCGGCGCGGGGCTGTCTTCGACCCCGTGCGCGGCAAGGAAGGTCTTCATCGCCGTCTGCACGCCCAGCCGCGACACGCTGCGCTTGTTGGCTTCGTAATAGACCCCGCGCGTATTCGACGACGTGATGATCTCGTACGAGGGGAAATAGTCGATGTCGTCGTTGTCGGCCGCCAGCGCGCCGCAGACCGCGCGCAGGACGGACTTGGAATAGCAGGTTGCAACCTCGACATGCTGGCCCGAGGCGGTGGCCGTCAGCGGCACGGGCGAGGTGGTGATCAGGAACTTCATGTTGGTGTTCCGCGATCGCATGATCGCGGCGAAGACCTCGAAGTCGCGCTTGATCTCTTCGTAGCTGAAGTTCTTGAAGGCAAAGGTTTCGGGAACGAAGCTGCCCGCGATGGTGCCCGGCGCCGTGGGATAGACCGTGTCGCTTTCGCGGTCGATCCAAGCCTCGGTCAGGCCGAAGGTGAACACCATCAGGTCACAGCGAAAGAACGCCTTGCGCACGTTGTTCAGGTGCTTTTCCCGGTGCGCCATCACCATTTCGGGGCTGTCCAGCCCGTCGGGTTCCACGTTCGGGCGCAGCGCGTCGAAATAGCGGCCCTTGCGTTCCCAGACCGGGTGGGCGGGCGCGAACTTGCCGCGCGCCTCGTTGACCAGTTGCACCAGCTGGCGCGTCGTGTAGATGTTGCCGTAGCGCGCCGAATACAGCTCGTACCCGTAGCGTTGCGCCAGCGGCAGGTCGACCTTCAGCGGCATCGGTTCCGTATCGATCACGTTGAAGCCCGAGGTCTTCAGCGCCCGTCCCACGTGCTGGGCAAAGCACGATCCGGCGGTGGCGATCCGCATGTCCCGGGTGATGGGGAACTTGGCGCGATAGACGTCGCCGGGATCCAGCGGTTCGCGTTCAGTGACGGCCGAGCGCCAGAAGGCGCGCGACTCGAGGTCACTGTAGGGACTTTGGGGAATATCCATCGGGTGCCTCCGGTCGGAACCGGTAAGTCAGCCTGGGCCCGTTCCGACGGCCGGCCCCAGGCTGGAACATTCAGGCCGCGCGAACGGTGCGCTGCTCGATCCGCTTCTCGTGTTCGCCCTGGATCAGGCGGTGGACGTAGATGCCGGGCAGGTGGATGCTGTCGGGATCCAGGCTGCCGGTGGGCACGATTTCCTCGACCTCGGCGACGCAGACCTTGCCGCACATGGCCGCCGGCGGGTTGAAGTTGCGCGCGGTCTTGCGGAACACCAGGTTGCCGGTCGCGTCGGCCTTCCAGGCCTTCACGATGCTCAGGTCGGCAAAGATCCCTTCTTCAAGGATATAGGTCTCGCCGCCGAAATCCTTGTGTTCCTTGCCCTCGGCGATCTGGGTGCCGACGCCGGTCTTGGTGTAGAAACCGGGAATCCCGCAGCCTGCCGCGCGCATCCGCTCGGCCAAGGTGCCCTGGGGGTTGAATTCCAGCTCAAGCTCGCCCGACAGGTACTGGCGCATGAATTCGGCATTCTCGCCCACGTAGGAGGAGATCATTTTCTTGACCTGCTTGGTCTGCAGCAGGATGCCGATGCCGAAATCGTCCACCCCGGCGTTGTTGGAGGCAAAGGTCAGGTCCTTGGTGCCGGCGTCCTTGATCGCCTGCAGCAGAAGCTCGGGGATCCCGCAGAGGCCGAAGCCGCCCGCCGCGATCAGCATTCCGTCGAACAACACCCCATCAAGGGCTTCCTGGGCCGAGGCATAGACTTTCTTCATAAGGCGCTTCCCACTGACATTGGACCTGTCGCGCCCGCCGGACCGGCGGGCGAAATTCTTGTCCAACCGAATGCCATTGGCCAAGCGCGACTGTCAACAAGGCTGGTGCAGAGGGGGCGCGGCGGCGCCTATTTGTCGCCGCCGTCCGCCGCAGGGTCCTTTTGCGAAGCTGTCTTCTTCGCGGCCGCCGTCTTTGTCGGTGTCTTCTTGGCGGTCGTCTTCTTTGCCGCGGTCTTTTTCGCCGGAGCCTTCTTGGCCGCGGTCTTTTTCGCAGGGGCTTTCTTGCCCTTGCCGGTCTTGGCGGCCTTCTCGTCGATCAGCTGCACCGCGAAGTCGACGGTCACATCGTCCGGCTCGACCTCGTTGGGCAATGTGGCGTTCACCTTTTCCCACTTCACGTAGGGGCCATAACGCCCCTTCATGACGCTGATCGGCCCGCCGTGTTCAGGGTGTTCGCCCAGCTCCTTCAGCGGCGTCGCCGCCGCCGCCTGGCCCCGCTTGGGCTTCGAGGCCAGGACCTCGACCGCGCGGTTCATCCCGATCTCCCAGACCTCGTCGATCGATTCCAGGTTGGCGTTCGTGCCGCCGCGGTTCGATATCGTGTCGGCATGTTTCAGGTACGGCCCATAGCGCCCGATATTGGCCCAGATCATCACCCCGTCTTCCGGGTGCGGCCCGATCTCGCGCGGCAGGGCCAGCAGCCGGACCGCCTGGTCCAGCGTCACCTCGGCGGGCGGCCAGGCCTTGGGGATCGACTGGCGCGGCGGCTTGGGCTGTTCGTCCGTCACCTCGCCACGCTGCACGTAGGGGCCGAACCGGCCCTTGAACGCATAGATCTTGTCGCCCGAATCCTCGCCCAGCACCTTGCCTTCGGGCGGGATGTCGGACGGATCTTCCTGGCCCGGCGGGCCGAAGGGGCGCGTATAGCGGCATTCGGGATAGTTCGAACAGCCGATGAAGGCCCCGCCCGACCGCGCCGTGCGCATCGACAGCCGCCCGGCGCCGCAATTGGGGCACAGCCGCGGGTCGCTGCCATCCTCGGTCGGCGGGAACAGGTGAGGTTCCAGCACCTCGTTGATCTTTTCCAGCACATCGGTGATTCGCAGTTCCGACGTCTCTTCGACGGCGGCCGAGAAATCCTGCCAGAACTTCTTCAGGATCTCCTTGTAATCGGCATCGCCCGCGCTGACCTGGTCCAGCTCGTCTTCCAGTCCGGCGGTGAAATCGTAACCCACGTAGCGGCGGAAGTAGTTTTCAAGGAAGGCCGTCACCAGCCGCCCCTTGTCCTCGGGGATCAGCCGGTTCTTGTCCTTGCGCACATAGCCGCGGTCCTGGATCGTCGTCACGATCGACGCATAGGTCGACGGCCGCCCGATCCCCAGCTCTTCCATCCGCTTGACCAGCGTCGCTTCGGTATAGCGCGGGGGCGGCTGGGTGAAATGCTGTTCCGGCGTGATCGTCTTCTTGTCGGCCTTCTCGCCCTCGTGGATCTGGGGCAGGCGCTTGTCGTCGTCATCGGTGACCGCGTCGTCGCGGCCTTCCTCGTAGACCCGCAGGAACCCGTCGAACAGCACCACCTGTCCGGTCGCCCGCAGGCCGACCTGGCCGTCGCTGCTGCCGATCTCTACCGTGGTGCGTTCCAGGCGCGCCGATTCCATCTGGCACGACAGGGTCCGCTTCCAGATCAGGTCGTACAGCCTGCGCTGATCCGGGTCCGTCAGCTTCAGCTGCGCGGCATCCCGGCTCATGTCCGTGGGGCGGATACATTCGTGCGCTTCCTGCGCGTTCTTGGCCTTGTTCTTGTAGACCCGCGGGCTGCCCGGCACGTATTCCTTGCCGTACCGGCTGGCGATCTCGTCGCGCGCGGCGGCCACGGCTTCGGGCGCCATGTCGATGCCGTCGGTCCGCATGTAGGTGATGTGCCCGGCCTCGTACAGCCGCTGGGCCGAAGACATCGTCTGGCGCGCGCCCATGCCGAACTTGCGGCTGGCTTCCTGCTGCAGCGTCGATGTCATGAACGGCGCCGAGGGGTTGCGCGCGGCGGGCTTGGCTTCGACCGAGGTGACCGACAGCGCGCGGCTGTTGATCGCCTGCACCGCCAGCTCGGCCTGGGTCTCGTTGGCGATGTCGTAGCGATCCAGCTTGTCGCCGGCAAGGTTCACAAGCCGTGCCTCGTATTCCTGGCCGCGCGGCGTCGTCAGGATCGCCTTGACCGTCCAGTATTCGCGGGCTCGAAACGCTTCGATTTCCATCTCGCGTTCGACGATGAGCCGCAGGCAGACCGATTGCACGCGGCCGGCCGATTTCGCACCGGGCAGCTTGCGCCACAGGACCGGGGACAGGTTGAAGCCCACCAGGTAATCCAGCGCGCGGCGGGCGAGGTAGGCCTCGACCAGCGGCATGTCGACCTGGCGCGGGTTCTTCATCGCCTGGGTGACGGCATCCTTGGTGATCGCGTTGAACACCACGCGGCTGACCGGCGTGTCCTTCTTGATCGACTTGCGCTTGGTCAACGCCTCCTGCAGGTGCCAGGAAATCGCTTCGCCCTCGCGATCGGGGTCGGTCGCGAGGATCAGCGAATTGTCTTCGGCAAGGGCGTCGGCAATGGCCTTGATGTGCTTCTTGCTGTCGGATCCGATCTCCCACAGCATCTCGAAATCGTGGTCGGGATCGACCGATCCATCCTTCGGCGGAAGGTCTCGAACATGCCCGTATGAGGCCAGGACCGTGTAGCCCGAGCCGAGATATTTGTTGATCGTCTTGGCTTTGGCCGGAGATTCGACAACGACAACAGGCATTTAGCGGAAATCCTCAAGGCACGGGTACGAAGCGGTTAATGGCCGCGGAACATGTGGGGTGCAAGAGGGGAATGTCAATCGCGGCGGAAAAGCCGCGGGCGGATGGCCCGGGCCAGGTGTGGAAACGGTCAGGATACGCGGCTCAGGAGCCCGCCTGATTCCCGCCGGATCTGCCCTTCGAGTTCCAGATCGACCAGCACCGGGGCCACCGACTGGGGCGAACTTTTCAGGTCGCGGATCAGCTGATCTTCGGCCAGGGGGGAGGGGCCCAGCCGGTCGAGGATCTGCTGGTGCAGCGCCGCCGTCTCGCGCAAGGACCGCTTGTCGGGCGGGGGGGGCGTGTCGGGCGGGGGCGCCAAGTTGGGGGGCGCCAAGTTGGGCAGCGCGGGCTGAACCGGTTCCGGCGCCGAGATCGGCGACAGGGCGGCGATAACGTCCTCGGCCGAGCGCACCAGCGTGGCGCCGTCCCGGATCAGCATGTTGCAGCCCGAGGCGCGGGCATCGAAGGGATGGCCCGGTACGGCCAGCACCTCGCGCCCCTGGTCCAGCGCGTCGCGGGCGGTGATCAAGGTCCCGGACTTGGCCGCGGCCTCGATCACCACCACACCCCGGGCGAGCCCCGAGATGATGCGGTTGCGGCTGGGGAAATGGCGCGACATCGGCTGCAGGCCCATGGGCTGTTCGGAAAGCCGCAGGCCTTTCGCCGCGATGTCCTTGGCGAGTTTCGTGTTTTCAACGGGATAGATCACATCCACCCCGCTGGCCATCACGGCGATGGTCCCGGTGTCCAGCGCCGCCTCGTGCGCGGCGGCGTCCACGCCGCGCGCCATGCCGGACACCACCGTGAACCCGTTCTGCCCCAGCTCCTTTGCCAGGGCGCGGGCCATGCGCGTGCCCAGCGACGACGCGTTGCGCGCGCCGACCAGGGCAATCGCGGGTTTCGCAAGCCACGAGATATCGCCAAGGGCCCACAGAAGCGGCGGCGCATCGGCGATTTCACCAAGAAGGGAAGGGTATTCGTCCGAGCCAAGGCACAAAAGCCGCGCTCCTGCGGCTTTTGCGGCCTTGATCTCGGCTTCGATGACGCCGGCAGGACATATTTCATAGTCCTCCATGCCGGCAGCACGTGCCACTTCAGGCAGTGCGGCCAGCGCGTTCTGCGCTGACCCATGTTCGGCCATCAGTCGGTGGAAGGTCGTCACACCGACACGACGCGAACGCAGGAGACGGAGCCACGTAAACCGATCTTCTTCCGTGGTGGGTGGGAGTGGGGGGTGAGTGGAAGAATTTCGGTCTTCGGTCATCCGTGGCTCCGCCTGCTGCAAGAGAAGGTTTACGCCCGAGAGGGTTAACGGGGAGTGAATCGCCCCCCGTTTTTCTCGTTTTTTCGCGAAAAGCTGTGGATAATGTCAGACGGCGGCGCCGCCGACCGTCAATCCGCCAATCAATACAGTGGGTTGGCCGACACCAACCGGAACCCACTGGCCGTTCTTGCCGCAATTGCCCAGGCCCGGGTCCAGCGCCATGTCGTTGCCCAGGGCGCGAATCTTGGTCAACGCGGTCGCCCCGTCACCGATCAGGGTGGCCCCCTTGACCGGCGCGCCGACCTTGCCGTTCTTCACGCGATAGGCCTCGGTGCAGGAGAACACGAACTTGCCGTTGGTGATGTCGACCTGCCCGCCGCCAAAGCCCACGGCCCAGATCCCGTCCTTGATATCGGCCACGATCTGTTCGGGCGACGCGTCGCCGCCCAGCATGTAGGTGTTGGTCATCCTCGGCATCGGCGCGTGGGCATAGCTTTGGCGGCGCCCGTTGCCGGTGGGCTTGACCCCCATCAGCCGCGCGTTCTGGCGGTCCTGCATGTAGCCCACCAGGATCCCGTCCTCGATCAGCACGTTCTTGCCCGACGGCGTGCCTTCGTCATCGACCGAAATCGACCCGCGCCGGTCCGGAATGGTGCCATCGTCCAGCACCGTCACCCCGGGCGCGGCCACGCGCTGGCCCATCAGCCCGGCAAAGGCGGACGATCCCTTGCGATTGAAATCGCCCTCCAGCCCATGTCCGATGGCCTCGTGCAGCAGGATGCCGGGCCAGCCGGGGCCAAGCGCGACTTCCATGATTCCGGCCGGCGCAGGTTCGGCCGCCAGGTTCACCAGCGCGATTCGCAGCGCCTCGTTGGCCTTGTCCTTCCAGGACGCCGGATCGATCAGCCCATCCAGTCCCACGCGCCCGCCACCGCCGGCGGTGCCGCTTTCGCGCCGCCCGTGGTCTTCGACGATGACCGACACGTTCATCCGCGTCATCGGCCGCGCATCGCGCACGGAAACCCCGTCGGGGCGCAGGATTTCCACCTCCTGCAGGCCCGCGGCCAACGAGGCGGTGACCTGAACCACCCGCGGATCGGCTTCGCGCAGGAAAGCGTCGATTTCGCGCAGCGTGTCGACCTTCACCGGAAAGGCGAGCCCTGCAATGGGATCGTCGTCACTGTAAAGTCGGACGTTGGTCGGTAGTGGCCCATCCGCCCAGGTCCCGCCGCCGTCCCCGACCGCCAGCCGCGCGGTTTCGGCCGCCCGGCGCAGGGCGCTTTCGGAAATCTCGGTCGAATGGGCATAGCCCGTGACCTCGCCCCGGACGGCGCGCAGGCCAAAGCCCTCGGAGGCGTCATAGGTCGCGTTCTTCAGACGTCCGTCATCAAAAACAAGGGCTTCCGACTTGCGACGTTCAAAGAACAACTCTCCGTCATCGGCCCCGTCGGTGGCCTGACGCAGGATGGAGAGCGCCTCGTCTCGGCCAAGGGCGGTGTCGAGCGGGCGGAAGGAATCGGAGCGGTCTGAAGTCATGGGAGGTCGCCTGCGGTCATTGTCATGGATCAAGAAGCGTCTTTGTGACGCAAACAGAAGTCTAGATCTGTGCCCTTGAATATGTTTTCTACCTTGCTCAATGGCAACCGCTCACGAAAATGAGATCGAACGCCCAAGGCGAATTGCGGATGAACCGACAGGACAGGACATGAAAAAGACTTTCACGCTCTCGGGCCTTCTTGTGGCCCTCACCGCACTTCCGGCCATGGCACAGGACCAGCTTGGCCAACTGGAGGTTGTCGGCAAGCCCGTCGCGGGCAAGCTGGGTTTTCAGCCCGCCGTCACCGAATTGTCCCGTGACCTGCAGTCCCTGGACCACATGATGACGATCATCATCACGGCGATCTGCGTTTTCGTCACGGCGCTGCTGGTCATCTGCATCGTGCGCTACAACTCCAAGTCGAACCCAACTCCGGCGAAATTCACCCATAATTCGCCGCTGGAAATTGCCTGGACCCTGGTTCCGGTTCTTATCCTTGTTTTCATTGGCGCTTTTTCGCTTCCGGTTCTTTTCAAGCAGCAGGAAATCCCCGAAGCCGACGTCACCATCAAGGTGACCGGCTACCAGTGGTACTGGGGCTACGAATACACCGATCACGATTTCGGGTTCGAGGCGTTCAAGCTTGAACGCGACCAGCTGGCGGAATACGGCTACGCCGACGACGAATACCTGCTGGCCACGGACATGGCCGTGGTCGTGCCGGTCAACAAGATCATCGTGATGAACGTGACCGGCGCCGATGTGATCCATGCCTGGACCATCCCGGCCTTTGGCGTGAAGCAGGACGCCGTGCCCGGCCGTCTGGCCCAGCTTTGGTTCAAGGCCGAGAAGGAAGGCATCTACTTCGGCCAGTGTTCCGAGTTGTGTGGCAAGGACCACGCCTACATGCCGATCACCGTCAAGGTGGTCAGCGAGGAGGCATACGAAGAATGGCTGCAGGGCGCGATCGAGGAATACGCCGGCACGCCGCGCAATTACCGGGTGGCCTCGAACTGAGGCCATGAATGCCGGCCCGCCCAACGGCGCGGGCCGGGCGACAGCGGGCGGACCGGGACGGTCTGCCCTGCCAGTTGAAAGAGCATGAATGAGCGACGCCAGCTATCCCATCACCAAGGACGATGAAGCAAGCTTTGGAGATTACTTTGCCCTCCTGAAGCCCCGGGTGATGTCGCTTGTCGTCTTCACCGCCTTTGTCGGCCTGCTGGCCGCGCCGGTTTCGATCAATCCGTTCGTGGGCTTTTGCGCGATCCTTTTCATCGCCGTGGGCGGCGGCGCCTCGGGCGCGCTGAACATGTGGTGGGACGCCGATATCGACCGGGTTATGAAGCGCACCCAGCGCCGGCCGATCCCCTCGGGCAAGGTCCACGCGGACGAGGCGCTGGCCATCGGGCTGACGCTGTCGGTCTTCGCGGTCGTGCTGCTGTGGCTGGCCACCAATGCGCTGGCCGCCGGGATGCTGGCGTTCACCATCTTCTTCTACGTCGTGATCTACACGATGGGGCTGAAGCGCACGACGCCGCAGAACATCGTCATCGGCGGCGCGGCAGGGGCCTTTCCGCCGGTGATCGGCTGGCTGGCCGCCACCGGGTCGATGTCGATCGAACCCTGGCTGATGTTCGCGCTGACCTTCATGTGGACGCCGCCGCACTTCTGGGCGCTGGCGCTGTTCATGCGCAACGATTACGACGATGCCGGCGTGCCGATGCTGACCGTGACCCACGGCCGCCGGTCGACCCGCACGCATATCCTCGTCTACACGGTCATGCTGGCGATCCTGGCCATCGGCACCGGCTTCACCTCGCTGGGCGGCTGGATCTACCTGACCACCGCGGTGGTGCTGAACGCGATCTTCCTGCGGGGCGCCTGGCAGATCTGGCGCCGGGACGAAGCCATGTCCGAGGCCGACAATTTCGCCGTCGAACGCCGCTTCTTCAAGGTCTCGCTGATCTACCTCTTCGCGCATTTCATGGCGATTCTCGTCGAAGCCGCGCTGAGCCTTTACGGCCTTGGAGGCTGGACATGAGCTTTCGCGTCACCCACGAGCTGCATGCGCGCCGGCGCAGCCGCAACCTGGGTGTCGGCCTGGTGCTGGTGGCCTTTGTCGCGATCATCTTCGGGCTGACCGTCGCCAAGGTGTCGTCGGGCAACTTCATCGCCACCCAGCAGGAGAGCTCTCAGTGAGCCCGCAGCGCAAGACCGTCACGGCGTTGGTCGGCATCGTGGTCTTCATGGGGGCGATGGCCTGGGCGGCGATCCCGTTGTACAACTGGTTCTGCCGCGTCACCGGCTACGGGGGCGAAACCAACGTCGCCACCGCCGGGTCCGACAGGGTGCTGGACCAGACCATCAAGATCCGCTTCGACGCCTCGCGCGGCAATGACATGCCCTGGGAATTCAAGCCGATGCAGCACCAGATGGAGCTGAAGATCGGCGAGACGGGCCTGGCCTTCTACGAGGCCTACAACCCCACCGACCGCCCCATCGCGGGCCAGGCGGCGTATAACGTCGCGCCCTATTCGGCGGGATCCTTCTTTTCGAAGATCGAATGCTTCTGCTTCACCGAACAGGTGCTTCGGCCCGGTGAACGGGTCGAGATGCCGGTGACCTTCTTCGTCGACCCCGACATCGTGACCGATGACGAGGCGAAATACGTCCATACGATCACGCTCAGCTACACTTTCTACGAAATCGACCTGCCGGAAGACTTTGCCGCATTGACGGATCCGCAGGCGGAGGCGACCAAGTAAGTCCGCAAGGGAGGGGACAAGCCGATGGCTCACGCGAAAAACCACGACTTCCATATCCTGCAGCCATCGATCTGGCCATTGACCGGATCGATCGGGGCGTTCCTGATGCTCTTTGGCGCAGTGCTGTGGATGCATGACAGCGGCGCCTGGCTGTTCTTCATCGGCCTGCTGATGGTGCTTTACACCATGTACGCCTGGTGGTCCGAGACCGTGACCGAGGAACATGCCGGCGATCACACGCCGGTCGTGCGCATCGGCCTGCGCTACGGCTTCATCCTGTTCATCATGTCAGAAGTGATGTTCTTCGCGGCCTGGTTCTGGTCGTTCTTCAAACACGCCATCTACCCGATGGAAGACTACTTCGGCAGCCAGTACGTGCCGCCCGTCATCCACCCGGTCGACGCCTTCCACCTGCCGCTGATGAACACGCTGGTGCTGCTGCTGTCGGGCTGCGCGGTGACCTGGGCGCACCATTCGCTGGTGCACGGCAACATCCGCAAGCCGATCATGCAGGGCTTGCTGATCGCCGTGGTGCTGGGCCTGTGCTTCACCGGGCTGCAGGCGTTCGAATATTACGAACTGCTGGTCCACGACGGCTGGGAATTCGGCGGCGACCAGTTCTTTTCGAACTTCTTCATGGCCACCGGGTTCCACGGCATGCACGTGATCATCGGGACGATCTTCCTGTTCATCTGCTTCCTGCGTTCGACCAAGGGCGATTTCACCCCGGACAGCCATATCGGCTTCGAGGCGGCGGCCTGGTACTGGCACTTCGTCGACGTGGTGTGGCTGTTCCTGTTCTTCGCCATCTACATGTGGGGCGTCTCGCTGCTCTAGGTCCGCGTTTGGCGGTTGAAAAACCGCCGCCGACCCCGCAAGAAGCTAAGCGCGCGGCCACCCCGCGCGCTTTTCTCATTCCGCGAAGGCCCATCCATGCGCCGCATCCTCTTCCTCCTGCTGATCGGCCTGCTCGGGACCGGCACGTTGGTGTCGCTGGGCGTCTGGCAGCTCCAGCGGCTGGCCTGGAAGGAAGACATGCTGGCCCGGATCGACGCGCGCATCGGCGCCGCCCCCGTGCCGCTGCCGGATGCGCCGACGCCCGAGGCGGACGAATTCCGGCCCGTCATCGTCGACGGCGTGATCCTGGCGCCTGAAATCCGTGTTCTGGCGTCCAAGAAACAGGTCGGCCCCGGCTACCGCATCATCGCGCCCTTCCAGGTGGGGGACCGCACCATCCTGCTGGATCGCGGCTTCTTGCCAGTCGACAAGGAAGACACCCCGCGCACCACAGGCCCCGCCAAGGTGACAGGCAACCTGCACTGGCCCGACGAGGTCGACGGGTTCACCCCCGATCCCGACCGCGATGCCGGGCTGTGGTTCGCCCGCGACGTGGCGTCGCTGGCCCTGGAACTGGGGACCAAGCCGGTGATGCTGATCGCCGCCACCCAGACCGACCCGAATATCGACCCGATGCCGGTGGACACGGCCGGCATTCCGAACGATCACCTGCAATACGCGATCACCTGGTTCCTGCTGGCCGGCGTCTGGCTGGTGATGACCTATTTCTTCGCCCGGCGCCTGCGCGCGTCCGAATCCACAGGCTGAGACCCAAAGGCTGAGACAGATGAGCTATATCTCCACCCGCGGCATGGCGCCGGACCTGACCTTTGAACAGGCGATGCTGACCGGGCTCGCCCGCGACGGGGGCCTGTACGTCCCCGCCGAGATCCCGCAGATCAGCCCGCAGGACATCGCCGCGCTGAGCGGCCTGTCCTACGAGGAAACCGCATTCCGCATCATGCGCCCCTTCATCGGCGACACCTTCACCGATGACGAATTCCGCGACATCATCGCCAAGGCCTATGCGGGCTTCGGCCACGCCGCCCGCGCGCCCCTGAAGCAACTGGACAGCAACCATTTCCTGCTTGAACTGTTCCATGGCCCGACCCTGGCGTTCAAGGATTTCGCGATGCAGTTGATCGGGCAGATGTTCCAGGTCTCGCTGGGGCGCGCCGGTGACCGGGTGACGATCGTCGGCGCGACCTCCGGTGACACCGGGTCCGCGGCGATCGAGGCGTTTCGCGGCCTTGATGCCGTCGATGTCTTCATCCTGTTCCCGCATGGCCGGGTGTCCGAAGTGCAACGCCGCCAGATGACAACGCCTGCGGACAGCAACGTGCATGCCCTGGCCGTCGATGGCGATTTCGACGATTGCCAGGCGATGGTGAAGGACATGTTCAACGATTTCGACTTCCGCGACCGGGTCCGCCTGGCCGGCGTGAATTCGATCAACTGGGCGCGGGTTCTGGCGCAGGTCGTCTATTACTTCTCCTCCGCCGTCAGCCTGGGCGCGCCGCACCGCAAGGTCAGCTTTACCGTGCCGACCGGCAATTTCGGCGACATCTTCGCGGGCTACATCGCCAAGCGCATGGGCCTGCCCATCGACCAGCTGGTCGTCGCCACCAACCAGAACGACATCCTGCACCGCTGCCTGTCGGGGCAGGGCTATCACAAGGGCCCGACCGTCCCGTCGATCAGCCCGTCGATGGACATCCAGGTCAGTTCCAACTTCGAACGGGTGCTGTTTGACGCCTATGGTCGCGATGGCGCCGCCGTCGCGCAGCTGATGGATGAACTGAAACAGGGCGGTTTCGACGTCAGCCAGGGCGCGCTGCAGATGCTGCAGGAGGTGTTCACCTCGGGCCGCGCGTCCGAAGACGAGACGCGCGCCACCATCCGCGCCACGCTCGCCGCCAGCCAGGAGCTGTTGTGCCCCCATTCCGCCGTTGCCGTGAAGGTCGCGAACGAACAGCGCAAGGCCGACGTGCCCATGATCACGCTGGCCACGGCGCATCCCGCGAAATTCCCTGCCGCAGTGGAAGAGGCCAGCGGTGTCTTTCCGCCCCTTCCCCCTCGGATGGCGGACCTGTATGAACGTCCGGAACGCCAGACCCGGATCGCCAACGATCTTCGGGCTGTAGAGACTTTTATCACGGAGAACATCGCGAATTGACTGTCAGACTGGACCGACTTCCCAACGGCGTCCGCATCGTCAGTGAAATGATGCCAAGCCTGCAATCCGCTTCCATCGGGGTCTGGGTTGCGGCTGGCGGGCGGCACGAGCGGATCGAACAGAACGGCATCGCGCATTTCCTGGAACACATGGCCTTCAAGGGCACCAGCAAGCGGTCGGCGCTGCAGATCGCCGAGGCGATCGAGGACGTGGGCGGATACATCAACGCCTATACCTCGCGCGAGGTGACGGCCTATTACGCGCGTGTCCTGAAGGCGGATGTGCCGCTGGCCATGGACGTGATTTCCGACATCGTGCTGAACCCGATCTTCGACGCGCGCGAGATCGAGGTCGAGCGCGGGGTGATCCTGCAGGAAATCGGCCAGGCCTACGATACGCCCGACGACATCATCTTCGACTGGCTGCAGGAAGAAAGCTATCGCGACCAGCCGCTGGGCCGCACGATCCTGGGTCCGGCCGAACGCGTGGGTCAGTTCGGCCGTGCCGACCTGGCGTCCTTTGTCGATGAACATTACCGGCCCGAACGCATGATCATCGCCGCCGCCGGCGCCGTCGATCACGACGTGCTGGTCCGGCAGGCCGAGGACCTGTTCGGCCATCTCAAGCCGCGCGACGAGATGGGGTTTGACCTGGCCCGGTTCACCGGCGGCGAAGTGCGCCGGTCCAAGCCCCTGGAACAGGCCCATTTCGCGTTGGCCTTCGAAGGGCCGGGCTATCGCGACGACGGCATCTATACTTCGCAGATCTATACCTCGGCGCTTGGCGGTGGCATGTCCTCGCGCCTGTTCCAGGAGATCCGCGAGAACCGCGGCCTGTGCTACACGATATTCGCCCAGACCGGCGCCTATGGCGACACCGGCACCACGACGATCTATGCCGGCACCAGCGGCGACGAGGTCGCCGACCTGGCGCGCATCACCATCCAGGAGATGAAGCGCGCGGCCGAGGACCTGAGCGATGTCGAGGTCGCCCGCGCCCGCGCGCAGATGAAGGCCGGCATGCTGATGGGGCTGGAAAGCCCGTCGAACCGGGCCGAACGGCTTGCCCGCCTGGTGCAGATCTGGGGCAAGGTGCCGCCGCTGGAGGAAACCGTGGCCAAGATCGACGCCGTGACCACCGAGGACGTTCGCGCCTTTGCCGAGGAGATGGCCGTCACGGCCCCCGCGGCGCTGGCGCTGTATGGGCCCATCGACGGGGCGCCAAGCCTTGACGAGATGCAGGAGCTGCGCACCGCATAACGGCGGTCCGGGAAGTCACGGGCATGTTGCTGACCAAACGCAAACTCAAGATCGAGACAGAGCGCCTGACGCTGCGTCCGCCCAACCATTCCGATTTCCGGGCATGGACGTCGCTCAGGCGCGAGAGCCATGACTACCTGACCCAGTGGGAGCCCACCTGGGCCCCCGATCACCTGACCCGCAAGGCCTTCACCAACCGCGTCTACTGGGCACAGCGGTCGGTGGCCTCGGGGTCTGCGTTGCCATTGTTCCTGTTCCGGCGCGACGACGAGGTTCTGGTGGGCGCGATCACGCTGGACAACATCCGGCGGGGGCCGGCGCAGGCCGGCACGCTGGGCTACTGGACCGGCAAGCCGTTTTCCCGCCAGGGCTTCATGCGCGAGGCCATCGGCGGGGTGGTGCATTTCGCCTTCACCCGGCTGGATCTGTCGCGGATCGAAGCCGCCTGCCTGCCGGAAAACGCCGCCTCGCGCGGGCTGCTGGAAACCAGCGGGTTCAAGTACGAAGGCGTGGCGCAAAGCTATCTGCAGATCGACGGGCGCTGGCGGACCCACGTGCTGTATTCCTCGCTCAGGTCGGACCGGCGCGGAAAGACCGACGTCGGCTGAAGACGGTCCTGGAAAGGGCTGTTCGAACGGGGCCGTTCGGTCAAGGCGCGCCTGCGGCGCATTCCATTCTCCATCCGCCCGTGGCACGGCCATCGCCCGGCAGACGGGCAGGGCGCCGCCGGCCCCGGTCACGAGAGCTTGATCGACGCCGGAATCTCTGGCCATGAAGGCGCTGTCGCATAGGCTGATCCCGTCTCAGGAGAGGTTCCGTCATGCGTGCCCTGTACCCCGTTCTCGCCTGTCTCGCCGCCGTTGCCGCCGCCGTACCTGCCGTCGCCCAGGATCGCGCCCAGGATCGGCGCCCCAGCCATTGCATCGCCATCGCCGATGCCGCGCCGGGGGTGGAATACCTGCACAAGGCGTCATGGACCGACCCGCTGCCCGATTACACGGTACGCCTGCATTATATCAGCCACGCGTCGTTCCTGCTGCAGACCCAGGGCGGGCTGACCGCCATCACCGATTACACCGGCTTCATCGGGTCCGCCCCGCTGATCCCCGACGTGGTCACCATGAACCACGCCCATTCCTCGCACTGGACATCGGCCCCAGACCCGGCGATTCCCCATGTGCTGGAAGGCTGGGGCGTCTACGGTGAAGGCATCGACCATCACCTCGACCTGGGCGAGATGCTGATCCGCAATGTCTCCACCGACATCCGGTCGCCTTATGGCGAAGGGGTCGAGGATTCGGGCAATTCCATCTTCGTCTTCGAGGTCGAAGGGCTGTGCATCGGCCACCTGGGCCACCTGCATCACATCCCCAACGATGAACAATTCGCCGCCCTCGGCCGGCTCGACGTGGTGATGGCCCCGGTGGATGGCGGCATGACATTGCCGCTGCCCCAGATGATCGCCACGCTCAAGCGGCTGAAATCCTCCGTCGTCATCCCGATGCACTGGTTCTCGGGCTATTCGCTTGACGCTTTCCTTGCCGGCATGCGCGACGACTTCGCCATCGACATCCGCGACGGCCCCTCGATCGAAGTGTCGCTGCGCAGCCTGCCGGACCGGCCCACCATCGTCGTCCTGCGCCCCGACTGGCTGCGCGCCGACGGCCCGTGACCCACGCACCCTCTTGCCTTGGCACGCGCTTGGCGCTCTAACCGGGCCATGACACTGAACGCCGCCGACGAGGCCTTCGTCGCCTCAATCGACCTGCCACACGACCGCATCCGTCGGGCCGATACCCGCTATCTTGAAGAGCCGCGCGGAAAATATCCCGGCACGCCGGGCTTCGTCGCCCTGCCGCAGTCGGTCGACGAAGTCGCGACCCTGGTGACCGCCGCCGCGCGCGCGCGCGTGCCGGTCATCCCCTATGGCGGCGGCACCGGGCTGGTGGGCGGACAGGTGGCGCTGGACAGCCCCGCACCGCTGATCGTCTCGCTGGAACGCATGGACCGCATCCGCGCCGTCTACCCGGACGAAAACGTGATGATCGCCGAGGCCGGCGCGATCCTGGCCGATGTCCAGGCCGCCGCGCAGGAGGCCGGGCGCCTCTTTCCCCTGTCGCTGGCCGCCGAAGGCTCGGCCCGGATCGGCGGCAACCTGGCGACAAACGCGGGCGGCGTGAACGTGCTGCGCTACGGCACGGCGCGCGATCTGTGCCTTGGCCTGGAAGCAGTGCTGCCGGATGGCCGGATCTGGCAGGGGCTGAAGCGGCTGAGGAAGGACAATACCGGCTACGACCTGCGCAACCTGCTGATCGGCGCCGAAGGGTCCCTGGGCATCATCACCGCGGCCGCGCTGAAACTGTCGCCGATCCCGGCGGGGCAGGGCACGGCCTTCCTTGCCGTCGCCGATCCGGCCGCCGCGCTGTCGCTGCTGTCGCTGGCGCGGGGCCAACTGGGCGAAGGCATTTCCGCGTTTGAGCTGATGCACCGCCAGGGGCTGGATTTCCTGGCCGAGAAGCTGCCCCAGGTCCGCCAGCCCTGGGATGAACCGCCCGAATGGTCGGTCCTGGTCGAGGTCGGTCTCGCCTCCGGTCTGGACCCCGAGGAGGCTCTTGGCACTCTCTTCGAAACCGCGTTCGAGCAGGGGATCGTCTCGGACGGGCTGATCGCGCAAAGCGAAGGCCAGCGCGCCGACTTCTGGAACGTGCGCGAAAACATCCCCGAGGCCAACCGCCTGATCGGCGCGGTGGCCAGCCACGACATCTCGCTGCCCCTGGGCGCGCTGCCGCATTTCATCGCCGAAGCGGGTCCGGCTCTGGCGGAACTCGGTCCCTACCGGATCAACTGCTTTGGCCACGTGGGCGACGGCAACCTGCATTACAACGTCTTCCCCGCCCCGGGCCAGGACCGCGACGAGGCCCGCAAGGCCGCGCCCGAAGTCACCGCCCTGGTCCACGACCTGGTACAGCGCCACGACGGATCCTTCAGCGCCGAACACGGCGTGGGCCGCGCCAAGGTGGGCGACCTGGAACGTTACGGCGATCCGGTGAAACTGTCGGCCATGCGCGCGATCAAGACGGCGCTGGATCCCATGGGCATCATGAACCCCGGGGCGGTTCTGCGGGCCTGAGGCTTGCGGGCTGCGATCAGGCCGCGCCCTCCTGCTTCTTTCTCTTCAAAAATACCCGGCCGTTCCCCCGCCGTCAGGCGCAGCCTCCGGGTATCAGAGCCCGTCGAACGCGCACAGGCAATGGACGTCCATCCCAGCGCCTTCCAGCTTCTTGCGCCCGCCCAGGTCCGGCAGGTCGATGACAAAGGCGCAGCCCACGATCTCGCCGCCCAGCCGGTCCACCAGCCGGATGCCGGCCGCCGCGGTGCCGCCCGTGGCCAGCAGGTCGTCCACCAGCAGGATCTTCTCGCCGGCCTGGATCGCATCGTCATGCACTTCGACCACGGCTTCGCCGTATTCCAGCGTGTAATCCTCGGAAATCGTGGGGCCGGGCAACTTGCCCTTCTTGCGGATCGGCACGAAGCCCACCGACAGCTGGTGCGCGATCGCGCCACCCAGGATAAAGCCCCGCGCCTCAAGACCGACGACCTTGTCGATGCGCTGGCCCGCATAGGGGTGCAGCATCTGGTCGATGGCCATGCGGAAGCCGCGGGGATCTGCGAAGAGTGTCGTCACATCGCGAAACAGGATCCCCTCGTGGGGAAAGTCGACGATGGTCCGGATGTAATCCTTGACGGATTTCTGTGCGGGCATGGTGCCCTCCTCTGTCGCATTGGCGGTCAGAGGTTTGGCCCAAGGCGGGCGCCTTTGCAAGCGCCGCCTCTGGATCTCAGTGCTTCTGGAAGAAGCGGTAGAAGTTTGCCGAAATCCACGACAGGTGCGGCTTGTTCCAATCCATCCGGTCGGTCGTCAGCAGTTGGCTTGCAGTCAGAAGAGACATTTGCGTTTCCGTTCCTTTTTGTTAGGTTGCATGAACATCAATTGCATATCGAGTGTATATACATTCGATATGCTCCCGTCAAGGTGGAGTCGATGCTGACGTGAACAAGAAATCCGATAAGTCTGGCAAGAAGAACAGCCAGCTCGTCCTGCGGCTCGACAAGGACGAACGCGACGCCTTTGTGGATCTTTGCAAAAAGCTCGACACGAGCGCCGCGCGCGAAATCCGCGGCTTCATCCGGACATTCATGAAGGAACACGAGGCCTGATCACAGGCCAAAGGGCCTGACGTTCCGCCCTGAAACCCGCCCTGAAACTGACGGCGCGCCGCCCGGGCGCGCCATCCCTGTTCAGTTTGCCGTCAGACCGCCGGCCGGCGCAGCACGGCGGTCAGCAGCCCCATCCCGACCAGCGCCGTGCCGCCCGTGCGGGTCAGCCAGGTCAGCACCCGGGGCCGCCCGATGGCCACCCGCAGACGGTCGGCCAGCAGCGCATAGGCCAGTGCGTTCAGCCCGGCGAGCCACACGAAGGTTGCGATCAGCACCGCGAATTGCGGCATCAGCGGCGACTCGGGGCGCAGGAACTGCGGCACGAAAGCAATGAAGAAGGCGATCGACTTGGGGTTCAGCGCCGTCACCATCGCCGCATGTCCATAAACCCCACGCGCCGTCACCTCGCGCCTGGGCACCGTCAGCCCCTCGGACGGTGCGCTGCGTAACAACTTCACGCCCATCCACACCAGGTAGGCCGCGCCGACCCATTTCAGCGCGGTGAACAGCGTCGCTGACGCCAGCACCAGCGCCCCCAGCCCAAGCAGCGACGCGGTCATCGCGATGAAATCCCCCGTGGCCACGCCCAGGGCCGAAGCCACCGCGACGCTGCGCCCCTTGGACAAGGCGTAGCTGAGCACCAACAGGACGGTCGGCCCCGGGATCAGCAGCAGCGCGGTCGAGGCGGCGACAAAGGCCAGCCACAGGTCGACCGCCATCAGAGAACCCGGCCCGCCACGGCGTCCAGCCTGGCCATCAGATCGGGATCGCGCTTGTCCGGCGCGGTCAGGATCGCGTAGTCCAGCGCGCGGTCGCAGCCATGCGGGCAGGGTTCGCGCTTGGCCCCCAGAAGGGCGGGCAGCCCCTTGATCAGCATCCGCGCCTTGTCGGCATTGCCGTGCAGCGTCTCGACGATCCGGGTGATGTCGACAGCGCCATGATCGGGATGCCAGCTGTCGTAATCGGTGATCATCGCGACGGACGCGTAACAAAGCTCCGCCTCGCGGGCCAGTTTCGCCTCGGGCATATTGGTCATGCCGATCACGTCGCAGCCCCAGCTTTCGCGGTACATCCGGGATTCCGCCAGGGTCGAGAACTGCGGCCCTTCCATCGCCAGGTAGGTGCCGCCGTCATGCATCATGATCGACGAGTCCAGCCCCGCCGACAGGCAGGCCGCCCGCAGCCGGTCGCAGGTCGGGTGCGCCACGCTGACATGGGCCACGCAACCGGTGCCGAAAAAGCTTTTCTCGCGCGCAAAGGTCCGGTCGATGAACTGGTCGACGATGACGAAATCGCCCGGCGCCATTTCCTCGCGGAAGGACCCGCAGGCAGAGACCGAGATCACGTCGGTGACCCCCAGCCGCTTGAGCGCGTCGATGTTGGCCCGGTAGGGCACCGTGGTCGGCCCGTAGACATGGCCGCGGCCGTGGCGGGGCAGGAAACAGATGTCGACCCCGTCCAGCACGCCCGTCAGGATGGCATCCGAAGGCTTGCCCCAGGGGCTGTCGACCTCGACCCATTCCTGGTCTTCCAGCCCGTCGATGTCATAAAGCCCCGATCCACCGATCACCGCGATCTTGGTTTTGGTCATCATAGCCTCAGTTCGTTGCAAATTGGTTGCGCGCAAGCTATGCACTCGTATCGGTGCTGGCCATAGGAAATGGCCCGGCGAATTTCGACATGCACCAATCGCATAGCGGCTACCCATTTGGTCGCGCAGAGTTGCTGCAATGCAGCGCATACGGTACCGGATAGCTTAAACATTCCCCAAAGATTGCAGGATTTGCCATGCCCCGCTCGAAACTGAGCGTTCTGACCGATCGTCTGACCCTTCCCGATCTTCGTCTGAACGGCGGTGACGAGCTTACGCCGGCGCAGATCCGCACCGACGTGCTGTCGGGCCTGACCGTGGCCCTGGCGCTGGTGCCCGAAGCGGTGGCCTTTGCCTTCGTCGCGGGCGTGAACCCGCTGGTCGGGCTTTACGCGGCTTTCATCGTGGGGCTGATCACGTCGGTCTTCGGCGGGCGTCCGGGCATGATTTCCGGTGCGACGGGGGCCCTGGCCGTGGTGATGGTGGCGCTGGTGGCCGCGCATGGGGTCGAATACCTGTTTGCCACCGTGGTGCTGATGGGGATCCTGCAGATCTTTGCCGGCGTCATGCAATGGGGCAAGTTCATCCGCCTGGTGCCGCATCCGGTGATGCTGGGCTTTGTCAACGGGCTGGCGATCGTGATCTTCCTGGCCCAGCTGACCCAGTTCAAGGTTCCGGGCAGCATGGAGGCTTCGGGCCACGGGGCAGGGGGCGGCGAATGGCTGACCGGCCTGCCGCTGGTGGTCATGCTGGCGCTGGTCGCGCTGACCATGGCAATCATCTGGCTGACCCCCAGGGTGACCAAGGCGTTTCCTGCGCCGCTGGCCGGGATCGGCATCGTCGCCCTGCTGGTGATCGTCTTCGGCATCGACGTGCCGCGCGTGGGCGACATGGCCTCGATCAACGGCGGGTTGCCGCAGTTCCACATTCCGATGGTGCCGCTGAACTGGGAAACGCTGAAGATCATCCTGCCCTATTCGATCATCCTGGCCGCGGTCGGGCTGATCGAAAGCCTGCTGACCCTGAACCTGGTCGGCGAGATGACCGGCAAGCGCGGCGGCGCCAGCCAGGAATGCATCGCCCAGGGCATGGCCAACACCGTCACCGGCTTCTTCGGCGGCATGGGGGGCTGCGCGATGATCGGCCAGTCGATGATCAACGTGAAATCCGGCGGGCGCACCCGCATCGCCGGCATCTGCGCGGCGGTCTTCCTGCTGATCTTCATCCTCGTCGCCTCGCCGCTGATCGAACAGATCCCGCTGGCGGCGCTGGTGGGGGTGATGTTCATGGTGGTCATCGGCACCTTCGCCTGGAATTCGTTCCGGATCATGCGCCGCGTGCCGCTGATGGACGCCTTCGTGATCATCCTGGTCACGGTGGTCACCGTCTTCGAGGACCTCGCCGTCGCGGTGGTCGTCGGCGTGATCGTTTCGGCGCTGGCCTATGCCTGGAACAATGCCAAGCGGATCCACGCGAAAAGCTACCGCACCCCCGAAGGCGCCAAGGTCTACCAGATCCAGGGCCCGCTGTTCTTCGGGTCCGCCGACGGGTTCGTGGAGCTGTTCGATCCCAAGGGCGATCCGTCCCGCGTGGTGGTGGATTTCGCCGACAGCCGGGTGGTGGATCAATCGGCGCTGCAGGCGATCGAATCGGTGGCCCTGAAATACGAGGCCGAGGGCAAGGAGATCCAGCTGCGCCATCTCAGCCATGATTGCCACAGGATGCTCAACAAGGCCGGCCACCTGATGGTCGACAGCGATGACGATCCGGAATACGGGCTGGTGGTGAACTATTCGGTCCGCACCGGGATCCTGGGCGGGCATTGAACCCAGGGGGGTCCCACGCGTGGGACACTTTCGCCCCTGAATGATATCAAGGCGTTACAGGGGCGAATTAACCATTCGTTCATCCTTGGGCACCCGGCGAGGCCGGCCGCAAGGCCGGATGAGCGGCCCGGGGTCAATCGTCGGGGCGCGCCAGCGAAAACAATTCGGTGATCACGGAATAATCGCGGTAGCCCAGCCGGGTGAGCGGTTCGAACGTGGTCACGTCGAACACCCCGTCCACCAGGCAATCGTCGCGCATGTGCACGCCGGTGACTTCGCCAAAGACCACCTTGTTCGCGGCGCCCGGCAGGTCGACGATTTGCGTCAGCCGGCATTCCAGTGCCGCCGGCGCATTGGCCACGCGCGAACAGGCGATGGTTTCGCAGGCCGCCGCCGCGATCCGGGCCTCGTCGAATTCGTCGATCTCCCTGGGCAGGGTGGCCGAGGTCCGGTTCATCACGTCCCGCGCCGCGTATTCGACGATGTTCACGCAAAACACACCGGTGTCGCGGATATTGGCGACGCTGTCCTTGGTGCCGTCCTGGTCCGGCTTGGCCGAGGTCGAAGCGAACATCACCTGAGGAGGCACATAGGCGACCGCATTGAAGAACGAATAGGGCGCAAGGTTGCGGATCCCGTCCTTGTCCTGTGTCGAAATCCAGCCGATCGGCCGGGGCGTCACGATGGCGTTGAACGGGTTGTGCGGCAAGCCGTGGCCGTCTTCGGGGCGGTAGAACATGGGCGCTCTCCTGGGGCTGTGCAGATCGTTTGCTCCTGAGTTACCCGCGTGCTAGGGCGATGGCCACCCTTTCCGCCAGACGCGGACCCCGACCCCGACATTCCTTCGCAGACGACCGACGCCCTTGCTGACCCTGACACAAGAACATCCCCAGGACTGGTGGGAGGTCGAGGCGCTCTTCGATCTCTGCTTTGCGCCCGGTCGCACGGCGCTGTCGTCCTATCGGCTGCGCGATGAGGTGGCGCCGCTGGACGACCTTGCCCGCATCGCGCGCGACGAAACCGGCGCCATGGCCGGCGCGATCCGGTTCTGGCCGATCCGCGTCGATGCGGCGGCGGCGCTGCTGCTGGGGCCGGTCGCCGTGCACCCGACCCACCAGGGCGAAGGGCTGGGCGCCATGCTGATCCAGGGCGGGCTGGACGCGGCGCGGTCGCGGGGCTGGGACCGGGTGATGCTGGTGGGCGATGCGCCCTATTACGGGCGGTTCGGGTTCAGCCGGCTTGACGGGGTCGAAATGCCGCCGCCCACCAACCCCGACCGCGTGCTGGGCTATGACCTGACCCCCGGCGCCTGGGACGGGGTGACCGGCAAGGTCGTGCGCTGGACGCCGGACGCCTGACCACGGCTCACTGGGTCGGCACGGGGGCGGCACGGGGTCGGCACTGGGTCGGCACGGGGGGACAGGGGCGGCAAACCGGCGGGCAAGGGCCCGCGCAATGGCGCCGGGGATGCGCAAGGCCATTGAAACCGGGCCCAGCTGCGCCGATCTTTAGGGTATGAGGACCCGAGCCCTGACACACACATGATCGATATCATCAACGTCGCCCCGGTGAACACCGAGGCCGAGCTTGACCGTCTTGCGAAACGTTACCGGGGCGCCAGCGGTCCGGGCTTGCGGCTGCTGAACGTGGCCGGAAGCCGGGCGGAATCGCTGATCGAACGGCTGCCTGCCGTGATCCGCGACAACCTTGTCGATGCGACCGAGGCCGCGCTGCGCGTGTCGATGCGGGCGGCCAACGGATCGCGGTCCGCCTTGCCCGACCAGAAAGCCTGGGTGAACACGGCCATGGCGTCGGCGCTGGGGGCGGCGGGGGGATTCGGCGGGGCGCCGACCGCGCTGATGGAATTGCCGGTGACCACCACGCTGCTGCTGCGGTCGATCCAGGGCGCGGCGCGCAAGGAAGGGTTTGACCCGGGCGCGCCCAACGTGACCTTTGACTGCATCCGCGTGCTGTCCGCCGCCGGGCCGCTGGAGGAAGACGACGGGTCGGACCTGGGGTTTTACACGGTGCGCATGACGCTGACCGGCGGTGCGGTGCAAAAGATGATTTCGGCCGTTGCGCCGAAGGTGGCGGTGTCGATGGGCCAGAAGCTGGCGACGCAGACCATCCCTGTTCTGGGGGCGGTGGCGGGGGCCACGACCAATTACATCTACGCGCGCTATTACCAGGAAATCGCGCATGTGCATTTCGGCCTGCGCCGCCTGGCGATCGAGGCCGATGTTCCGCGCGAACGGCTGGTCGAGCAGCTGAAGGACCGGATGCGGCTGAGCTGAGCCGCAGGTCGCGGGGGCGGGCCACAAGATCTTGTGGCTAAATGTTAATCCACAGCTTTGTGTGGATCGAATGTGGATGATCCCGCGTCTTTTTCCCGTGTATTGGATCCGCGATCCGCTTACCCTGGGTCAGGGAAAGGGGACGATCGGGACATGCTGGTCAAGCAGATGCCGCTTGAAGTGCGGCCCTTGTGCAAATCCGACATGCGCACGCAATTCGCCGCGCTGTGCCATCGCCGGCGGGCGGGGCGGACCGAAGTCCTGCTGGTCACCTCGCGGGGGACGGGGCGCTGGATCGCGCCCAAGGGCTGGCCGGTTGCTGGGCTGACTCCGGCCGAAACCGCGCTGCAGGAGGCCTGGGAAGAGGCCGGCGTGCGCGGGCGGGTCGAGGACCTGTGCCTGGGACTGTATTCCTACGTCAAGATCGTCGAGGACGGGCCGGACCTGCCTTGCGTGGTGATGGTCTACCCGGTGAAGGTCAAGGCGCTGGCGCGGCGGTATCCGGAAGCGGGGCAGCGCCGGCGCAAGTGGCTGACGCCCGCCAAGGCGGCGGACCGGGTGGACGAGCCCGAGCTTGCGCGGATCCTGCGCGATTTCGACCCCGACCGCCTGCCATGATCACGCAGGTGCGCGCGCGAGGTTGATCTTGGGTCGCGGGAGGATATGTAAACAATACATGACCTCGTGAGATCCCGATGATCCGCTACTCTCTCAAATGTTCCAACGGCCATGCTTTCGACAGCTGGTTCCAATCGGCCGAAGCCTTCGACAAGCTGGCGGGCGCGGGCATGGTGTCCTGTTCCGTCTGCGGGGCGGGCGAGGTGGAGAAATCGATGATGGCGCCGCGCGTGCGATCGTCGCGCAAGGCGGCGAAGCCGGATTTGCGCGCGCCCGGGTCCGAGGCCGAAGCGGCCGTGCGCGCGATACGCAAGACGATCGAGGAGAACGCGGATTACGTCGGCCTGGAGTTCGCGCGCGAGGCGCGGGCGATGCACAATGGCGAAACCCCGGGCCGCGCGATCTATGGCGAGGCGCGTCTGGACGAGGCCAGGAAGCTGGTCGAGGAGGGGGTGACGGTGGCGCCGCTGCCGTTCATGCCCAGCCGGAAGGCGAATTGATTGCCAGCCGAAAGGCGAATTGAACTTCTCCCGCAAGGGGGGAGTCATGCAGGTCCTGATTACTGGCGCGAACCGGGGCCGCAGCCTGGCCTCAACCTGGCCTCAACCTGGCGGCGGGGTGGTGGCGCTTCGACGCAATGACCGGCTGTTTCCACGCCCGGGTTGGCGAAGCGCCGGCCTGCTGAAGCCCCCCATGTTCCCACCCTAGTTCCGCCCCCTTGTTCCCCTGCGCGTGGCGGATAAAATGCGCCGACCACCCGAAAGGAAGACCATGGGACGTGCCGAGGCGCTTGCGCGCAACGAAGAGGGGATCGCGATCGCGGTCTCCAGCCTGAAACAGATGTTGGCGGACCGGCTGCAGACCGGCCAATCGATCCGCGACCAGCACGGCCACACGACGACCTGGCTGCAGACCCAGGCGCCCGACGCGGTGGCCTTCCCCGAAACCACGCAGGAAGTGGCCGAGATCGTCCGGATCTGCGCCACCCACAAGGTCCCGGTGATCGGCTTCGGTGTCGGATCCTCGCTGGAAGGCCACGTCAACGCGCCGGCGGGCGGCATCTGCGTCGACTTCACCCGGATGAACCGGATCCTCGCGGTGCATGCCGAAGACCTCGACGTCGTGGTCCAGCCCGGCGTAACCCGCGAGGATCTGAACGTGCACCTGCGCGACCAGGGTCTGTTCTTCCCGATCGACCCGGGCGCCAACGCGACGCTGGGCGGCATGGCGGCCACCCGTGCATCCGGCACCAACGCGGTGCGCTACGGCACGATGAAGGACAACATCCTCAGCCTCGAAGCGGTGATGCCCGACGGCACGATCATCCGCACCGGGCAGCGGGCCCGCAAATCCTCGGCCGGGTACGACCTGACGCGGCTGCTGGTGGGCTCCGAAGGGACGCTGGGCCTGATCACCGAAATCACCCTGCGCCTGCAGGGCATCCCCGAGGCGATATCGGCCGCGCGCTGTTCCTTTCCCTCGGTCGACGCGGCCTGCCGCGCGGCGATGGCGACGATCCAGTTCGGCATTCCCGTAGCCCGGATGGAGCTGCTGGATGCGCTGGCGGTGACGGCGGTGAACAATTATTCGAAACTGGGCCTGCCGGAAGAACCGCTGCTGCTGCTGGAATTCCACGGCTCGCAGGCGGGCGTGGCCGAACAGGCGGAAAGCTTTGGCGCGATCGCCGACGACCTGGGCGGGTCGGGCTTCGAATGGACCGCCTCGACCGAGGACCGCAACAAGCTCTGGAAGGCGCGGCACGATTTCTACTGGGCCTCGCTGCAGCTGAAACCGGGGATGACGGCGGTGGCGACGGATGCCTGCGTCCCGATCTCGCGCCTGGCGGAATGCGTGACGCAGGCCAAGGCCAAGGCCGAGGAACTGGGCATCCTGTGCCCCGTGGTGGGCCACGTCGGCGACGGCAATTTCCACATGTCCCCGCTGATCGACCGGGGCGATCCCGAACAGCTGGAACGCGCCGAAGGCTACATCGACTGGCTGGCCAACCTTGCCATCTCGATGGACGGCACCTGCACCGGCGAACACGGCGTGGGCCAGGGCAAGAAATCCTTCCTGACGACCGAACTGGGCGCCGCGCTGCCCTACATGCGGGCCATCAAGACGGCCATCGACCCCGACAACATCATGAACCCCGGCAAGATCATCCCCGACTGACCTGCGGCTTCTTTCTGGCCTCAAATACCCCGGCGCAGCACCCGCGCCGGGGCCACGCCCCAGAACAGGGCGTCACGCGACATGCTATGCGGCGGACATGGCATCCGGCGGGGAAAAGTGGGCGCGCTTCGGGTAGTGAGCCGAAGCGCGCCGGGCCCTGGCCGGTCCCGTGAGTGGACCTCAGACAGCCAATTTGAATGTGCGCGGGCTCTGGGGATCGACTTGTCCGCGCTATCATTCAAAGGCTGATACGCACGAGCCCGGGCATTCCGTCGCCAATTTTCAAAAAATATTCGCGATCCGGCGACGTCGTCTTCGGTGGCGTGGTTCGCCCGGGTCAGGCGGCCAATTCGTCCCAGCATTCCAAGGCCTTGGCGGCATACATCATCGACGGGCCGCCGCCCATCTGGATGCACATGCCCAGCACATCGGCCAGTTCTTCGCGGCTGGCGCCGGTTTTTCGCAGCGCATCGACGTGCAGCATGATGCAGGGCTCGCACCGATCCGCGATGGCGATGGCCAGCGCCACCAGTTCCTTGGTCTTCAGATCCAGCGCGCCGCCGTCCCTGGCCGCCTTCGACAGGGCGCCAAAGCCCCTGGCGGTGTCGGGGATGGCCGCGTTCAGCGCGCGCAGGCCGGTGCGGGTGTCGGCGAGTTTCTCGGTCCAGCTCATGTCGATCAATCCCATGCGAATGTGTGCGGATGTGATGTGCGTCATTCACCATGCCGGACCGGGGAAGTCCTTGATCTGGATCACGAGTGGGGTGTCGTCAGGTCGCTGAAAGGTCGCTGAAAGGTCGCTGTCAGGGCCGGGTCGCAATCAGCGCAAGGTTATTGGCCGGCATTTCCACCACCTGCGCCACATCCAGACCGTGCGACACCAGCAGGTCCAGCGTGTCGAAATCGTCCTTGTAGCCAATCGCCGGGTCCGACGCGCGCAGCTGGGCGTCGAAGGTGCGGTCGCCCTCGCTGGTCAGCTCTCCGCCCCGTTTGAAGGGGCCGTAGATGACAAAGGTGCCGCCCGGAGCCAGCGCCTTGGCGGCCTCGGCCAGAAGCGCCTGGACCTCGGGCCAGCTGATCAGGTGCAGCAGGTTGCACAGCACGATCAGGTCGTTGTGTCCCAGCGTGTCCGCCCAGCCCGGCGCGCAGGCGTCCAGCGGCTGCGCGGGGCGGATGTTGGGCAGGGCGGCGTCGGCGGCATAGGCGTCGATGCTGGCGCGGCGGTCGGCCTGGGGATCGGTGGGCTGCCAGTGAAGGCCGGGCAGGCGGTCGGCAAAGACGATGACGTGCTGGCCGGTGCCGCTGGCGATTTCCAGCGCGCGGCCGGTGGCGGGCGCGACCTGGGCCAGGAGGTCGGCGATGGGGCCGACGTTGCGGTCGGCCGAGGGGGCGTAAAGCCTGGCGCCGCCGGCGGGTTCGGCGACGCTGGCGGAGGGGGGCAGCGGGCGGCTCATGCCTGTTCCTCGATCCGGTCGGTGGCGGGGGGCGGGGTGGGCGACAGCGCCGCGATGCGGGCGTAAAGGTCGTCCGACAGCGGCAGGTCGATGGCGGCGAGCGAGGGCGCGAGCTGTTCCGCCGAGCGGGCCGAGAGGATCGGGACGGGGGCGGCAGGGTGCGCGGCGGCCCAGGCCACGGCGAGCGTTGCAGGATGGGTGCCGATTTCCCCGGCAATGGCGGAAAGCCCGGCGGCGGCGCCCGCCATCCAGTCCAGGCCGTAGCGCGCGGCATAGCGGTCGTCTTCGGACAGCCGGCCCGCGCCGCCGCTGAGGTACTTGCCGGTCAGAAGCCCGCCGCCCAGCGGCGAATAGGTGGCGGCGGTGATGCCCTGGTCGGCGCACATCGGCAGGATCTCGACTTCGGCCTGGCGTTTGACGAGGGAATACATCGGTTGCAGCAGGTCGATGGTCAGCCCGAATTCGGCGCCGATCCAGGCGGCCTTCATAACCTGCCAGGCGGCGAAATTGGACAGGCCGACATAGCGGATCAGGCCGCGGTCCTTCAGGTCGGCAAAACATGCCATCGTCTCGTGCAGGTCGGTGTCGGGGTCGAACCGGTGCAGGTACAGCGCGTCGATCGTGTCGAGCCCCAGCCGCTGGCGCGAGATATCGAACTGGGTCATCATGTTGGCCGCCCCGGCGCCGCCGGAATAGCCGACCTTGGTGGCGATCAGCAGATCGTCGCGCCGGTCGCCGATCATGCCGCCCAGAAGCGTTTCAGACGCGCCGCCGGTATACAGATAGGCGGTGTCGAAATGGGCGATGCCGGCGGCGCGGCATGCATCGAACATGGCGCGGCTGGCGGCGGCGTCGGCCTTGCCGCCGAATTGCATCGTGCCGAAGGCATAGGCGCCGGCGGGGGCGCCGTTGGGGGTGCTGAGACGGGTCATGGGACAGGTGTGGCACGCAGCTGGACGCTTGGGAAGAGCGGGGGCGCGGGGGCGGTCCAGATTAACCCTGTCGGACAGGGGCCGGTCATGATAGGAGCCGCCCCGATCGCCAGACCATCGCGCGGTTCGCTCGAACGACCAGACATGATGGGATAAATCACATGACCATGCTTACCCCCGAGGGGCAATCGATCGTCAACGACGTGGCCGCGCGCCACGGTTTCAGCCCCGACGCCGTCACGCATGTGCTGATCGCGCTGGACCAGGGGGGCGGCACCCAGGCGCAGTTCAACCATTGGGAACTGGGCGGGATGGGCCAGTGGTCGATGGGCGGCATGACGATGATCGGCGACATGTTCAACAACGGGCTGAAGGCGCGGGTGGACAGCCTGTGTTCGGACCTGTCCAACAAGCTGGCCGGAACCCAGGTGTTCCAGCCGCCGGTCTACCAGAACCAGAGCCAGTCGGGGTCCTACCAGGGCCAAAGCCAGGGCGGCGGCATGGGCGGCGGCATGGGCGGGCAGTCGAGCCTGTTCGTGCAGGGGGCGGGATACGGCACCTGGTGGCCGCAGGACCTGGGCCAGCCGGGATCGACCGGCGCGCAGAACGATATGAAATACGCTTATTTTCCGGGGATTTGCCGGCTGGCGATCCTGCTGAACGGGCATGTCACGGTCTATGACACCGGGGCGCACCAGATCGGCGGGTTCGGCCAGCAGCAGGGCGGCGACCAGTCGCTGACGTTCACCAGCCAGTTCGGCCTGGTGCGGGTGGCGGACCTGCCGGTGGTTAACGCGGATGGCGGTATGGCGTCGCAGCCGGAACCGTCGTTCGTGGCCGAGCCCGAGCCGGCGTTCCAGCCTGCGCCCGAGCCGGCGCCCGCGCCGATGGCGCCCGAGCCGGCCGCACAGCCGATGGCACACCCTTCGGGGCAATCTTCGGGGCAGGGCGACGACAGCGACGCGATCTTCGCCAAGCTCGAGAAGCTGGGCGATCTGCGGGACAAGGGGATCCTGTCGGACGCGGAATTCGCCGAGAAGAAGATGGAACTGCTCTCGCGCCTCTGAGGCGCGGGGCGGGGTCTGCCCCGCCTTGCCGGCAGCGGTGGGGGAAAACCCCGCCCGGGGCTGCCGGCGTTTACCCTTCTGGAACTCATCGCTGATAGGGATGTGACGATTGTGGTACAATCGAACCCCTTGGGATGGAGGGATTTCTTGGAGGAGAAGAGAGTTGACTATCAATACGATCGATCAATTCATCGCCAGGCAGACACTTGTCTCCGTCACGCCGGACGCGACCATTCGCATGGCGTGCCTGTTCCTGAACCGGCATAACGTCGGCGCCCTGCCGGTGCTGGAAAACGACATGCTCAAAGGGATCATCAGCGAACGCGACGTGATTCGGCGCTGTATCTGCGAACCCGGCGCGCTGGATGCGATGCGGGTGGAAGACATCATGTCGACCAATCCGGTCACCGTGCGGCGCAGTTCGACCCTGGCCGAAGCGGCGACGCTGATGCGCAAGGGCTGTTTTCGCCACCTTCCGGTCGTCGATGACGAGGGGCGCGCCGTGGGCATGCTGTCGCTGCGCGATATTCCCACGGAATACCGGCTGATGTCGGAACAGCGGGACGCCCATCACATGGGGGCCGAACCCGCCTGATCCGGTGAACGAAAAGGCCCCGCCGTGTGGCGGGGCCCTCATGTGCCGGAACGTGGTGTACGTGACGTGGGCGGCTTACTGCGGGATCTCGCCCGTCAGGCCTTCGACGTAGAAGGTCATGCCGGCCAGCGTGCCGTCGTCCGCCACTTCGCCGTCGGCCAGCCAGGCCGATCCGTCCTGCTTGTTCAGCGGGCCGGTGAAAGGGTGGTACGTCCCGTCCGCGATGGACTTGGCCAGCGCCTCGGCGCCCGCCTTGACGTCGTCCGGCACCGGGCCGGTGATTTCGCCGATGCCGACCATGCCGGCGCCGATGCCGTCCCAGGTGTTGTCGCTTTCCCAGGTGCCGTCGATCACCGCCTGGGTGCGTTCGATGTAATAGGGCGACCATTCGTCGATGATCGAGGAGATGCGCGGTTCAGGCGCGTATTCGTACATGTCCGCCGCCTGGCCAAAGCCGAAACCGCCCTTTTCCTTCAGCACCGCCAGCGGCGCGGTGGAATCGGTGTGCGCCAGCACCACGTCGACACCCTGGTCCAGCAGCGCCTGGGTGGCGTCGGCCTCTTTCGCGGGGTCGAACCATGTGTTGATCCAGACGACCGACATGGTCACGTCCGGGTTTTCCTTCTTGGCGTGGATGAAGGACGAATTGATGCCGCGGATGACTTCGGGGATCGGGAAGGAGCCGATGTAGCCGATCTTGTTGGACTTGGTCATGTGGCCGGCCAGGTAGCCTTCGACGGCGCGGCCTTCGTAGAAGCGGGCCGAATAGACGCCGGCGTTCGGCGCGGTCTTGTAGCCGGTGGCGTGTTCGAATTTCACGTCCGGGAACTTGCCGGCGACGTTGATGACCGAATCCATGTAGCCGAAGGAGGTTGCAAAGATCAGGTCGGCGCCCTGCAGGGCCATCTGGGTCATGGCGCGTTCGGCGTCGGGGCCTTCGGGGACCGAAGCCTGTTCGACCACTTCGATCTTGTCGCCGAAATGGTCCTTCATGACCATCGCGGCTTCGTGGTGGTGCTGCGACCAGCCCCCGTCGTTCACGGGGCCGACGTAGATAAAGCCGACCTTGGTGGTGTCCTGCGCCAGGCCCGCACCCGCGGACAGGGCCAGGGCCGCGGCCGATACGGCCAGAAGCGTTCTGCGTTTCATGGTATTACTCCCGTTCTTTTTCGTTGAGTGTAAGTGACTTCCGGGGTGCTTGTCCCCCCGAGGAAGGTGGGGTGATCACTGTGTCGCATGGAAGGTCCGCCCCAGCGAGGCCGGGGCCGAACTGTTGCCCGACCGGGTCCGGGCCGAGATCACGACCAGCACGAGCACGGTGATGACGTAGGGCGACATCGACAGAAGCTGGACGGGCACGTTCACGCCCGCCGCCTGCAGGTTCAGCTGCAGAACCGTGATGCCGCCGAAAAGATAGGCCCCGACCAGCGCCCGCCAGGGCTTCCACGAGGCAAAGACCACGATGGCCAGCGCGATCCAGCCCGCGCCGGCGGTCATGCCGTCGGTCCACTGGGGCACCCGGATCAGCGAGATATAGGCCCCGCCCAGCCCGGCGCAGGCGCCGCCGAAGGCTATCGCCGCCATGCGGATCGCGATGACCTTGTACCCCAGCGCATGGGCCGCGTCGTGGTTTTCGCCCACCGCGCGCAGGATCAGCCCCTTGCGGGTGAATTTCAGGAAGACCCAGACGGCGACGACGATGGCCAGGCTGAAATAGACCATCATGTCATGCTGAAAGAAGGCGCGTCCGAAGAACGGCAGGTCCGACAGGACCGGCAGGTCGAGCCGCGCCGAAGGCGGCGGCTTTTGCCCGCCGTAGCTGCGCCCGATCAGGGCCGACAGGCCCAGCCCGAACAGCGTCAGCGACAGGCCCGAGGCCACCTGCGTGGCCAGCGCGAACTGGGTCAGGAATGCGAACAGCTGCGACAGCAGCGCGCCCCCGGCGGCGGCCGCCAGGAAGCCCACGGCAGGCGATCCCGAATGCACGGCGGCGGCAAAGCCGCAGATCGCGCCGGTGATCATCATGCCCTCGACGCCCAGGTTCAGAACGCCGGCGCGTTCGGCGACCAGTTCGCCGATACCGGCCAGCAGGATCGGCGTCGACGCGACCATGAGCGAGGCGACGAGGAGCGCGGGATTGATGGTGGATACGTCCATGGAATGTCCCTGTCGCGGCCGGTCAGGCGGTGCGGGGGGCGCCGATGCGCACCCGGTAATTGGTCAGAACGTCGAAGGCCAGCAGGAAGAACAGCAACATCCCCTGGAACACCTGGATCGCCGCCGCGGGCAGGCCCATGGACGATTGCGTGATCTCGCCGCCGATATAGGTCAGCGCCATCAGCGCGCCGGCCAGCAGGATGCCGACGGGATGCAACCGGCCCAGGAAAGCGACGATGATCGCGGTAAATCCGTAGCCCGCGTTGAAGTCGATGGTGATCTGGCCCGCCGGTCCGGCGACCTCGAACAGTCCGGCCAACCCCGCCAGAAGGCCCGACATGCCCAGGCAGAACAGGATCAGCCGCGCCGGTTTGACCCCGGCGAAGCGGGCGGCGCGGGGGGCGTCGCCGGTCAGGCGGATCTGGAAGCCCAGCATGTGCCGGTTCAGCAGGACATAGGCGAAGATCACCGCGACAAAGGCGGCGACGACCCCCCAGTGCATGCCGGTGCCGGCGATGATCTCGGCGTTGTGGCCAGCCGGGTATTGCTGGAAATTTCGGCTGCCCGGAAAGCCATAGCCTTCGGGGTTGCGCAGGAAGCCCAGCGATGCGGCGGCGAGGATCTGTTCGGCGACATAGACCAGCATCAGCGACACGAGGATCTCGTTCGTGCCGAAGACCACCTTGAGCACCGCCGGGATCATCGCCCAGGCCCAACCGCCAAGCGCGCCGGCGATGACCATCAGCAGGAAGACGATGCCGCTGTCCAGCGGGTAAAGCGCCAGGCCCACGGCGGCGCCGCAGACGGCGCCCATGATGTACTGGCCCTCGGCGCCGATGTTCCAGATGCCGGCCTTGAACCCGAGGCTGAGCCCGATGGCGATCAGCACCAGCGGCGCGCCCTTCACCAGCAATTGCGGGCGGTAGTAGAAGGCGAATTCGCCAAACAGCGGATCCCAGAAGATGGTGCGGATGGCCTCGACCGGGTTTTCGCCCAGGGCCGCGAACAGCACGCCGCCGGCGATCATCGTGGCGATGACGGCGACGATGGGGGTGGCCACCGACCAGAGGTTCGACGGCTGGGGCCGCTTTTCAAGCTTGATCATGACAGGGGCTTTCGTTGCGCGCCGCACGCGGACAGGTCAGACATGCGCCACCTCCATCCCGTGGGCGCCGCCCATCATCAGGCCGATCTCGTCTATGGTCAGGCCCTGGGTCGGTCGGGGCGGGGTCAGGCGGCCTTCGTTCAGGGCGGCGAAATTGTCGGCGATCTCCATCAGTTCATCCAGGTCCTGGCTGATCACCACCAGCGCCGTGCCCCCGGCCGCAAGGTCCAGCAGCGCCTGGCGGATCGCGGCGGCGGCGGCGGCATCGACGCCCCAGGTCGGCTGGTTCACGACCAGGACTTCGGGGCGCTGCAGCACCTCGCGGCCGATGACGAATTTCTGCAGGTTCCCGCCTGACAGCGAGCGCGCCGCATTTTCGGGCCCCGGCGTGCGGACGTCGAAGGCGTCGATGATCTTCTCGGCGAATGTCCTTGCGGCGCCCCATTTCAGGAAC
Organism: Marinibacterium anthonyi; assembly: GCA_003217735.2. Classification (GTDB taxonomy): domain Bacteria; phylum Pseudomonadota; class Alphaproteobacteria; order Rhodobacterales; family Rhodobacteraceae; genus Marinibacterium; species Marinibacterium anthonyi. The sequence goes on along the minus strand of CP031585.1, from coordinate 4,141,999 downwards.
CCGTTCACCACCAGCCGTTCGCGGATCGCCCCGGTCAGCATGGCGTTCTCGGTCAGGCTCATGTCCGGCGCGGCGGCGTGGCCCAGCCGTTCCTCGGGGCCCGTCAGCAGGCCCAGTGCGCGCCGCGCACCGGGGCCAAGCGCGCCGACCGGTTGCCCGTGCAGCTTGACCGCGCCGGGTTTCGTGATGATTTCGCCCGACAGCACGGCCAGCAATTCGTCCTGGCCGTTGCCCGCGACGCCGCCGATGCCGACGATCTCGCCCTTGCGCACGCTCAGCGACACGTCCTTCAGCGCGGTCCCGAAGGCCGAGGGCGATTTGGCCGACAGCCCCGCGATGTCCAACGCCACCGGCCCCAACGCCTTGCCCGCCCGTTCCGGCGTTTTCAGCGTGGTGCCCACCATCATCTCGGCCATCTCCCGCGCGGTGGTTTCGCGCGGGATGCAGGTGCCCACGTTCCTGCCCAGCCGCAGGATCGTGGCGTTGTCGCACAGCGTCCGGATCTCCTCCAGCTTGTGGGAAATATACAGGATCGCGGTGCCTTCGGCGCTGAGTTTCCTCAGCGTCTTGAACAGGATGTCGACCTCCTGCGGGGTCAGCACCGAGGTCGGCTCGTCCATGATCAGCAGTTTCGGATCCTGCAGCAGGCAGCGGATGATCTCGACCCGTTGCCGTTCGCCGGCGGACAGGTCGCCCACCGTGCGCGAGGGATCCAGTGGCAGGCCGTAGGTTTCCGACACCTCGCGGATCCGGCGGGCCAGGTCGCGCATCGGCGGCGGATCTTCCATGCCAAGCGCGATGTTCTCGGCCACGTTCAGCGCGTCGAACAGCGAAAAGTGCTGGAACACCATGGCGATCCCGTCGGCCCGCGCGGCGCGCGGTTCGGCGGGCGCGTAAGGCGCGCCGCGCAGGATCATCTCGCCGCTGTCGGGCTTGACCAGGCCATAGATCATCTTGACCAACGTGGATTTGCCCGCGCCGTTTTCGCCCAGCAGCGCGTGCACCTCGCCTTCGCCGATGTCGAAGGACACGGTGTCGTTGGCCACGACGCCGGGATAGGCCTTGGTCAGGCCCCTGATGCCAAGCAATGGGGTCATGCGGAGGCCTCTCGGATGTCAGTGCGCACAGGGGCAAGCAGGCGGGCGGCGACGCCCACGGCGATGGCCTGCGGATGCTTGCCCAGGACGGGATCGCCGATCGGGCAGGTGATGCGCGAGATGGACGTGGCGTCATGGCCAAGCGCGGCGAGCCGCGACCGGAACCGTGCCCATTTGGTGCGCGATCCGATCAGCCCGGCGAAGGCAAAGCCATGGGACAAAAGCGCATGGCACAGGTCCAGGTCCAGGGCGTGGGAATAGGTAAGGATCAGGTGTTCGCCGTCCTTGGGGGCGTGCGGGACCAGGGTTGCCGGGGCGGCGGCAGGGACCGGTGTCACGCCGTCGGGGACGGTTTCGGGGAACCGTTCGGGGCCGGTATCGACCCAGGTGATCGCGACATCGGGCAGCGGGGCCAGCACCCCGACCAGCGCCCGCCCCACGTGGCCCGCGCCCCAGATCCACAGCGACCGCTGCGCCCGGGCGATGGGTTCCACCATCCAGCCGTCGATCAGCCGCGGCTGCGGGATCTCGCCCCGGTCGCGGGACCGGGCAAGGATGCGGTCGACCGACAGGGGCATCGGCGCACCCGCCACCGGGCGGGCCAGGACATCGCCGTCGATCCGTGCAAGATCCGCCAACGTGAAGCGTTCGGTCAGCAGCGTCACCGCCCCGCCGCAGCACTGCCCCAGGTCCGGGCCAAGCGCCTGCTTCGTCAGGCCCGTCCGACCGGCCCGCGCGGCCTCCGCCGCCTCGTGTTCCAGCGTGCCGCCGCCAATGGTGCCCGACTGGCCGCCCTCCCAGACGATCATCGACGCACCGACCTCGCGCGGGGCCGACCCGCGCACCTCGGCCACCACGACCCGGGCCACCGGCCCGTGGGCCAGCGCCGAGCGAAGCGCGGTCAGGTCAAACCCCATGTTCGATGCCCCGGATCGCGCGCCAGACCTCTTCCGCCGTGGCGGGCGCATTCAGCGCCGGGTAGGCCGTGCCGCAGGCGGCGACCGCATGGCTCAGCGCCAGCCAGGCCGATATGCCCAGCATGAAGGGCGGCTCGCCCACGGCCTTGGATCGATAGATCGTGTCCTCGCGGTTCTTTCCGTCCCACAACGTGACGTTGAAGACATCCGGCCGGTCGGAACAGGCGGGGATCTTGTAGGTGGACGGCGCATGGGTGCGCAGGCGGCCCTTGTCGTCCCAGACCAGTTCTTCGGTGGTCAGCCACCCGGCGCCCTGCACGTAGGCGCCTTCGACCTGCCCGATATCCAGCGCCGGGTTCAGGGACGCGCCCGCGTCATGCAGGATGTCGGCGCGCAGGATCCGGTTCTCGCCGGTCAGGGTGTCCACGGCCACCTCGGTGATCGCCGCGCCATAGGCAAAGTAGAAGAACGGCCGCCCCTGGCCCTTGATCCGGTCCCAGTCGACCTTGGGCGTCTTGTAGAACCCGGTGGCCGACAGGCTGACCCGGCCCTGGTAGACGCGCCCCGCGGCTTCGGCAAAGCTCATCCGGTCGGTGCCCACGGTGACATGGCCATCGGCGAACTGCACGTCGGCCACGTCGGCCTGGTAGACCTGCGCCAGGTAGGCCGCCATCCGATCACGGATCGCATCACAGGCGATCTTGACCGCCATGCCGTTCAGATCGCTGCCCGACGACGCCGCCGTGGCCGAGGTATTGGGCACCTTGGCGGTATCGGTCGCGGTGATCTTCACCGCCTCAATGCCCACGCCAAAGCGCGCCGCCGCCACCTGCGCCACCTTCTGGAACAGCCCCTGTCCCATCTCGGTGCCGCCATGGTTCAGGTGGATCGACCCGTCCTGGTAGACATGCACCAATGCGCCGGCCTGGTTCAGATGGGTCAGCGTGAAGGATATCCCGAACTTCACCGGCGAAAACGCGATCCCCTTCTTCACCACCGGGTTGGCCGCGTTCCATTCGTCCACCGCCGCCCTGCGTGCCGCATAGTCCGACGAGGCCAGCAACGCCTCCGTCATCTCGTGCAGCTCGAAATCGTCGACCGTCTGCCCATAGGGCGTCAGGGCCTTCTTCTTGGCTGAAATACCTCCGCCGGAGGCATCCTCGCTCACCGCCCTTGCCGACGGATAGTAATTCCGCCGCCGCAGCTCCACCGGATCGATCCCCAGGTCATGGGCAATATGATCCATGATCCGTTCGATTCCGATCATACCCTGCGGCCCGCCGAACCCCCGAAACGCCGTGGCGCTCTGCATGTTGGTCTTCAGCCGGTGGGATGTGATGCGGACCTCGGGGATCCAGTAGGCGTTGTCGGCGTGCAGCATGGCCCGGTCGGCCACCGGCAGCGACAGGTCCATGCCCCAGCCGCAGCGGGTGTAATGGGTCACGTCCACCGCCAGCAGCCGGCCGTCGTCGTCGAAACCGGCGGTGTAATCGATGCGGAAATCGTGGCGCTTGCCGGTGATCGTCATGTCGTCGTCACGGTCATAGCGCATCGACACCGCCCGCCCCGTGGCCCGCGCCACCACCGCGCAGGCCACCGCCAGCGCATTGCCCTGGCTTTCCTTGCCGCCGAACCCGCCGCCCATCCGCCGGGTTTCCACCCGCACGGCGTTCATCGGCACGCCCAAAGCCTCGGCCACCTTGTGCTGGATCTCGGTCGGGTGCTGGGTCGAAGACCCCACCACCATGTCGCCGCCTTCCTGGGGCAGGGCGATGGCGGCCTGGCTTTCCAGGTAGAAATGTTCCTGCCCGCCGATCTCGAACCGGCCGGTCACCGTCTTCGGCGCGGTCTTCAGCGCAATGTCCACGTCGCCCCGGGCATAGATCCGGGGGCCGTCCTCGAACCGGCTGTCGGCGGCCAGGGCGGCCTCGATGGTCAGGATCGGCGTATCCTCGGCATACTCGACCTGCGCCAGCCGCACCGCCTTGCGCGCGGCCAGGTGGCTTGTCGCGGCGACCAGGAACAGCGGCTGGCCCACGTAATGGACCGACCCGTCGCTCAGCAGGGGTTCGTCATGGGCCGAAGGCGACACATCGTTGGCAAAGGGCAGATCGTCGGCGGTCATCACCGTGACCACGCCCGGCGCGGCGCGCAGGGCGTCCAGGTCCATCGACGTGATATGCCCCCGCGCGATGGTCGCCAGGCCAAAGGCCAGGTGCAGCGCGCCTGCGGGCAGGGGGATGTCGTCGACATAGCGCGCCTGCCCGGTGACATGCAGCCGGGCGGCGTCGTGGGGCAGGGGCCTGGCAACGCTCATGCGCTCACCTCCAGCACCGATGTGACCAGCCCCTGGGTTTCGGCGAAACAGCGCGCCAGCATGGCGCCGGCCGCGTCCAGCCGGTAGGCCGCCGAGGCGCGCATGTCGTCCATCGGCTGGAAATCCCGTGCCAGCGCCTCGCGCGCGGCGGCGATGGTGTCCATGGTCCAGGGGGTATCGCGCAGGGCGGCCTCGGCATGGGTCGCGCGCTTGGGCACGCCCGCCATGCCGCCAAAGGCGATGCGGGCGCCGGTGACGCGGCCGTCTTCCACGGTGATGTTGAACGCCCCGCACACGGCCGAGATATCCTGGTCGAACCGTTTCGACAGCTTGTAGACGCACAGCCTGTCTTCCTGGCGCGGGAAACTCACCGCTTCCACGAATTCCCCGGGTTCCCGGTCCTGCCGGCCATAGGCCAGGAAGAACTCCTCCAGCGGCAGCGCCCGCCGTTCGTCACCCATCCGCAGATGCAGCGTCGCGCCAAGCGCGATCAGCGCCGGCGGGTTGTCCCCGATGGGCGAGCCGTTGGCGATATTGCCCCCGATCGTCGCCGCGCCGCGCACCTGGACGGACCCATAGCGGCGGATCATCTCGGCATAGGACGGGTGCAGCGGTGCCATCGCCGCGCGCCAGCGTTCCATGTCGACCATGGCGCCAGCGCGCACCTCGGTTTCACTCACGTCGATGGTCTTCAGATCCTCGCAGCGGCCCATGAAGATCACCGGGTCCGGCGTCTTCAGCCCCTTGGTGACCCACAGCCCCACGTCCGTGGCCCCGGCCACCAGCGTGGCATCGGGCCGCGCGTGGTAGATCCGCGCCAGTTCGTCCGACGTGGCGGGCGCATATTCCGACGTGCCGATGGCGGGCGGGGGGATGTCCTTCATCCAGTCCGGCACGGGCATGTCGGCGGCGGCCTCGGCGGCGCGGATGATCGGCGCATAACCGGTGCAGCGGCAAAGATTGCCCGCCAGCCGGTCGTCGTAATCCGTCTGCCCGTTCAGATGCGCGCAGGCCATCGAGGCCAGGAACCCGGGGGTGCAAAAACCGCACTGGCTGCCGTGATGGGTGACCATGGCCTCCTGCACGGGGTGCAGCGCGCCGTCGGGGCCGGCAAGGCCTTCGACCGTGCGCACAGCCTTGCCGTCCAGCTGGGGCAGGAACAGGATGCAGGCGTTCAGCGCCTTCGCGCCGTGATCGTCCGTGACGATGACGGAACAGGCGCCGCAATCGCCTTCGTTGCACCCCTCCTTGGTGCCCGTCAGGCCCCTCTCCTCGCGGAGCCAATCAAGAAGCGTGCCGGTTTCGGCCGCATCCTCGAGCGTGACCGTTTCGCCGTTCAGACGGAACGTGATCTTCATGCGCATATGCCTGCCGCTGTCTGTTGTCCCCCGGGCCTTGACGCGCCTCTGCCCGATGCGGCGGAAAGCAAAGGCGCGGCCCTTAGTGCCTGCACAGAAAAGCGGCAACGCCGGTCCTAGGCAAGAGGCCCGCGCGACTCAATGTGACTTTGTGCGGCAAACGCCTATTCGACAAGCGTTGCGGCCACCGCGGCTACTGCGGTCAGCTGTCGGGTGGCCGGTCATGAAGGCCGCGCGCGGCCCTTCTTCCAGGACCACGCCAGAGGCCTCCATCCCCCCATGGATCCAAAGCACCCCGCCCTGGGCGGCCACACGAGGTTTTGCGCGTCCTTGCGGACACGCGTTGGCGCCAGGCCCGGCGGCGGGGCAGGGGTCCGACTGCTGTTTCTTTCTCTTCCCAAATACCCGGCACGCCGCTACCGCAAACGCATCGCTTCAGAATGGCGTGCGCCCCGTTGCCGCTCTCGCCCCGCCGCCCTAATCTGGGCGCATGAGCAGCACCCCCGGATTCGTCCACCTCCGCCTTCACACCGAATATTCCCTTCTCGAAGGCGCCGTCCGCCTGAAGAAACTGCCGGGCCAATGCACGACGCTCGGCATGCCCGCGGTGGCGGTGACGGACACCAACAACCTTTTCTGCGCGCTTGAGTTTTCCGTCTATGCCGCCGACGCCGGGCTGCAGCCGATCCTCGGCATGCAGACCGACCTGGCCTACCTGACACCGGAACCGGGCCAGAAACCCAGGCCCCCCGCGCCGCTGGTCCTGCTTGCGCAGAACGAGACCGGGTATGAAAACCTCATGGCGCTCAACACCTGTCTCTACGTGGGCAAGGGCGGTCAGCTGCCGCAGGTCACGCTTGAGGAGCTGGAGGCGCATTCGGACGGTGTCATCTGCCTGACCGGGGGCCCCGATGGCCCCGTCGGGCGGCTGCTGCAGACCGGTCACCGGCCCGAGGCCGAAGCGCTGGTGCAGCGTCTGGCGAAAACCTTCCCGGACCGGCTGTACATCGAACTGCAACGCCATCCCGGCGAGGACGGCCAGCCCGAAGCCGAACGGCTCACCGAACGCGGCCATGTGGAAATGGCCTATGCCATGGACCTACCGCTGGTGGCGACCAACGATGTCTACTTCCCGAAACCGGACATGTACGAGGCCCACGATGCGCTGATCTGCATCGCCGAGGGCGCCTATGTCGACCAGCAGGAAGACCGCCGCCGGTTGACCTCGCAGCATTACCTGAAGTCCCCGCAGGAGATGGCGACGCTGTTCGCGGACCTGCCCGAGGCCATCGAGAACACCGTCGAGATCGCGCAGCGCTGCGCCTTCATGGCCTATCGCCGCGACCCGATCCTGCCGAAATTCGCCGACAACGAGGTCGCCGAACTGCGCCGCCAGGCCGTCGAGGGGCTGAAGGCCCGGCTGGAGGTCATTCCCCACGCCGCGCCCGTCGAGGAATACGAGAAGCGGCTGGAATTCGAGCTGGGCATCATCGAGGGCATGGGCTTTCCCGGCTACTTCCTGATCGTTGCCGACTTCATCAAGTGGGCCAAGGATCACGACATCCCGGTGGGGCCGGGGCGGGGGTCCGGGGCGGGCAGCCTGGTGGCCTATGCGCTGACCATCACCAACCTCGACCCGCTGCGCTACAGCTTGCTGTTCGAACGGTTCCTGAACCCCGAACGGGTGTCGATGCCCGACTTCGACATCGACTTCTGCATGGACCGCCGCGAAGAGGTGATCCGCTACGTGCAGGAGAAATACGGCCACGACAAGGTGGCCCAGATCATCACCTTCGGCGCGCTTCTGTCCAAGGCCGCCGTGCGCGACGTGGGCCGGGTGCTGCAACTGCCCTATGGCCAGGTCGACCGGCTGTCCAAGATGATCCCCGTCGAAGGGGTCAAGCCGGTGTCGATCGAAAAGGCGCTGCAGGACGAACCCCGCCTGCGGGAAGAGGCGCGCAACGAAGAGGTCGTCAACCGGCTGCTGACCTATGGCCAGCAGGTCGAGGGGCTGCTCAGGAACGCATCCACCCACGCCGCCGGCGTGGTGATCGGCGACCGGCCGTTGGACCGGCTGGTGCCGCTGTACCAGGATCCGCGGTCCGACATGCCGGCGACCCAGTTCAACATGAAATGGGTGGAACAGGCCGGGCTGGTGAAGTTCGACTTCCTCGGCCTCAAGACCCTGACCGTCATCCAGAACGCGATCGACCTGATCCTGAAATCCGGCCGGCCCCTGCACGTCGCCGCCGACGGAACCGAACTGTACGCCCCCGTTCCCGGCACCGAGAACGACATCGACGCGATCCCGCTGGATGACGAGGCCACGTACAAGCTCTACGCCGCCGCCAAGACGGTCGCGGTGTTCCAGGTGGAAAGCTCGGGCATGATGGATGCGCTGAAGCGCATGAAACCCACCTGCATCGAGGATATCGTCGCGCTCGTGGCGCTGTATCGTCCGGGGCCGATGGAAAACATCCCGACCTATTGCGAGGTCAAGAACGGGCTCAAGCAGATCACGTCCGTCCACCCCTCGATCGACCATATCCTGGCGGAGACCCAGGGCATCATCGTCTACCAGGAACAGGTGATGCAGATTGCCCAGGTGATGGCGGGCTATTCGCTTGGCGGCGCCGACCTGCTGCGCCGCGCCATGGGCAAGAAGATCAAGGAGGCGATGGACGCCGAACGTCCCAAGTTCGAAAAGGGCGCGGCGGAGAATGGCGTCGACAAGAAGAAGGCGACCGAGGTCTTCGACCTTCTGGAGAAATTCGCCAACTACGGCTTCAACAAGTCCCACGCGGCGGCCTACGCCGTGGTCAGCTACCAGACCGGCTGGCTGAAGGCGAACCACCCGGTCGAGTTCATGGCCGGCGTCATGAACTGCGATATCCACCTGACCGACAAGCTGGCGATCTATTTCGAGGAGGTCCGTAAGGGTCTGGCGCTGCCCTATGTGCCGCCCTGCGTGAACCGCGGCCAGCCGACCTTCGACGTCAGGGACGGGCAGTTGATCTATGCGCTGGGCGCGCTGAAGAACGTCGGCATCGAGGCGATGAAGCTGGTGACGGAAGGACGGGGCGACCACCCCTTCGTCAACCTCTACGATTTCGCCCGCCGTGTGGACCTGAAGAAGGTCGGCAAGCGCCCGCTCGAGATGCTGGTGCGCTCGGGCGCCTTCGACACGCTCGACGGCAACCGCCGCCGCGTCTTCGATTCGCTCGACGCGCTGGTCGCCTATTCGGCGGCGATCCACGAACAGAAGGCTTCGGCCCAGGTGTCGCTGTTCGGCGAAGCGGGCGAAGACCTGCCGGAACCGCGCCTGTCGCCGGTGTCGGACTGGCTGCCGGCGGAACGTTTGGGCGAGGAATTCAAGGCGATCGGCTTCTACCTGACGGGCCACCCGCTGGACGATTACATGGCCCCGCTGCGCCGTCAGAACGTGCTGACGCTGGACGACGTGACGGCCAAGGCCCAGGGCGGCCCGCTGATCGCCAAGCTGGCGGGCGTGGTCACCGCGCGCCAGGAACGGAAATCGGCCAAGGGCAACCGCTTTGCCTTTGTCGGCATGTCCGATCCCACGGGCAATTACGAGGTCACGCTGTTCTCCGAGGCGCTGGAGGCGTCGCGCGAGTTCCTGGAAACCGGGTCGAACGTGGTGGTCACGGTCGAGGCGACGATGGAATCGGATCAGCTGAAGCTGCTGGGCCGGTCGGTCGCGCCGATCGACAAGGCGGTGGCGGCAGGCGGGACATCCGGACTCAGGATCTACATCGACGACGCCAAGGCGGTGGCGATCGTGGCGGGTGTGCTGGAACAGGCCAACGCGGCGGCGAAGGCCGCGGCGCGGGGGCCGGTGCAATTGTGCCTGCAGCACCCGTCCTTGCCGGGCGAGGTGGACCTGGACCTCGGCTCGGATTTCGCGGTGAACCCGCAGATCAAGGGCGCGCTGAAATCGCTGGATGGCGTGGTGACGGTCGAGGACCTCTGATCCGGGCGCGGGGTGGGGTTTCACCCCGCTGCCGCCCGCACATCAGCAATGCTTCATTCAGTAATGCGGCGGACGCTCGTCGCCGTAGACCATCCCGCCCGACCCCTCGGCCTCCCGCTCGGCCTCCCGCCGCATCAGCATGGCGACGCGACGCGTCAACACGTCGATCTCGCCCGCCTGGCGCGCGACCACATCGCTCAGGTCATCCACGGTGCGCATCAGGTGCGCGATCTTTTCTTCCAGATGCTGCATGCCTTGCCCATATCCCAACGCGGGCCCCCTGTCCAAGCCGTTTCCAAGCCGTTTCCAAGCCGTTTCCAGGCCGTTCCTAGGCGGAGGCCGCCACGGGCGGCCACACGAGGCTTTGCGCGTCCTGGCGGACGCGCGTTGGCGCCAGGCCCTGCGGCCGGAAGACCGGGTGCCGCGCCTGTGCTTCTTTCTCTTTCCAAATACCCCGGCCGGCCCTCACCGCCCAAGCGACATCGCAGTGCCTTGCCCCGCAAACGCCCATCCGCTAGACCGCGCCGCGAAAGGGGACCAGACCCATGGCCAAGCCGAAGAAACAGCCCCGTCCCAAGGCCGAGACCCCCAAGGGGTTCCGCGACTATTTCGGGCCGGACGTGACCGAACGGGCAGAGATGCTGCGCACGATTGCCGGGGTCTATCATCGCTACGGCTTCGACGCCCTGGAATCGAGCGCGGTCGAGACCGTCGAGGCGCTTGGCAAGTTCCTTCCCGATGTCGACCGGCCCAACGAAGGCGTCTTCGCCTGGCAGGAAAACGACGAGGGCGCGACCGGCGACTGGCTGGCGCTGCGCTATGACCTGACCGCCCCGCTGGCGCGGGTCTACGCCCAGCACCGCAACGATCTGCCCACGCCCTACCGCCGCTACGCCATGGGCCCCGTCTGGCGCAACGAAAAGCCCGGGCCGGGCCGGTTCCGCCAGTTCTATCAATGCGATGCCGATACCGTCGGAACCGCCTCGATGGCCGCCGACGCCGAGATCTGCGCGATGCTCTCGGATGCGATGGAACAGGTCGGCATCCCGCGCGGCGACTACGTGATCCGCGTCAACAACCGCAAGGTCCTGAACGGGGTGATGGAGGTCGCGGGGGTGCTGGACCCCAGCGACCTGGACGCCAAGGCGCACGAACGCGGCATCGTCCTGCGCGCCATCGACAAGCTCGACCGGCTGGGGCCGGACGGCGTGCGGGCGCTGCTGGGCGAAGGCCGCAAGGACGACAGCGGCGATTTCACCCAAGGGGCGGGCCTGTCCCGCGAACAGGCCGAAATCGTCATGGGCTTCACCGAAGCGGGCCGGGACACCGGCGCCGCCACCGTTGCCCGGCTGAACGAGCTGGTGAAGGGATCGGCCACCGGCGAAGAGGGCGTGCGCGAACTGGAACAGATCGCCGAGCTGCTGGATGCCGGCGGTTATGGCGGCGACCGCATCCTGATCGACCCGTCGGTCGTGCGTGGCCTTGGCTATTACACCGGCCCGGTCTACGAGGCGGAACTCACCTTCGAGATCTTCGACGAGAAGGGCCGCAAGCGCCAGTTCGGATCGGTCGCCGGGGGCGGGCGCTATGACGACCTGGTCAAGCGCTTCACCGGCCAGTCGGTCCCGGCCACGGGCATCTCCATCGGCGTCGACCGTCTGCTGGCCGCGTTGCACGCCAAGGGCCGGATCAAATCCGAAGCCCATGGCCCCGTCGTCGTCACCGTGATGGACCGCGACCGCATGGCCGATTACCAGGCCATGGTCGCCGAGCTGCGCAATGCGGGTATCCGGTCCGAGGTCTACCTGGGCAACCCGAAGAACTTCGGCAACCAACTGAAATACGCCGACCGCCGCGACAGCCCCGCTGCCGTCATCGAAGGCGCCGACGAGAAGGCGCGCGGCGTGGTGCAGGTCAAGGACCTGATCCTGGGGAAGCAGATCGCCGAGAACGCCACGCTCGAGGAATGGAAGGAACGGCCCTCCCAGGTCGAGGTTCCGCGTTCGGAACTGGTCGCGACGATCCGGCGGATCCTGGACGGACAGGGCTGATGCCCGCGCGTTCCGACATCCTGGCCCTGGCCGCGCGGCTCAGGGCCGGCTTCGAGGCGGCCGGCGCGGTGACGGTGGAAACGCCGATCCTGCAATCGGCCGACACGTTGCTGGATCTTTACGGCGAGGATATCCGCGCCCGCGCCTATACCGCCACCGACGCGCTGCGCGGCGAACAGATGATGCGCCCGGACTTCACCGTGCCGGTGGTGCAGATGCACATGAGCCAGGGCGCCGAACCGGCCCGCTATACCTATTCGGGCGAGGTGTTTCGCCGCCAGGAACACGACCCCGACCGCGCCAACGAATATATCCAGGTCGGATACGAGGTGTTTGACCGCACCGATCCGGCGGCGGCCGATGCCGAGGTCTTTGCCCTGATCGCCCAGGCGCTGTCGGGGCTGACCCTGCGCGCCTCTACCGGCGACATGGGCATCCTCAAGGCCGCGATCCTGGGCCTGTCCACGACGCAGACCCGCAAGGCGATGCTGCTGCGCCACATCTGGCGCCCGCGCCGTTTCCGCGCGCTGCTGGAACGCTATGCCAGGTCTCAGCCACCGGCCCCGACGCGGGCGGCCTTGTTCGATGCCGCCGATCCCTTTGCCGATGCCGGCCCCGAGATCGGGTTGCGCAGCCGGGCCGAGATCGCCCATCGCCTGCACGCGCTGCGGGACGAGGCCGCGACACCGCCGATCAGCGGGCATGAACTGTCCTCGATCGACGCGCTGCTGGCGGTGCGCGAAACCGCTCCCTTCGCCCTTCAGCAGCTGCGCGACATCGCCGTGGACCTGCCGGCCATCGGCCCGGCGATCGACGGGCTGGATGCTCGGCTGACGGCGTTGTCGGGGCGCGGCGTGGACGTGGAACACCTGGATTTCGAAGCCGCCTATGGCCGGACCTCGATGGAATATTACGACGGGTTCGTCTTTGGCTTTTCGGTCGAAGGCCGCCCCGATCTGCCGCCCGTGGCCACCGGCGGGCGCTACGACGCGCTGACCCGCGAACTGGGGCAGGGGGCCGAGATTCCGGCGGTGGGCGCGGTGCTGCGCCCCGGCCTGATGCTTGAGCTGCAGGAGATGTCGCGATGACCCTGAAGCTGGGCGTGCCGTCCAAGGGGCGGCTGATGGAAAAGACCTTCGACTGGTTCGAACGCGCCGGCATCCGTCTGTCGCGGACGGGGTCGGACAGGGAATATGCCGGCCAGGTCGACGGGATCGCCGGTGTGGCGCTGGTGCTGCTGTCTGCCGGAGAGATCCCGCGCGAACTGGCCGCCGGGCGCATCCACATGGGCGTCACCGGCACCGACCTGATCCACGAAAAGCTGGCCCGCTGGGAACAGCAGGTCGAAGAGATCAAGCCGATGGGCTTTGGCGATGCCGACCTGATCCTTGCCGTGCCGCGGTTCTGGGTGGATGTCGACACGCTGGACGATCTGGACGCGGCGGCGGCGGATTTCCGGGCGGCGCATGGCATCCGTCTGCGGATCGCGACCAAGTATCACCGGCTGGTGCGGGATTTCCTGCGCGACCAGGGCGTGGCCGACTACATGCTGGTCGACAGCCAGGGCGCGACCGAGGGCACGGTGAAGAACGAGACCGCCGAGGCGATCGCCGACATCACCTCGACCGGCGAGACGCTGCGCGCCAACCACCTCAAGATCCTGTCGGACGGGCTGATCCTGCGCAGCCAGGCGACGCTGTGGCGCAGCCGGGTCGCGCAGTACGACGCCGCCGACCGCACCGCGCTGAACGAATTGCTGGAGCGGGTGGGCGCCTAAAGGGCCAGCCGCCACAGCGCTTCGCCCGTGCACAGGAACGCGCCGAAAATCAGCGAGATCACCATCGCCAGCCAGAACGCCCCGGCCAGCGTCGGACGGGGGCGGGGGGCTGTGACACCCAGGATGGTGATTTCGGCGGGAGCTTTGCGTTTCATGGGCTTCCATTTACCGCGCATTAGGTTTTCGCGTGGTTAATTCCAGGCCATGGACTGGCAGATCATCGACAGGCCGGGCGATCTGGGCCCGGTCCCCATGCAGCAACATTGTCACTACGGGCGCGCCTGTGCCGGGATCGGGGCGCGGGTGATCCGTCTGGCGGCGGGGCGGCCCGGCGATCCGGTGGGCACGGCGCAGGTGCTTGTGCGGCGCTGGCCGCTGTTGGGTGATTTCGCCCTGATCGCGCGCGGTCCGGCCTGGGCGCCCGGCGTGCCTTTGGATGAGGCGCGGCGCGGTACGGCGGACCTGGTCAGGCGGCTCAGGCGCGATTGCAGGGGGGTGATGATCGCCTCGGACCCGGTCGAAGGGCAGGACCCGGTGGCGGGGCTGCTGCCGATGGTGACCGGCGGCTGCCAGGCGCGGCTGGCCCTTGGACCGGCGGAGGAGATGATGGCCCGCCAGCACGGCAAGTGGCGCAACCGGCTGCGGCGCGGGCAGGACGGGCCGCTGCGCGTCGACCATGCGCCCCTGCCGGAAGAGGTTGATCACTGGCTGTTGTTGCGGGAAGAGGCGCAATCGAAACGGCGCAATTACCGCCGCCTGCCGCGCAGTTTCACCTATGCCTGGCGGGTGTTGAACGGGGCGAAATCCACGCGGCTGTTCGTCGCGCGCTACGGCAGGGAACCGGTGGCCGCGATACTGTTCCTGCTGCACGGGCGCGGCGCGAGCTATCATCTGGGCTGGTCGGATGAGCTGGGGCGCCAGACCCATGCCCATACGCTGCTGATGTGGGAGGCCGCCTGCTGGCTGGCCGCCCGCGGGCATGCCTGGGCGGATCTGGGCCTGCTGGACACCGAAACCGCGCCGGGGCTGGCGCGGTTCAAGCTGGGGTCGGGGGCGGTGCCTGTCAGGCTGGGCGCCACCTGCCTGGATGCGCCCGGCACGGGCGCGGTGGCCCGTCTGTTCGGCGTTCGGTCCGGAGACCCCGAGCCGGCGAATGCGGCTGGGGTCGGGATGGTGTTGCGGTAAGGTTCAGCCGGTCAGCAGGTCCTTCAGCGCCACCAGTTCCGGCTGGCGCAGGTCGTGGCCGCCATCGTGGATGGCGGTGGTAACCTGGGCGCCCTGCGCCTGGGCCCAGTCGATCAGCCGCTGGCTGAGCGGCCAGGGGCAGATCGGATCGCGCCGCCCGGCGGTGATCAGCAAGCGGCGGTCCGACAGGTCCACCGGATCGGGGGACCAGGGGATCAGCGGGTGCAAAAGCCCGACCCGGTCGAACAGGTCCGGCCGCGCCATCATCACCGAAGCAAGGATGTTGGCCCCGTTGGAATAGCCGTAGCCATAAAGCGCGCTGTACGGGTGCGCGGCCTTGTGGTCCTGGACGAACGCGACCATGCGGGCCGTCCGCTGGGCCAGGTCCTCCATGTCATAGACGCCTTCGCCGGTGCGTCGGAAATATCGGGCCATGCCCATTTCGGACACGTCGCCCCGGGGCGTGATCACGCCCGCATCGGGCGCGATCTGATGGGTGACGTCGAAGAACTGGTGTTCGTCGCCGCCGGTGCCGTGAAAGGCAAAGATCAGCGGCGCCCCCTTTCGGGGCGCGCGCGTCAGGGCGTGATACGTGCTTGTCAGCATGACATCGGTCCTCAGGCGGCGATGTCGGGCAGAAGGCGCTCGATCTCGTCGCGGTAGGGTTCATAGCGGGTCGGCAGTTTCAGCGCCTGGCCCAGGTTCGCGGTGTCTTCGTCCCGGTCGAAGCCGGGTTCGTTGGTGGCGATTTCAAACAGGACGCCGCCGGGCGTGCGGAAGTAGATCGCCCAGAAATAATCGCGGTCGATCACCGGCGTGACCTGGTACCCGGTGTCCAGCAGCGCCTGGCGAACCCGCAGCTGCGCGGCGCGGTCTTCGACCGCGAAGGCGATGTGGTGCACCGAACCGGCCCCTTGCGCGGCGGACCGGGCCTGCGGCAGTTCTTCGAGGTCGATCGTGTCGGCGGCATTGCCGCCTTCGATCCGGTAGCGCGTCACGGCGCCGTCGGTCTCGTCCTTCTGGTAGCCCATGAAACCCAGCAGTTCCGCCGTACCCCCGGCGTCGCGCAGCCGCAGCCGCGCCCCGTGGAAGCCCAGCACGCCGGCATCGCCGGGCACGCCGTCGCCAGTCCAGGCGGTCCGCCCGCGGTCTTCGCTTTCGACCAGGGCAAAGCTGTCGCCGTCCGGGCCGCTGAAGCTCAGCCGGTGTTCACCCAGGAAGCTGTCTTCGGCCAGGTCGCTTGTGCCGAAGGTCGCCAGCCGGTCCTTCCAATAGCCCAGCGACCCCTTGGGCACGGCGAATTCGGTCACCCCGACCTCGCCGGTGCCCCGCTTGCCGCGCGGCATCTGGCCGAAGGGGAAATAGGTCATCACCGACCCGGGCGTACCGATTTCGTCGCCGTAATACAGGTGGTACACCTCGGGCGCGTCGAAATTGACGGTCTTCTTGACCCGGCGCAGGCCCATCGTGCCGGTAAAGAAACGGTTGTTGTCATTCGCATCTGCCGCCATCGAGGTGACGTGGTGCAGGCCCTTGATATCCTTGATCATCTTCGGCTCCATCGCCTGTTCAACTTGTCTGACACGAAGATAGGTGCAAAGGCTCTTGCCAAGAATAGAAAGGTCTATTCTGATACTGTTGTCGTAAATCGTAATAATTGTCCTCATGCAGAACATCAAACCCATCCGCGTTTTCCTGGAGGTCGTCGAACAGGCCAGCTTTGCCGGGGCGGCGCGATCGCTGCGCATGACGCCGGCTTCGGTCACCCGGATCATCGCCCAGCTGGAACAGGACCTGGGCCAGCAGCTGTTGCTGCGCACCACGCGGCAGGTGTCGCTGACCGGGGCAGGGGCGATGGTGGCGGCGCGGTATCGCCCGGTGGTGCAGGAATTCGACCGGATCACCCAAGAGGTCATCCGCGCGACGCACCCCGACCGGGGCCGTCTGGCGATCAACGCGCCGATGTCCTTCGGCATCCGGCTGCTGCCCGACCTCGTCAACAGCTTCAGCCTGGCCTATCCGAACATCACGCTGGACGTGCAGATGACCGACCGCCTGGTCGATATCGTGGATGAGACCTGCGACCTGGCGATCCGGATTTCGGGGCCGCCGTCGGACAAGTCGACGATCTGGCGGCGGATCTGCCAGGTGCCGCGCGCGGTCATCGCGGCGCCGGCGCTGTTCGACCGGATCCCGCGCCCCGAAACGCCGGACGAACTGGATCCTGCCTGGTGCCTGTCCTACGGCAGCTCCCGCGCGCCCGAGACCTGGCATTTCGCCAAATCGGGGCTGAAGCGCAGCATTCGCGCCGGCACGCGGATCGTGTCGAACAACGGCGAATTCCTGTACGGCCTGGCCGCGACGGGCAACGGCATGGTGAACCTGCCGGATTTCCTGGTGCGCGAGGGCGTGCGCGGTGGCCGGGTGGAGCCGGTGCTGACCGACTGGGACATCCCGCCGCTGGACCTGATGCTGTATTACCCGCCCTACGAGGTCCTGCCACCGCTGGTGGCGACCTTCACCGAGTTCTTCGAGGATTACATCCGCGATATCGACGGGTTCGACTTCTCGGCGCTTTAGGCTCAGGATCCGTCGGTTTGGGCCGCGGAGCATGAGGCACCGCGCGACAACAGAGCGATGGCTCGTCTGATCCGTTTTGGCTCTTCTGTAGTCAGAGAAAGCAGATGAATGCGCAAAATCAATCGCTTCCGATTTGGCGCAAAGAATCTATGAACATTTTCAATAGCTTGTCGGGCGCGACTTTCAGATTGAAAGCATAAGCCTGCGCAGCATCAAGGTCTTAGCTCATGAGGACATCCGAGCGCCTGAGCTACTCCCCATCTATTGGACAGGATCTGGCGTAAATTAAGCTACTCGTTGCACCTGCTGATCGGGTTGGTTGATATCATTTCTCTGCCAGTAGACCAGCGCCGGAGGCTGGCCGCCCAGGGCTGAATGCGGGCGCTGGTTGTTGTAGAAGCTCATCCATTTCCGGATGGCCGCTTTCGTCTCCGATCCGGTCTCCCAGGCATGCAGGTAGACGCACTCGTATTTCAGGGTGCGCCACAGCCTCTCGATGAAGATGTTGTCGAGGAACCGGCCTTTCCCATCCATCGATATGCGCACGCTGGACCGGCGGAGCCGATCCGTCCAGGCAAAGGAGGTGAACTGGGATCCCTGATCTGTATTCATTATCTCTGGCGGGCCGAACTTGTGGATGGCCTCGTTCAGCGCCTCGACACAGAAGTCGGCCTCCAGCGTGTTCGAGATCCGCCAGGACAGGACCTTGCGGGTGTGCCAGTCCATGATCGCCACGAGGTATAGGAACCCGCGCCGCATGGGCAGGTAGGTGATATCCGAGCACCAGACCTGGTTCGGGCGTTCCACCCGCAGACCTCTGAGCAGGTAGGGATAGGTCTTGTGGCCCTTCGTCGGCCTGCTCGTGTTGGGCTTCTCGTAAATCGGCATTAGCCCCATCAGGCGCATCAGTCGCCGGATGCGCTTCTCGTTCACAAGGTGTCCGTCGTTACGCAGATGCCAGGTCATCTGCCGAACGCCGAAGAACGGCGTCTCCAGGAACTGCTCGTCGATCCGCCGCATCAGGCCGAGGTTCCGCTCAGACTCGCCCTTGGGCGTGTAGTAGAAAGACGAGCGCGCGATCGACAGCAGCTTGCACTGCTGGCCGATCGACAGGTCCGGGTGGTCCGGCTCGATCATGCCGCGCCTCACTTCCCGCCCCAGGGCTTCAGCTTTCGTTCCAAAAAAGAGTTGGCCACCGCCAGCTCCCCGATCTTGGCGTGGAGCTCCTTCACCTGCTCCTCGTCAATCTCGGGCTTCTTGCGGCCCCCGCGCTCGAACACACCGGAGGCGCCTTCGAGCAGGGCTCGCTTCCATTGATGGATCATCGTCGGATGCACCCCGAACCGGCTTGCCAGCTCGGCGGCCGTCTCCTCGCCTTTCAGGGCTTCCAGCGCGACCTTCGCCTTGAACTCAGGCGCGTGCTGCTTCCGTTTCGACATCTCTGATCTCCTTCTCGTCGAAGATCAGCAGACTGCAAATCGTAGCTTATGTCAGTGTCCGAATTTCGGGGGGTAGCTCAACAGCGCCATCGCAAAGCCAACTTGCGGCATGACCACGGCCTACGCCGGATGCTTACATCCATGTGACCGCCGCGATCCGATCTCTAACTCCACCTCGCAAATTTAATAACTTTGGACGGGGGCCGAAGTGAAAATTAGTTTTCACCATGTCCGTAGCTCCGTTTGTGCGACGCGCGGAACCAGCCCCAACTCGCTCTTATCCAATAGGGCTGTAGGGATGGGGCTGGTGGGCCTGCCACTATGCTGAATGGATAAAATGCGTTCAATCTAAAGAACCGAAGCTTGTTGCGCACGATCGATTGATGCAACAGTCCCGAGCGAGGCGTTCTTGCATCTCTCGGACGGGGCCGTCCTGCGTTGATGCAGTGACCGGCCTCCAAGGTCGGCCGGGGCATCGTGCGAGGGATAAGGCAACGGCGCCCGTCCGTCGGGTTCAGGCCGTCCGGCGGGACCTCAGCACTTCAGATTGAGCGTGGCGTCCTTGCAGACGTCGGAGTATTGCGGCTTCTTGTCGGGATCGTTGCCGCCGGGCACGGTGGGGGTGAGCGCCGTGGCCGTTCCGCCGTTCTTGTTGACATAGGCGACGAGCTTGTTCTGCAGGCTTTTCCAAAGATCGTCCGCGCCCTTGAAGGCCTCCTCCTCGAACGGGTCGACCTCGGTCGGGTAGACGCGGTCGAAGGCGCGCGTGTAGAATTCGTACCGGCCAGCGACCTCGCGCAGGCCAAACTGCCGGTTTCCGGCGACCGGGTGGGTGCCGAAGGAGCCGAAGAAGCCGTCCTTAACCGGCGAGAAGGTCCATTGGAAATTCTTGGTCTGGCTCACCACCACGGCGCCGTCGTCGGTGCCCAGCACCGGGAGGGCGATTCCGAAGACCATGATCGTGCCGAGCTGTGCATCGCGGCCTTCGTTCCAGTCGGTCCTGTCCGCGGTGTCGTAGGGGCCGAACGTGGAGACGAACTGGTCGAGGAAGTCGTTCAGATTGACCCGGACATGTTTGAAGAAAGCGTCCTTGGACATGCCGGTGGGCAGTTTGGTGATCTGGACGACGTATTCGTCGACATTCACGGCTTCGCCCAGCCCTTCGGCGATGAGCTGGACCTCGTATTCCTTCTTCGAACCGGGATTGCGTTCGGTGCGCGCGTCGATGAGGGCTTTCTGATCCGGTTTGAACTTGCCGAGATCCGCCCATGGCGTCCAGGTTTCGGCGGCGGCCAGCGGCGAGGCCGCGAGCGCGGCGGCGAGAGTGAGGGCGAGGTATCCGGTGGGTTTCATGGCATTGCCTTTGCTGCGTGGGGCGGGTGCGCCCGGGGGGGCGGGCGCTGCGGATCGGGCGTCAGAACGGCGCGCGTTCGACGAAATACTGGTAGCTGTCGGCATTCGTCACGGCGGCGGCGGGATTGCGGATGGCCAGATCGAGGCAGGAGCCCACGCCCACCGAGCCGTAACACTCGTCACCTGTGGCGGGTCCCATGGCGAAATGGGTCATCTCGTGCAGGATCGTGCCCCAGGTCGTGTCCGTCCCGACCGGGCCGAGGCTGAAGAAGTCGGGAAAGAGCGAAATTTCGAACGAGGAGCCGGCCGCGACATAAGCGAGCGTGCCTGGCGTGCAGGACCCTTGCCCGGCGCCGATGCAGGTGTATTCCGGCTGTGAAATCATTGCGTAGCCGCGGATCATTCCTAGGTTCGAAGTGACGGTCGCGGCGCGCCCGGCGTCGTAGGTGCCGAACCAGCGTTCGAAATGCGGCGTCTGCCCGACGTGGATGAGGGCGCCGTCCACCTTGCCCGCGATGAGGGACTGCGCGTCGGCGATCGTCGTGATCTGCTGCGGCGTGCAGTTGACCGTCGTCTGGGCGCCGCTTTGCGTGGCGTGGCCGAGCAGGAGTGCTGCGGCAAGCGCGGTGCGGGCGTGGCGAGCAGGGGTCGTCAGGGGCATGTCCATTCCTATTGCTGTTGCGATTTGCCGGGGGCGCAGGCGGGATGGGGCAGGTCGAGGCTGCAGAGGTAGCGCGGCTGGCTCGCGGTAAGTTTCTCGCGCTCCGCCTCGTCGGCGTCGGGGCCGCCATAGGTCGCGCTCATCCGGTGCGCGCGTTCCTCGACATGCACCTGCAGGGCGATCCTATCAGATTCGAGTGCGGAGCGGGGCAGGCGGAAGCAGCCAGTCCAGAGCCGCTCGGCCCCGGCCTGTTTCGCGCTGCCGGATTTGGCGCCTGCTGGTTTCGACCCAGCGCGCAGTTCCGCATCGACGCGGGTGATGCCGGTTTCGGTCTCCGCGCCGTAGAGCCGCATATGCATCACCGTCTCGACGAGCGTGTCGAGCGCGTCAACGGGCGTGCCGCGCGCCGCGCAGTTGTCGCGTGCGCCGGGGTCGGGCATGGCGCTGGCGGGGCCGGCCACCTCGCAGCGCACGAGGACGTGGGTGTTGGGAGCCTTGGGGTCGGGTGTGACCGTGACCTCGGAGCGGCGGTGGGTGAGGATCTGGAACTCGAACGCCTCGGCGGGCTCCGAAAGCTGCAGGTCGCGGGGCGCGCAGGGCTGGTAACGGACGACGCAGAGGCGCAGGAAGGGGGACACCATCGGGCCGGGATCGAGCGTGACGTCGACATACCATTCCTCGCGGTCGATATCGAACCGCGGCGTGTAGGCCAGCAGATCGACATTGAGGAAGCGACGGTCGGCGTCCTCTGCGGCGGTGGCGGGCGCTCTCCGGGGACGGGCAGGGCCACGTCGGCGACGTGCCGGGCGTCTCGGCGCCGCGGCTTGAAGGTCCTGGCGGCCGGATCGTGCGTGAAATCGGCGAAGACGCTGCTGGGGATCGTCCAGTGACGCCACTTGTCCCTTTCGGGAATGCCGTCGGGGAAGGCTTCGGTGCCGTCGCTGCCCCAGCGCGACACGATCTGTTCGGCCGCGGCGAGGTCGCGGTCCTCGAAGGTCTCGAGCGCCATGTAATTTTCGAGCGATGACGCGGTGCCACGCGGGCCGTCGGCGACGGAGGGGCGCAGGTAGAGTTCCTGGCGGGACATTAGCCCGCAGCGGCGGACCAGCCGGTCGGCCTGCGGCCAGAGGACGAGGCCGACCATCTCGTTTTCGCCAGACGCGAACCAGGGCCGCTTGAACCACAGCCGGACGCGGGCGATGCGAGAACTGCTGGTGGAGGCCGCGGGGGGCGTCTTGCCGAGGCTGCCCAACCCGCCAGGACTGCTCAGGCCGCCCGATGAGCCGCGTCCCCCGGTGATGCCGAAATCGCCGAGCCCCGCCGGCCCCGAGGCGGCAGGCATTGCGATGTGCGGCAGGTTGACGATGACCGCCTGCGCCTCTGCCGCGGGGTCGGGCTTGGGCGGGCGTTCGGAGGCGGGCACGCAGATGTCGACCTTGCGCAGGCCCGCCTGCCGCGTGTCCTCGAGCGGAAGGGGTGTGGCGGGGTGGAACATGCCGTTGCGGATCGCCGAACGACTGCGGAAATCCTCGAAAAAGCGGCTGTTGCAGCGCAGGCTGACCGTCACGTCGCGAGCGCGGGTATCGGCCATCAGCGGGTTGACCCGTGTGTCGGATCCGGGGTTGCCGGACGCGGCGGCTTCTGCCCGCGCGGTGCGGGTGAATAGGGCATGCAGGCTGAGATGGACCGGTTCGGCGGAGAACACCGTGTCTGCGAGTTCGGGGATGTTGCGGAACTGAGCCCAGAGCGCTTCACCGCGCGGAAAACGGACGCGTCCATGTGGATCGACCTCGAAGCCGTAGATCTCCTCGGCCCGCATCAGGCGTTCCCTGGCGGTTTCGGGGTCGAGCCGTTTCGGAAAGACGCCGCGATGGATATGATCGGGCCCGCGCGTTCGGGAGGGATCGTCGAAGGGCCCGCCCTTGATCGTTGTGCCTTCGGCAAAGATCTCCACCGAGCCGGTCGAGGGCAAGTCCACCCGCACGAACCCGCCGAGATCGACGGTTTGGCCCGTGGATTCGGCAACAGGCGCGTCGCGGTCACTGCCGGCCGTCTGTTCGGGCATTTGGCCGAAGAACCAGTCCGCGGGCAGCGGGGCGGGCGTGTGGACAACCTCTTTGCCGAGTTTGGCTTTCGCGCCATCCTCAACACGGCGGCGCACCCGGATCTCGCGGTCGCCCGTGGCCGGGATCATGTCCGGTGCGATGATCGGGCGGCTAGAGGCGTGGGAGATGTCGATACTGGTCACGCGCGAGATTTCTAGAAGCGGCCATTTCCCCAGCGCGGCGTGCAGCCGTTCGGCGATGGTGCGGAGCGCGGCGGCTGTGGGGGCGGGGCGGCCGAGCAGGCCGCAGGATTGCATCTGCGGGTCGTCATTGCCGCTATCGGCGCGGACTTCCTCCAGCGAGGCGGCGGTGTCGACAAGCTCACTCCAGTTCTCCAGCAAAGCGACGGAAGGGCGGTGCCACATGTCGAGCGTGAAGCTGCGCCCGGGCGGCACGCCGATCTCGACCACGCGGCACCGGGTGCCTTCGACGGTCTGGAAGCCGTCCAGTGTCTCGATGACCGCCTCTTCGCCGTAGCGCAGTCGGACGACGTCAATGACGACCGGGTAACAGTCGGGATAGTGGTCGGTTTCGACCATCGGGACGGTACTGGTCAACGCGATCCTGCCACCCGATCCGTCGATGGCGGGGGTGAGGCGCAGGACCAACTCGCTCGCCATCGGGTCGGGATAGAATGGCACGGTGCGGCCGATGCCGACATCGACACGCGTGCGCCGGGCAAAGACGCTGTCGCCGGCGGCGGCGGTGGGCAGCGGGGGCGTTTCTTCGCGTTCGGAGGCGGTGCGTTCCCAGGCCTCATAGTCCCGCGACCACTGGACGGCTTCGTCGAAGAAACTCTTGCCGTAGTCGATCTCGGCCGAGGTGACCGCCTTGAGATCGGCCACCGCGTCGGTGTCGTAGCGCAGGACCGGCATGCCGCCCCAGCCTGCCTGGTAATGCAGATCGGGCAGGCCGTCGGCGGGCCGGTGGACGTGGCCGAGCTTGTGGTAATCGGTGCGCCAGGGCGGAATGCGGTAGAGCGACGCGATCAGCGGGTCCGGCACGTCGAACCAGTGTGGGCGCTCGGCGTCGAAGACCCCGTGCAGTTCGGCGGTTTCCAGCGGCAGCACCGGCGGTAGCACGACGCGGCGGATCGGCGGCTGGAACGTGCCGTCGATGGCGCCGGTGCAGCGCTGTTTCAAGTCGCAGGCCGTATCGCCCGGTGTGATGATGGAGCGCCGGACGACCCGTTTCGCCGTCTGCCGCTGATATGCGAACTGCGGCTGGCCCAGGCGTTGATAGAGGCGCTCTTCGTCGGCGGCCTCCTCGTGGGGGATCGAGACGGAGGGCGCGCCCACCGGATCGCAGCGCAGGAAGCGGCGCCCCTCGACCGGGGGGCTGCCTGTCGGCTGGGGCGGGATGGCGGCCTCGGCCACGGTGTCGAAGGCGCGCGGCAGGTCCTCGGGGCGGAGCGTGCCGCCGCCGAGATAGACCGCGGCGAAGCCGATCTGCCCGGCCTCGCCGAACCGCGCGGGCGGCGTGAGCAGCGGATCGCCGTCATCGCGTTGCGACAGGCTGTAGGTGCGGTCGATGGCGAGGTCATGCGAGGCGTCGATGGGCTGAACGGTGCTCTTGAGGTCGGTCTGCACGCCCGCGGGATCGCCGGTGAGTTGGAATTCGACCTCGGGCACGCGGGCCACGAGCCGTTTCGGCGCGGGGGTGCCGTCGTTGGCGGATTGTCCGCCGTAATCCTTGACGAGCGGCACGCTGCGGTCGACGGCCGCCTGCGCAAGCGCGGCCTCGATCGCGTCGCAGTAAAGGGGGGCGATGAGCGCCGCGACGACGGGGTCGTCATAAGTGATCTTGCGTCCCGTGACCGGCAGCCATTCCTTGGCGTCGTCCTCGATCAGGATGCCATATGCGGGCAGCCGTCCGGTGAGCAGGTCGTCGGCATCGAGCGCGATGCTGTCGCAGCGTTCGGTTTCGAGCGCCCGGGCCATTCCCATCTGACGCGACAGGTCCGACGCGCAGGAGAAATTGACGAGGCTCAGCCCGCTGGAAGTGAGCCGGCTGGGTTCGATCCGGTCCGGTCCCTCCGCCGGGTCCCAGTCGGTGCGGTCCCGCGCGTCCCTTGCGCGCTTGGCGAGGCCAAGGGCGCGTTCGGCCCGGGATTGCGCGTCACGCGCCGCGGACTGGACATCGACGCTTATCAACTCGAAGCGGGGCGCGCCTGAGGCGTTGCGGGCGCCAAGCAGGATGAGCCCGTCCTTCTGGCCGAGATAGGCGCGGCTTTGCTCGGGCGGGGTGCCCGCCATGGCGACGACCAGTTCCTCTCGGGTGGCGGGCCAAAAGCCTTCGGCGTCGAAGCCACCATCCCGCGCCCGCAGCCGGATCTTGGCCAGTGTCCAGACGCTGCTGGTCGCGGCGTTGCCGCTGCCGGGGCCGGTTTCCGCGAGCCGCAGGTAGAGGAACGCCTCGTCGCCATCCTGCGTGTCGGCGCGCGTCAGCACGGCACCGAGCTGAGCCGGATCGACGGCAAAATCGACGAAGGTGCGAAAAAGGCGACCGAGATCCGGCGTCTCATCTAGGCTGAAGAGCCGGGTCGCCGCGAGGCTCGGTTTGAACTGGGCGCCGACGCTGGTGGCCGGGTCTGGTTTTTCGTAGGCGGGCGGGGGGGCGGAGGGACGGCGCATCTCGTCGTCGCGCTCCGCGATGCTCTGTTGGAGCGCGGAAAACTCCGCCTGTCCCATCTGGTTGGCGAGCAGGAAATCCTTTTGCAGTGTGATGATACGAAGATAGGTGTCAAAGAGGTCGCCCGACATGTGCGTGCAGGCGCACGTGCCGGTGCCTGCCGCGGCTTCAAGCACCCCGACTAGCTCGGATGCGATCTGCGGGCCGCAGACATTCGCACCGAGCTGCTGGGTCGCGCGGCAGGTTTCCTGCGCCTTCTCGAAATGAGCCAGCGCGAGATCCCGCAGGCGCCGGTTGACCTCGGCGGAGGTGACGCCCTGGCCGGCCCGATCCTCGGCACGGGCTTGGGGCGACGGGTTCGCCGTGCCGATGGGCTGTTCCGCGTCCTCGCCCGCGTCTAGCGCTTTCAGCGCGTCGAGATAGTCGGTCCAATCGGCAAAGGCGGCGGTGGCGGCCTCGACAAAAAGCCGGTGGAGGGTCTGCGCGACCTCGTCGGGCGTCGGCGCAGAGGGATTGGCGGGATCGGCAACCGCGGCATCGGCGAGCATCAGGGTTTCGGAGGCGCGCGCGATCTTGCTCAGCAATGCGATGTCGCCCTCGTTGCCAGAAATGCAGGTGATGGTCTCGCCGCCCGCTACGCCGCCCGAGGCGGGCCGAAAGGTGCTGCCGTCGATCTCGTCGTATGCGCCGGCTGCGCCCCATTGATTTGACCGGTTCCGTCTTCGATGTCCTGTCCGGATTCTCGTTCCATGTTACTGGAAGGAGAATGACATGGCCGACGACGGCGAAGGTTTCCGTGGCCGCATAGAGTTTGTCGAAGAGAGGCGTGGGTATCGGCGCTGGCCCGACGAGTTGAAAGCGCGGATTGTCGTAGAGAGTTTCTGTCCCGGCGCCCGAGTTGTGGATGTGGCGGCGCGACATGGGATTGCTGCCCGTCAACTTTCGAGTTGGCGGCGGCAAGCTCGCGACGGTGCGTTGGCTCTGCCGGCCGATGCGGTTGCGGTTGCCAACTTAGAGGGGGCGGACGCCCCTGCTTTTGTGCCGTTGGTTGTTCCAGACTTGTCGGGCGCGCGGCCTCCAGCAGATCCTCCACCGCCGCCGGCGGATGAGACGCCAAAGGTGATCGAGATCGAGTTCGGTGACCTGACCGTCCGGGTGCGGGAGAGTATTCCGGACGAGCGGCTGGAGCGCCTGATCCGCACACTGGCGCGCGCTTCGTGATTGTCGCGACGCAGCACTTGCGGGTCATGATTGCAACCCGGCCGGTGGACTTTCGGTGTGGGCACAACGCCCTGGCCATGATGGTGCAGACCGAACTGGGACTGGACCCGCACTCCGGTATCACGGTGATCTTCCGTTCGAAGCGCGGGGACAGGCTGAAGATCCTCCTATGGGATGGCAGTGGCCTCGTACTCATTTACAAGATCCTCGAGGCCCACAGCTTCGTCTGGCCGAAGGTGCGGGACGGTGTCATGCCGCTTTCCAGGGCGCAGTACGAAGCCCTGTTCGAGGGTCTCGATTGGCAAAAGATAGCGCCTCGGAAAGTGCTGGCGCCGACCGCAGCCGGATAGGCAATCTTCGCCAAATCCTCATATATTATTGGGCATTGCCAGCTGGTTGAGCTACAAGTGCGCATGTCGCAGCCCTTCGATCTCAGCCAGTTTCCGGACCTGCCGCCCGAAGTGGTGGAAGCCTTCTCGGCGCAAGCACGGGCCCTTGAAGCGGCCCGCGCTGAAGCGACGATCGAGCGCGCTGCGCGAGAGCATCACCAGGCCGTCGCCGCCGAGAAGGACGGGCTCATCATCGAGCTCAAGGAACTCATCGAGAAGCTCGAAGGACAGATCGGGCAATATCGGCATGCGAAGTTCGGACCGAAGTCCGAAAAGCTCGACCCTGCACAGCTGCAACTGGCTCTGGAAGAGCTTGAAACCGCCATCGCTCAGACCGAGGCGGAGATCGCCGAGGTCGAGGAAAAGATCGCGGCGAGCGAGGCCGATCCCGACAAAGGCAAACGCCGCAAGCCACGCAAGTCCCGGGCATTGCCGGCAGACCTGCCGCGCATCGAGCGCGTCATCGAGCCGGACAGCGTCGTCTGCTCCTGCGGCTGCGGCGACATGGTGCGGATCGGGGAGGACCGCGCGGACCGGCTCGACTACGTTCCTGCGCAGTACCGGGTGATCACCACGATCCGCCCGAAGTATGCCTGTCCCAAGGGACGCGCCGGGGTCGTGCAGGCCCACGCGCCTGCTTATCTTCTGGAAGGCAGCTGGCCGACAGAAGCGCTACTCGCCGAAGTCGCGGTCTCGAAGTATCTTGAGCATATGCCCTTGCACCGCCAGGCCGTGGCCATGGCCCGTCATGGGGTGCCCATTGAGCGCTCCACTCTCGCAGATTGGATGGGGCGGACGGCAGCCCAGATCGCGCCCGTTGTCGATCGCATGGCAGTGCTGCTGAAAACCGGAAGCACCAGACTCTACGTCGACGAAACAACCGCTCCAATCCTGGACCCAGGAAAGGGTAGGACCAGAACGGGATACCTCTGGGCCGTCTTGCGGGATGATCGGGGCTGGAACGGGCCTGAGCCGCCAGGGGTGGTGTTCCACTATCACCCCGGCCGTCATGGCGCCTATGCCGATAAAATCCTCGACGGCTTCGAGGGAACCATCCAAGTCGACGCCTATGGCGGTTACAGCCACCTGGCGCAGCCCACACGGCCGGGCGGGAAGCCGTTGCGGCTCGCCTTCTGCTGGTCGCACGCACGCCGTAAGCTCATCAAGGCCGAACCGAAGAAAGGGTCACCGATCGTTCAGGAAGCTCTCCGGCGCATCGCGGCGATCTACCATATCGAAACTTCGATCCGTGGCGAGGAGCCGGAGCGGCGCCACATCGTACGGCAGCAAGAGTCCCGACCGTTGGTTGACGAGCTGTTCCTCTGGCTCGCAGCCCAGAGTACACGCGTCTCGCGCAAATCCGACCTGGGCGCGGCGCTCTTCTACATCCTGCGACGCGAGGAAGGCTTCCGTCTGTTCCTCGACGATGGGCACGTCGACATGGACTCCAACCTCGTCGAGAACGCGATCCGCACCCCGGCCATGACTCGCCGGAATGCGCTCTTCGCCGGGCATGATGAAGGCGGTCGTACCTGGGCCCGCTTCGCGTCGCTCATCGGTACGTGCAAGCTGCTCGGCATTGAGCCCACCGCCTACCTGCGCGACCTGTTCACGCGCCTGGCAAACGGGCATGCGCAAAAGGACATCGATACCCTGATGCCCTGGGCATACGCCGACGCCAAGAAGCTCAAATGAGCTGCCAAAACACTCATTCATGAGCTGAAATGAGTAGGCCAGACCAAGGCACACGCGCCCGCGTCAAGCTCAAACCCTATGGGGCGTGGACGGCGCATACATCTCGTCGAGACTGGAGTACACCTGCTGCCAGCTTTCGGTCTCGGGGATCAGCCGGTTCCAGAGAGTCGCCGCGCGGTTTGCGTCGCCCCGGTCCGCGGTCCACCGCAGGAGCGGCACGTGGACGGGGGTGGTCTGCAGCGGGTCCGGTTTCGGCACGGGGCCATCGACCAGCGCGATGGGCTGGACCTGCAAGGCGGGCGCGCTATGAGCGTCAAAGAAGAGGCGGTCGATCTCGCTCGGCCAGGCGTGCAGGGCGAGCGTGGCCTGCGGCGACCGGACCGGGCGCAGCGCCAGCGTCAGCTTGAGCATGGCGCGCCCGCCATGGCAGGCCGGAGCACCGTGGCCCGAGGGCACCGCCCGCGCGAGGATGCCCACCTTCGGCGCGTCGCTTTCGCTGTCTTTGGGATCAATAGCCATGTCTTCTGTACCGTCTTGACCGCTTTTGAGAGAAATATCCGCGCCAGACGCGGTAATCCTGATCCTGCCGCTGCGTGTCGACCCGGATGCGCGCGCCGGAAGCGGGCGCGTCGCCCTCGACCGCCTGCAAGAGATCAGCATAGCGGGTGCGGCCCGCGCCGTTCATCAGGCGCGCCTGCTGGCTGCCCGACCCGGAGAAGCCCTTGCCCTCTTTCTTGAAGACCGTGATCGAGAAGCTGACGCGCGCGAAAGCGACCTTGAAGGAAAAGGTGAAGACCGCCGAGCCGACCATCGCGCCGGAGCCATCCATCCCCATCGTGACCATGAGGCTTGCCGACACCCCGAAGAGCCCGATCTGCCCCGATCCTCCGACAAAGAAGTCTCCCATGATCGTCGTGTAGCTTCCTGCCTTGCGGGCGAAGATCCCGACGGTGACCCGGCCCTGCAGGGTCAGCGGGCCATAGCCCACCCCGCCGCCGCCGCCAAAGACGAAGGACGCCTCGAACCCGACGATGCGGCGCCCGTCGGAGGTCAGCGTGAAGTGGCCGCCGCGGCCCCAGACGCCCGCGATGATGATGAACGGCGAGGCGCGCGACGACAGCGAGGCGGCAAACAGCGCCTTTCGGTTCTCGAAGGGCAGGATCGCGCTCGCGCCGAGGCCGACATTCAGGAACGTCACGCCGCCGAGATTAATCGCTCCGACATTCAGCCGGTAGCCCGCCTCGATTCCGAGGCAGGTGCGCGCGGGCGCAATATAGGCGCCGCCGGAGTTGGCGCTGAGCGACTGCGCGACATTCTCGACGAAGGCCAGTTCCTTGCCGATCTTGTAGTCCAGGAAATCGATGGAGAAGGTCGGGTCCTGTCCCGCCGTCCAGCCCATCCGCGCCTCGCTGAAATAGAGCGTGATCGCGTCGAAACCGCCGAGCAGGCGGATGGAGAAGGGCGAAAGCGTGGCCTCGGCGCTGGCCGTCACGTCCGGAGCGCCGCCGACCCCGAGGCTGATGGTACTGACGGACCGGGCCGCGAGCGTGCCGAGCCCGCCCGGTTCGGGTTCGAAGATGCCCTTGAAGCTGCGGATCGGCAGGTCGACCGTCATCCGCGTGGACAGGCTGGTCGGGATGATCTGGCGGATCTGGTCCTTGATCAGGTCGCGGACAGTGCTGAAATCGAGGTTGATCGACAGGTCCGCGCGGACGACGTTTTCCAGCGTGCCGGCGATGAGATCGGCGATCTGCACCGCCGACAGGGAGGTCGGATCCTGGGTCCAGCTTGCGATGGCCGCTCGCAGCACGTGGGTCTTGGTCTTGGGCTTGGCAGTGCCGTTGAGACCCTCTATCCACTCCAGTTCAGCCGCAAGACGATCTCCGGGTTCATTGTCCTTCATCTCCCTGAGGACCCTGGCCTTCTCCTCATAGATCTCCTCTATGGATTGGCTGGGGTCGTCGACGGCGACGAAGAGGTGCCGCGGATCGACGACTTCGTTCGGCGGCGCCAGCCCTACATCGAGGGCGGTCAGGCCGAGGCTGAGCAGTTTGTAGGCGTCCGTCTCCGGCGGGATTGCGTTGAGAGCGAGTCCTCGCTGTGTCTGTAAGCCATTGAAAGCAATCTCAATAGATCTCAGCCGGCCCTGTGTGAACACGCTGCCGACCAACCAGTCGATGGCCTCGCTCGCGGCGTTTTCGACCTCGGTCTGCAGCGAGGCGAGCGCCGTGGCGGCTTCGGCCAGCGCCGCTTCGCGCAAGGTGACATAGGCGCCGGTCGCGTTGCGCGAGATGCCGCGGCTCGCGAAGTCCATGCTTGTGCGAGACTTGTCGAGAAGTTCATCGAATAGCACCTCCGGATCGAGGCGTTCATCGTCGAGCGCGAGCGCCTTGCGCAGTCGGCTGACCGCGGCGGCGCGGTCAGCCCGGAACGCCTTGATCGCGTCCCAGGTGGGCGGTTCGCCCTCGATCGGCTTGATTCCGACGAGCCCGTTCAGCGCCGCTTCGAGCGCCTTGATCCGTTCCTCGAGCGGAAGCGTGTCGAACGCCTGGTCGATATCCTCGCGCAGAAGTTCAAACTGTTGAGCGACCGGTTGCAGGATCGGGGCCGCGGCGCCAATCTCGCGGAGCGTTCCGGCAAACGACTCGGTGAGATCGACCACGGCCTCGTGAGATCGACCACGGCCTCGCGCGCGTCCTTCATCGCCTTCGTTGCGTCCGACAGCTCCGCCGGTGTGCTAGGCAGGCGTTTGAGCTCTGCCACCACGTGGTCAAGGACGGAAATCGCCATTTCGGCGAGCTTGGCCTCGGCCCAGCCTTCGAACTCAGCGACGGTCGCCGCGAAGGAAACGTTGGCGTCCCTTTCCGCGTCGCTGCGGGTTTCTTCAAACCGGGCCTCGAGCGCAGCGAGGATCTGCGACGGACGCAGCGAGGTCTGCGCCACCGAGGAAATCTCGCGCAGGTTGCCGCGCGCGTCCTCGACCAGATCGGCGAAAGCGCGCATCGTCTGCTCGATCAATGTGGGCCACGCTTTGAGCATCGCGAGCATCTGCGGTTTGGGGAAAGTGGTGCGGAGGGCTTCCACAGCGTCTTGGTATTTGGCGACGGTGGCCGCGGCCTCGAAGGTCGCGATGGCGGCATCGGCCGTCACGGTGGCAGGGATGAAAGCGCTGTAGGCGGCGTTGGCCTTGGCCTGCGCGAGGATCACCCGGTCGAGCGCCTGCCGCGATGCGCCAGAGTAGTCCTCGACCCTGCTGCGGAAGCTCTCGGCGCTTTCGATCAGGGCATCCTGCCCGGTCTTCTCAAGCGCCGCGGCCCGATTGACGAGGGTTTTCGCAATGATCAAAAGGCCAGGGGCGGCGCGCGCCCTTTGTTCGTTGTTGGGATCGCCCGCAAACAGAACGCGCAGGGGCGCATAGCCAAAGGTCGCGTGGACCTCGGCGCGGGCCTTCTCCATCTCCGCGTCGAGCGCTTTAAAGTCGTTGCGGATTTGCTCTCCGGTCTTGGTGGTATCGGCGATAACCTTGTCAATCTCATCGGTGGCCAATTTCACGGCGGCGAAATAGTCGGACGCATTAAGGTTCGGAACCGACCTAGGGCTCGTCGTGGTGGCCACGCTCCGGGCGAGGTGGACACTGGCCTTGTAAGGGGCGATAACCGCGGATTTGAGCGCGGCGAGGTCTTCCGCTTTCGGGGCCAGCGCGGCGAGTTCCTGCGCAAGACTGCCGCTGAGAAAGAGCGTGTCCACCTCGCGCGCGACCAGCAATATCTTTTGGACCGTCTCTTCGGGCCGCGTGGTGGCGCCGACGTCGTCGATGCGCATGGCGATGCGGTCGAACCCGTCGCGCAGGGTCAGTGCGGGAATGCCGAACAGCGCATTCGCGATCTCGTCGAGAAGGCGGTCCCGCTCAGCCTCCAGCCGGCGCTTCCGGCGTTCGTATTCTCGCCGTGCTGCGGCGGTCGCCTGATTTGCGGCGGCGTTTGCCGATGTCTCGATCTCGCTGGCGAGTGTGTCGAGGCGCCAGTACGCGGCGGCAACGGGCTCCAGCCTGCGCCGGATTTCTCGCGCGGCGACGTCGCCCGGATTTCCGAGCGCGTCTTCGAGTTCGTTTTCGAGATCCTCCAGAATGACTTTGAGGCTAGTTTGCGCCTCATTGACCTTGGGCTCGATGACCGCCTTCCATGCCATTTTGCCAAGCTGCCAGTCGCGGATGCGGGCGGGAATGTCGCGCAGCCGGGTCAACTTGTCCGGCGTATCGAAGATCTGCTTGACCGTGTCCCTGTGGAAGCTCCGCACCACGTCGGCGCAGGCTTTGCGCAGCGTCGTGTTTTTGTCCAGAGTGGCGAGGGTGGGGCTGAGCGACAGGACCGCTTCGGCGATCTGCTCTTCGATTTTTGAGTCGCCCAGCGAATCGCGCAGCGCTTTGATCATCTCCTTTTCGACCTTCTCGGGGATGGTGCTGGGGGTGCGCAGCAATTCCGCGATTTTTTCGACCTGTTCGACGATCTCTTCGATCTGGCTGAGTTCCTTGAGAAAGAGCCGGTGCAGTTCAAGCTTGATGGGAGAGATCGGATCGCGGGCAACCTTGTCGAAGGCCTCGATCAGCGCCTTGCCGCCAGCCGGGATCTCGGCGATGCGGCGGACGGCCTCGGCCCGGTCGCTGGCCTTTTCCACCCGGGTCATGGCGCTGGCGAGCCGCTTCAGGCCACTTTCGATTTCAGGGTAGACGCGCGTCGCCTCGAGTTTACCGATGCCCAGACCAACCACCGCATCGCCGAAGATCTTGTCGGCCTCCGCAAGCGCGGATTTCAGTGCCGGGATGATGTTGGCACGCACCAGTTCGAGGATCTTGTCCGCGCCGGCCTCGGCATATTCACGGGCTTCGGCGATCTGCGGCACGGCCGATCCGGCGGATTGCAGCACGATGTTCAGCACTTCGGAAATCTTGAACACGCCGAGGAGCTTGGCGTCGTTGTCGCCGAGGATGGTATTGAGCAGCTTCTGCAGATCGGCGTTCGAGCCTTGTGTGTGCCGGACATTCCGCAGCGTGCCAAATCCGGGGATCAGCAGGCTCGCGCCCTGTTGGTCCTCGCTGGCCGCCACGAAGGGGAAGATCAGTGACAGCTCTGGCGGGAGGTGGAACCCGTCGCTTTTCAGGGCGGAGGTCGCGGTCACCGGGCCTTCGCGCCGCGCGAGCGTCGCGATGTAGCCCGAAGGCCGCCCGATGGCGCCCACGCGGTCGCCGTTGCTGCCCACGTCGAAGCGCGTCGGCGTTAGCACACCAAAGATCGATTCGACGCCGACACTTTGCGGCGGCCGCGGTGTCGATGGGTCGGGATCGGGCAAGCCATCCGTTAGGTATTCCCGCCCGAAGGCCGCGACCACAACCTGTCCGCTGCGCTGACCGGTCAGGCGGGCCACGCGGTCGAGCCGGAGCTCCGCGACGTGGACGAACGGGTAGAATGGCGGCTGATCGCTCGCGCTGAGGAGCGGCCCGAAGACGTAATTCGCCCGGACCGGAAGCACACCCGCCCGCGCTTTGCGGAACGTACGCCCGTCGGCATAGGTGGGGTCGTCGGTCGCGTCGGCCAGTGCTGGCAGAGGGCGGATGGGAGGCCCGGGACGGCCCTGCGCCCCGATTACCCAGGCCTCGGTTTCGTAAGCGCTGTCGCCGGTTTCGATCTCGGTCGCGTAGCGGCGCAGCGCACCGCCGTGGCGCACCACACGTTCGCTGGTGCGCGATACCGTCGGCATCTCGTCCTTCGATACGGCCGGGATCCCGTTATAGTAATCCACTACGGCCGCCACGGTAAGGTCGGAGCGCGCGGCCTCCACATCCATGAAGAGCATGGGCATCCGCAGCCGGTCTGTCGCCGCGTCGATCTGGAACTCGAAGTCGAGATTGGCGGAGCGGATTGGCGCGACACGGGGCCAGAAGACAAGGCCCGGATAATCGGCGACATTGCCATTCTTCGGCTTGATCACTAGCCGCCCGTTGGGCGTAACACTGACGCCGTTATTCAGTGCGGAGACATCGGCGGAGTTGGTCGGATCGACGATGTCGGGGGTCTTGCGGGTCAGTAAAATGATCCGTTCGCACGGCCAGCCGCGTCCGCCATCGGGCTGCCCGTACCAGGTGTCCTTCTCGGGTTGCGCGACGGTGATGAACATGCGTTGGACGAGGAAGGCGGTTGGGCCGCGCTTCAAGGTGTCGGGGTCGGTATAGGTGCGTTCCGTAACCTTCACGAGAGAGGCGCGAATGCCGAAGGGAAAGAGATACCCCTTGTAGACGACCTCGGTCTGGATATCGCGACCGGCGACGGCGCGGTGGCGCCAGCGTTCCACCGTCATCGAAGGATAGAGCGCGCGCTTTGACTTGGACAGGGGCGCGGCGGGCGGTTCGAACGGCGTGTCGAGATTGATCGTTCCGCCCATAGCCGAGAGGCGGAGTTCCTTGAATTCCAATGTCTTGGGCTGGTAGATTGCACTGATGTCCCGACGCCGGACCGGTTCGTCCTCGCCGTCACGCGCGGCGACGGTCTGGAGATCGAGCAGCGCGTAGCCGTCGGGCGCGAGCACGGCACTGGCATCGGCGCGGATGAGCTGCGTTTCGGGATCGACCGCGCCGGCTACCGGGATGCCGGGCACGGAAGTCAGCTTCACGAGCTGGTCGCGGTCATAGGCGTCGAGGCTGGCGCGGAAATGGGGCCATTGGGGCTTGCCGCCAGCGCAGACGACGTTCCACTTTTCGCTCACCTCCTCGATCTGCGGTTCGCCGTCATTGTCCAGCGCGACGCGGGGCAGGAGCCACGGCGTGAGATTGCCTTTCGGTGGCGACGCGTAGAGCCGTCCGAGCTCGCCGCTGGTTTCCGCCGCAGTGAGCGACAGGAACGTTGCAGGACGGAAATCCTCGGACCAGACTGCGCGCAGCAGCGGATCAGGAAAGCGGGGCGCGAGCGACAGGCTCCAAATCGGGCGGCCCTCGGGCGGCTCCGACGCCGTCGGAGTGTCTTGAACAAGGATCGGCGTTGCAACCGTGGTCGCTGGGGCCTCCTTGCCCGGGCGGGAGGATGGATTTTCCGGGGCGTCGATAGGCGGCGAAAACAGCTCTTCGGGGACGATGCGCGGCTGAACCCAGACCGCATCCTGGGCCGGGGAAAGATCCAGCCGGAACGGCAGTTCGATTGAGGTTTCGAAGGCCGTGGGCGCACGGCGGGCGCTTTCGTAGATCGCCGCGGCCCGCTTGGCCCAAGTGCCTTCATTGCGCGGATCGGGCAGGATTCCCTGGTGTTTGAGGATCTCCGCAGGGTCTGTCTCGCGCACGAGGGCGCCGTCTTCGCGAAGCTTGCGTTTGACTTCGGCGCGGCGCGTCACGAGGCCGGTGCCTTGCGTCATGCCGAGCAGGGTCTTGACGCTGAAGGGGGCGCGCAGATCTTGCGCTGCCAGACCAGCATCGGCGGTCTGTCCCGGCTTGCCCGCGCTTTTCCCGGTTTCCTCCATGCCATCAGCGGCCGCAAGCAGCGCGGGGTCCCACCGGAACACGGTGCGCGAGGGGCGGGCAAAGCGGGCGCGTACGCGTTCGTCAAAAGGCTCCGCCGTCGCGCCGGTCGGGTCGGAATAGGCCCAGAGCGCCTGTGCAAACGCGGCCTTGACCGTCGGGTCCGAGGCCTGTGCCATCTGGCGCAAAGCGACATAGTCCCCGTAGCGGTCGAGGCTGGCATCGGAGGGCGGTGGAGTGGCGGCGGCAAGCCGGTTGTCCCAGAAATCGGCGAAGGCGGCGTAATCGGCGGCCACCGAGCGCTTGACCGACATCAGTTCGCCCTGGCGCACTAGGGAGCTGGGGGGCTGATTGCCCGCTTTCAGCACCCGGCGCACGGTGCGTTCCGGTTCGAGCACGAGATCAGTGATGAATTTGCGCGGGATGTCTGTCGTGTCAGGCGTGGCCAAATTCGCGAGGTCCAGCAAGGGCTTTTGCAGATCATCGGGCACCGCGAACGGCCCGCCTTCGGATCCGTTTGCGGGCTCTTTGAGGTCAGCCTCGACGCTTAGCAGACGCCCGATCAGCCGCTGCAACAACTCGACATGTATGGTCTTAAGCACCTCGGCCCAGCCGACATGGGCGCCGTCCGGGTCGAGGTAGTCGCGTCCGATGAAGATCATCTGATCGGACGGCAGCCTGGGCCATAATCCCTTGGCTGCCTTGTTCAGCGTGGTTTCGAAGTCGATCACCGCCTCGATCGCGTCGATGTCGCCCAGAAGTTCGGCACTGGTCTCACCGGCGTCGTTCCTGGCCCGCAACGCGGCGAGGAGCGCCCCCAGCGCTTCCCTGAGCGTCTTGCGGCGCTGCGTGCGCGTAAATCGGTCGCTTTTGCGCAAGGCCTGAAGCGTGGCGCGGACCATGTCCGGCGTGACCGCCACTTCGTCATTCTCATCCGCTTGACTGTCTGGGGCCGCCGGATCGGCCGTATCATTGTCGGGCTTCTTCACCTTGACCATCAGCGATGCGTAGCGGCTGAAGAGGTCGATGAAATCCACCGACGGCACCGTTTTCGCAAAGGAGCGTTGCCGGAAATATGCCTGTTCCGCGACGTGTTGGCTGGGGAATTCGATCGCCACGGCCGGTGCGCGCGCGTCGCCGTGGGGACGGGCATCCGGATCGGCAAACGCGGCGTCCGTCGCCAGGTCGAAGACCCCCGGCCTGCCGGTGTACTGCAGGCGCAGCCCGGCAAAACGGAAATCGAGCGCGAGCATGTCGCTAGCCCGGCGCAGCTTGAGCCGTACGTTGCCGGCCGGCAGGTCGAGAGCGGTTGGGTCGGACGGCGCCGCATCGAGCAGGATGCGTCCCGCTGCGGGGGCCAGCTCGGCGAAATCCTTCGGCTCCTCGATACCGGTGAGCGCGATGACGGGGGAGACGCCATCTCCGACCGCTTCGGACCGCGCAAAGATCGGGTCTGCATCTGATCTACTCGGGAGCGCGGGAACCGACAGCAGGGGAATGCGCCCGGCGAACCGGCGGATCACCCGATTGCTGAGCCGAAAGCGGAAACTGGCCTTCGTGGCTACGGTGGGGAGGAATATCGTCCCGAGCGTACGCGTCCGGATGCTCCAGATGCCCTGCGGCACTACGGCCGCACCAGGAACGAGAGAGTCGACGGTGGCGACGCATTTGGTCGTGATCTCCCAGCTTTTGTTGGCTTGCAGGACGGCCGTCTTCGGCCCGCTGAAGAGGTCGATCTGCCAATGCTCCGCCCTCGCGTCGGCCTGCATCTTGAACGCGGGCTGTGCGTCGTCCTCGGGTGCGTCAAGCGTGCCTTCGTGCGGTGGGAGGGAAACGGCCCATGTACCGACGGGCAAGGCGCCATCGAAAATTGTCAGGGCAACCTCACCCGTGAGATCGAGCCTGACAATGCGGTGTGGGTCGCTTTCGCCTTCGGTCGGATCAACGGTTTCGGTGACGACGTGGGCAGACAGGTTGCGGGAGGTCCCGGAATTGAGACCGAAGCGCAGCCGAGTCGCCTCGTTCCCGCTGTAGTCGATCGTTTCGAAGCTGACTTGCCCCGAAGGCTTTACACGGTCTGCCGTGAATTTCGAGACGATCTTTTCCGGAGTCGCCGTATTGTGACCGAGCTCAATTTCGAAGACGGGGCCGCGCGGTGCTTCACCCGGCAGCGGTTGGCGCGCCGGCCGCCACCCGAACGAGATCTCGTTGCAGACCAGCGATTCTTTCGCGATGCTCCACCTGTTCGTCTTATAGCGCATGGGCTGGGCCTGCCACGTCCACGCGCGGTACCCAGCGCTCTCGTCCGCGCCGCTTGGCGTGTCGGCAAAGAGCGTGGCGACGAAATTGCCCTTGACGTTCACCGAGGCGCCGAGAAGCGGGTCGAGCATCCGTGCGACCGCCTCCCCAGGCATGTCCCGAGAAAACCCGGCTTCGCCGCGCATGACATCGGCAAGATCGGGCAGCACTGCGGGCGCCAGACTGTTGGGAAACTTGTGGTAATATGTATAGGTGAGGCGCAATTTCCCGGCCTCATCAGAGCTTTTGACGAAACCCCACGCGTTGCTCTGGAGCTGGATCTTCCAGACCCGCTCTACATTGCCGGACTGAGTTTGGCTGAATACGCAGAAGGAATAGTAGATGGGTGTTGGCGCATCGCTCCCGAGCCGGAACTTGAAGAGGTCGACCCCCTCAATCCGTATCTCCAGCGTGGTATCGAGACTGACCGCCGAGTCGGTGTCCGGCCGGAGGCCGGTCAACCCTGTCAAAGTCATTTTCACGGCCGGATCGTCGAAGTTTTCGGGCGCAAACGCCGCGAGATGGATCGTCAGTTCGAGCGGCTCGGCGTTGGCACTTTCGGCGTTGTTCTGTCTCTGGCTGAGGCGGAGGCGGACGGCGAGCAGCTTTGGCGGGAGGGCGGTGCCGAAGGCGTCGCGGCGAAGGGGGCCGTAGATAGGTTTCACGCTGAGATCGGGA
The DNA here is from genome assembly GCA_003217735.2 of Marinibacterium anthonyi. Lineage (GTDB taxonomy): Bacteria > Pseudomonadota > Alphaproteobacteria > Rhodobacterales > Rhodobacteraceae > Marinibacterium > Marinibacterium anthonyi. The sequence goes on along the minus strand of CP031585.1, from coordinate 4,102,758 downwards.
TAGCTGGCGGCAAAGGCCGGCTTGGCCGGAAGAGCCGCAGCCGTTCCTGCGCCCGCGAGGAAACTGCGCCGGGTAATCGGAAGAAAGCCGCCTGTGCAGGAAGTCTTTTTTTTCAATGATTTTCTCCGGGTTTGCGGGCCCACGCCAAGAAATCAGGGCGGAACGTCAGAAGATTCACCGGAGCGGGTGGAACAAAATCAGACCGCCGCTATGCCCGTCAGTGCGCGTCAAAATTCGCCGTTCAACCCTGAGAAGATTGGCAGACGAATGAATTATGTCAAGCATTGAATTTGAGTGGGGATTTCTGCCCTTAACGCAAAAAGCGGAAATGCGGTGCCAGCGCTTATTCTGTTGTGGGTCGAAACGAGCTCCCGAAAAGGTCAATGCAATTGCGGGGTGTGGCCTGATTTTCTTCGCCGTTTTCCAGAGAGCGCAACCTGTGCATTGAATAGCCCCGCCCGCATGAGGGCGCGGCGACACGGGTGTTCCATAAACATTTTTAAATCCTATACGATCCCCCAGTTCAACTTGTACCGTGCGGATTAAGTCCTCAAAAAGATGAGTTTTGCCGTCCATGCTACACAATTGTCCGCCACCCATCGCAGAACTTCAGCGTTGGCTGCGCAGCGCGGCGCATGTGAACGGATCTTATGGGCACATTCTTTTTGAGCAGGCACTCGCGCCGGATGCTCAACTCAGCAATGCTTTGCGAGCCTATTTCGAATCCGCGCACGCTGATGCGCGTGAAGTCTTCCACGCCACAGCGCGAATTGATCTACATCCCGACGCGGACGCGCCCGGCGCGCACGCTCAATACCCGAGATGCTTGCCGCCGACAGCGCAGAAAGGATTGTTCGGTGAGGTGATGGCGGGCCTCATTATGGAGGCATTCCAATTCGTGGGTGCTCACCGCTGGACGATCCCAATCTTTCTGTTCCGGTACCATACACAGGTTGGCACCTACATCTTCAACCTAGCGCGCGATCCGGCACGGGTGCGCCAGATATCAGGAAGGCACGGCAACGATTTTATTGCGCTCGGTATTGATCCCGCAACCAGTGCTGTGGTGCGCTTCATTGCTGGGGAGGCTAAGTGGCGCGCCACGCTAACTCCGGCTGTCATGGATGAAATGATGCTGGGTGGCTGGACCGGTCCCCCCGGCGCGCGGGTGCGATCCGGCAAGGGCGTTTGGACGGAAATCAATACCGACGTGCCCGTTCCCGAGGGCCTAGAGCAGCTCAGCAGGCTGTTGCTGGAGAAGGCACCCGATGATTTCGCGGAGGCAATCGTCTCCCTCGACGAGGCACTGTTGATCGGCGCTGAACCATTGCCGCGGACGGATTATATATTCGTGGCAGGCAACAAGGCGGCCGGCCGGGCGGCCGGCCAGGCCTATCTGCCAGTCGCAGCCGCGCCGGTTGAATATACGGCCGGGCGTGCGCTTCAGGTGGTGGAACTGGTTGTTGAAGACGGGAGCCAGTTCATAGAACGGCTCTATGCCAGCCTGTGGGGGGAACCGTAGATGGCACGTCTAGATGAACAGCGGCGTGCTCTGGCGATGCGAGTTCGCGTCAATCGCGCATCCGATAACGAGCTCACCGCGGACCAGGCGCGACTCTTCGTCCGAGGCCTTCAAACGTCTTGGCATGTCCCGCCCATCCGGTGGGGTGACGCTGAGTCGCGCGAGCAGCTTAGCGATGCCCGGCGACTTCTTCATGCCGCCACCATATTTCAGAGAGTTGACGGTCCGGGTTTGGCGGACGCCGTAAGCTGCTATCGCAGAGCAGCCGAGCTCCTTGAATGGCTGGCTCGATCGGGTGATCCGGTCACGCTTGAGGTGCCAGTGGCCCTTTTGGCTGCCGGAGCCTACCAGTTGGCGGGTCTGCCCGCGATGGCTGCAAGCCTCTTGCGTGGTCCGCAGCCTGCTGGCGCGAGCGGACGAATATTCGCGGCCTTCCTTCGCGCCGACTTCGAGGTCGTGCTGAAAGAGATTAACGGATTCTGGGCCGCGCACCCGGAACTCACCGGCCGGGAGGGGTCGGCGCCCCTCTTAGATGAGATCGAGGCCGGCGGTGAACCGGAGGTGGCTCCCGACGCCCACGCCGAACCAGTCGAGCATTTGGAAGCAGATGACCCACAAGCGAACAAAATCGGCCGTTACCTGGTGGCGGAAAGCGTTCGTGCGATCGGTCTGTTCGCTGACGCGGTGCGAAAGGGAAACCGAGTCCGTGTCGAGCAGTCTCTGGCAAAGTTACACAGCCTCGCGACGCTTGCCGCTCGGCTGACCAGCGACGAGCTCTGGCTATTCTTTACCCTCATCGAGGCAACTGCTCGTGGTTTCGCCGCAAACAGCATCCACGACCGCGTGGCGCGCCTCGCAGACCACTCGCCAGAGGGACGGCCACGCATGTGGCACTTCGCCCGGGAGCAGTTCGCTTGCGGCCGCGGCGTCCTGTGGCCCTCACAGATTCACGGCCTCGAACGTCTGATCGAAAGTGATAGCTTCGCGCTGTGTACGCCTACGGGATCGGGGAAGACCCTGGTGGCCAACCTCGCGCTGGTGAAAGAGCTGCTGCTAACTCCGGCAGCCGGCGAAGCGTCTCTGGCACTGTATTTGGTTCCATCTCGTGCGCTCGCGGGCGAGGTGGAGCGCAAGCTTACCGCCGAGCTAGGGGCCGATGTGATAGTCACAGGGCTGTATGGCGGTGCCGATTGGGGCATCACCGACTATTGGCTGACCGCGGATCGACCGGTGGTCCTTGTCGCCACGGTCGAGAAGGCGGAGGCGCTGATGCGCTACGTCGGCCATTTGCTTATTAGGCGCCTGCGCCTGCTCGTCATCGATGAAGCGCATCAGGTCGTGAGCGTCGGCGAAGAGCGCGCCCAGCGAGAGCTTGCTGAGCACGCAAGCCGAGCAATGCGTCTCGAAGCGATGGTGTCGCGGCTGCTCGTGCTGAAACCGGAAATGGCGCGAATCGCACTCACCGCAGTGGCCGGCGGCGCGGCCTTTCCGGTCGCTCAGTGGATCGAGAACAACGCCAATGCCCAGCCAATCGGTCTCGGCTACAGAAGCAGCCGCCAAGTAATTGGGGCACTGCTTTGCGATCCGCAGGCGCCGCCGAAGGCGACCTTGGAAATCGTCAACGGCCAAACGCTATACGTCCGCGAGCGCGATGCACCGATCTACCTGACGTTGCGCATCCCGCCCCTGCCGCTGCTGCCTGCGCCGATCCGCAACAGCCTACCGCACTATACCGAGCTCTACACGCTGTGGACCGCCCTTCATCTATTGCAGGGCGGTCGCCGCATCCTCATCTCGGTCATGCAATCCCCGGAGCGTCTGATGCGTCGATGCGCCGAAGCATTCGACTTGGACGGCTGGAATGCTGTACCGCCTTTCGTGCCGCCCGCAGATATTGGCGACCGCGCACTGTTCGACGAATCTCGTGCCGCCTGCCTTGACTATTGTGGGCCCGCGTCTTTTGAACTGCGCCTGCTCGACCGCGGCATTGCGACCAACCACGGACAGATGCCGCAGCGGCTTCGCCGGTTGATGACCGACCTGATCGAGCGGCGGATTTGCCCGCTTACCATTGCCACCGCGACCCTCACCGAGGGTGTCAATCTTCCATTCGATATCATTTTCCTGACCAGCCTCGTACGGCGCGGATTCGATGCCGCCGCGGACGCCCCCGAAGTCGAACCTGTCCTCACGGCGGAGTTCCGTAATCTGGCGGGGCGAGCAGGGCGCCCAGGCGCCGCAGAAGCGATTGAGGGCATGACCTTCGTCGCGCTGCCGGTAATGCCCTCAACGACCGCGCAGGGCCGACGGAACACGCAGAACCGGCAGATTGGGGCCGCTGATGCACTGTTCTCAGACCTCCTCCGCCGTCTGCAGGTGGAGGAAGCCGCCGAAGGGGTAGTTCAGAGCCCCCTTGCAACGCTATTGCGTTCCATTGTCACGCGTTGCCGGGATACGCTTGGGCTAGTCGACGCCCCCGCGATTCTCGCATGGCTCGACGCAACGCTGCCGGAACACGTCGGTGCCAATCTCGCTGCCGGTTCGCGGGACCCGCGAGACCAGCTGGCTGATAGCCTCGACGAACTCGACGGGTTCGTTCTTGCAGCAACTGAAGAGCTCTCTCTTCTCGATGAAGGGCAAGTCGATGGGCCGCGAGCCGAAGCTTTTCTGCGGGACCTGTGGCGTCGAACCTTCACGCGTTTCGCTGCCGCGGAAGAAGCGGCGCTTGAAGCACTTTTCATCCAGCGGGGCCGCGCCTTCGTCGAGCGCCTTTATCCGAATGCCGATCAACGGAGCCGCCTTTACCGCTTCGGTTTCACGCCTTTTGTCGGGCGCCGCTTTGAGCTGCTCGCACCCACCATCATTGCCGAGTTGCAGGGAGCGTTTCAATACGGCGCGGACGACGCGGACACCCGCTTCCAGCTATTCCGCCGTTTGGCTATGCAACTTCGCGACGAAGCCGGTATCGGGTTCAAGGTCCGGAATACGGCCGGTGATCAAGCCGTGCTCGCAGACTGGGAAGGGGTGATGGGCTGGTGGATGCTACGACCGGGCGCGATTTCGCCAGAACCGGGGCGGCTTCGCGCCTGGCAGCGCTTCGTCACTGAAAATCTCGAATTCCGGTTGGGAGTAGCAGTCGGCGCTGCGGTGGCTCAGCTATGGGGACAGAACGCTGGTGACTTGGAAACGCCGACCCTCGAGACTTGGCGCGAAACAACAGGCCTTCCGTGGATCGGCTTTTGGTTCCGAGAGCTTCTGCGATGGGGAACGCTCGACCCCTTCGTCGCCTTCGCGCTTGCTCAAGGGCTGGCGGCGACGCGAGAGGAAGCCGATGCCTTGCGTCCCCAATTCGATGCCTGGCTCGCCGGGTCCGACTTTCCATTGGCTCCAGAGGCTTTGATTGACCCGCAGCATTTTCTCGCCTGGCAACGTGCGCGAGTCGCCGACGATCGTCCGATCGTGGAAGCAGTCAGCAGCAGTGCTGCCGAACTCACAAGCGTCAACGGTCGGCGCGCCACCTATGACGTTCGCCCGATTATCGGTAACGGTGGAATAGATTGGCTCGACCCCGCCGGCTACGCCGTAGCACGCTCGCCGTTTTCTCTTGAGCTTATGACAGAGCGGCCCGAACGACACGACTTCAAGGTCGAATGCACCTTGGGAACGAGAGTGATCCGCACCTTTTAGAATGTGCAGTGTCCTCACCATCAGCAGGATAGCGCGGGGTGACGTCCCCGGGCGCGGTGTGTGAATGCGAACATCCCGATGAGCGCACCTCGGACGCTCCAGCGTAACGAAGGTACGTCGTCTGCACTAAGGTTGTTGTCCGGAAGCTGCGGGTCAGCTCCTAGCCGCGAAGCGGTCGTTGGTCAGTGTCGCAGCGAAAGACCGTCCGCCCTTCATGTGGGCGCCTGGCGAAAAGTCGTGCCTGGCACGAATGCCGCTTGGGCTGACAGCTCGCCAGCTGCGGCCATCAGCCCAAGCGGCTGCTTTGGTCTTGGCCGACCTAAGGCGCGCGCTCGCATCAACCGCTCAATGCGACAGCGGACTGCTTGCCATGGCCTCCGCCCTCGACAGCATCCTGGACACGTGGCGCAGATTGGGCTCATGCGCCTCAGCAACGTGATCGATCACCTCGCAGATGGCGCCCAGGGCAGCATCAGACAGCCCCCGTCGTGCGCCCTCGCGCTCCGCGAAGGAGATGAGATCCCCCTTGCCGGGGCCGGCAAGGCGCAGGACGTCCAGACGGCTCAGAAACGGCGCCGTCAGGCCGCTCAGGCTGTTGGACGTCAGGACCCAGCTGATCCAGGACATGTCGAAGCCCACCTGGTAATAGGGACACTTCCATGCCACGGCAGACGAGCGTTCCAGCAGCGGCAACAGCCCGTCGGCCAAGCCGTAGGCCTGCCCCTTGGTCGAGGTCGGCAATCCAGCCTTCTCGATCTCGTCGATCACCACGATTGGGTTAGCGCAGAGGCTCTGCAAGATGGTCTGCAGGGGCCGTCCTGGGAAGGCCGAGCCCCAGCCGCGTTGCGAGCCGTTCACGACGAAAGAGGCTTGCTCGGCAGTCCCTTCGATCCCACAGCGCGGCACCCCGAGATGGCGCCCGAGCTCGCGCGACCACACGCTCTTGCCGATCCCCGGCGGGCCATCGAGCAGCACGGGCGGCAGACGGAATCCAGGCTCCCCCACCCGCACCGAGCGACGCATCGCTTTCCAGAGGAAGTCAGTCGCGGCCGCCATCCAGGGCATCTCGGCATGAATGGCCGCGGCGATCTCATCGGCGCGATGTTCGTTGACGATGCCGATCAGATCTGCCCCGCCGCGGAACGCCTCGAGCGCGCGCCGGTCATCCGAACTGAGATGGCTGAGCCCGGACACCTTGGCGCGCGCGCCCATTACCCGGCGCGCACGGCGTAGCACCTTGTTCCGATCCTTCTCCGAGAGATGCACCGCGATGAGGTCCTCGTTCCAGCGCAACTCATCTTCAAAGTCTCCCGGCACCTTTGGGGACACCCCGTCCTGAAGGGCCCGGAGCTTGCGCAGCTGCCACTCGAAGCGGCGCTTGAGGGCAAACTCGTTCTCGTCGGGATCAGCGAAGCGGGCATCGATGAACTTGATCTTCGTCATGGGGGTCCTTTCTGGCGCGTTGCGCCATGCCCTCGGACAGAGGCTCTGCTGGAGGGGGGGGGAAGAACCCGGCCGGATTTGCCCTGAGGGATGCCGAAAGCACGACTGAGCGTCAACGGCGCTCACCAGGGTGGAGCACTGCCACGGCGCATCAACGGCCGCAAATCAGGTAGACCCGCAAGTCATTGAAATAAAAAGAAACCACCGACTGCAGCGCAGCCGGTGGTCATTAATCCTGTGCCGGAATGGACAAATTACCCCGGAAATGGACAAGTTTTAGTGGGTCCTACAGCACACTTCTGTGACGCGTGGCGCGTCACCCGCATTTCGAATGCCCGCAGGACGCGCAGGTCATGCAGCCTTCGATCATGCGCATGTCATATTGCCCGCAGCTGGGGCAGGCCGGGCCGCGCGGGGCGCCCAGGTTGACCACGTCCGCCTGCGGGTCGGATTTCAGGCCCATGCCTTCGCCCTCGATGAAGCCGATGGAGATCATGTGCCGTTCGATGACACCGCCGATGGCCGCCAGGATCGACGGGATGTACTTGCCCTGCATCCAGGCCCCGCCGCGCGGGTCGAAGACGGCTTTCAGCTCCTCGACCACGAAGGATACGTCCCCGCCGCGCCGGAACACGGCCGAAATCATCCGGGTCAGGGCCACCGTCCAGGCGAAATGTTCCATGTTCTTCGAATTGATGAAGACCTCGAAGGGCCGCCGACGCCCGGCGATGATGATGTCGTTGATCGTGATGTAGATCGCGTGTTCGCTGTCGGGCCATTTCAGCTTGTAGGTCTGCCCCTCCAGCGCCTGGGGCCGGTCCAGCGGTTCGGACATGTAGATCACGTCTGCCCCCGCGCCGGTGCCGTCCTTGGCCGGGGCCTCGCCCGGCGCCTTCTCGGTCGTCTCGCTGACGCTCAGCACCGATCCGGTCACATCGTTCGGCCGGTAGGTGGTGCAGCCCTTGCAGCCGGTTTCCCAGGCCTGCATGTAGACGTCCTTGAACGCCTCGAAGCTGATATCCTCGGGGCAGTTGATGGTCTTTGATATCGACGAATCCACCCATTTCTGTGCCGCGGCCTGCATCTTGACGTGGTCCGACGGATCCAGCGTCTGGGCGTTGACGAAGTAATCGGGCAGATCCGCGTCGCCGAACATGTCGCGCCACATCTGCACGGCGTAATCGACGACCTCTTCCTCGGTCCGCGATCCGTCCTTTTGCAGGACCTTGCGCGTATAGGCATAGGCAAAAACCGGTTCGATCCCCGAACTGACGTTCCCGGCATAAAGCGAAATCGTCCCGGTCGGCGCGATCGACGTCAGCAGCGCGTTGCGGATCCCGTGGTCGCGGATCGCCTCGCGCACGTCGTCGTCCATCTGCAGCATGGTGCCAGAGCCAAGGTAGCCGTCGGCGTCAAACAGCGGAAAGGCGCCTTTCTCCTTCGCCAATTGCACCGACGCCAGGTAGGCGGCGCGGGCTACGCCATGCAACCAGTCCTCGGTCTGACGCGCCGCCTCGTCGGAACCATAGCGCAGGCCCATCATCAGCAGCGCATCGGCCAGGCCGGTCACGCCCAGCCCGATGCGGCGCTTGTTCTGCGCCTCGGCCGCCTGTTCGGGCAGGGGGAATTTCGATGCGTCGACCACGTTGTCCATCATCCGCACCGCCGTCGCCACCAGTTCCGACAGCGCGTCCGTGTCGATGGTCGCGCCCTCGGCAAAGGGCCTGTCGACCAGCCGCGCCAGGTTGATCGACCCCAAAAGGCAGGCGCCGTAGGGGGGCAGGGGCTGTTCGCCGCAGGGGTTTGTGGCCGCGATGGTCTCGCAATAGGCCAGGTTGTTGGCCTGGTTGATCCGGTCGATGAAGATCACGCCCGGTTCGGCGTAATCGTAGGTCGCCTTCATGATGCGGTTCCACAGGTCGCGCGCCTCGACCGTGTGATAGACCTTGCCGTCAAAGACCAGCTCCCAGGGGCCATCGGCCTTCACCGCCTCAAGGAAGTCGTCCGTCACCAGCACCGACAGGTTGAACATGCGCAGGCGGGCGGAATCCGACTTGGCGGTGATGAAATCCTCGATGTCGGGGTGATCGCAGCGCATCGTCGCCATCATCGCCCCCCGGCGCGACCCGGCGGACATGATCGTGCGGCACATCGCGTCCCAGACATCCATGAAGCTCAAGGGGCCGGAGGCGTCGGCGGCGACGCCCGTGACGTTGGCGCCGCGCGGCCGGATGGTCGAGAAATCATAGCCGATCCCGCCGCCCTGCTGCATGGTCAGCGCGGCCTCGCGCAGCATCTCGAAGATGCCGCCCATGCTGTCGGGGATCGTGCCCATGACGAAACAGTTGAACAGCGTCACGGCCCGCGCCGTGCCCGCGCCGGCGGTGATGCGCCCGGCGGGCAGGTATTTGAAATCCTCCAGCGCGTCATAGAACCGCTCTTCCCAATGCGCGGGGTCCTTTTCGACCCGCGCCAGGTCGCGCGCGATCCGCCGCCAGCTGTCTTCGACCGTCAGGTCGATCGGCGTGCCGTCCGCTTGCTTGAAGCGGTACTTCATGTCCCAGATCTGTTCGGCAATGGGGGCGGCAAAACGGCTCATCGGGGGATTTCCTTTGACCGGAAGACTTCGGGGGCGTGCGATTCACACTGGAATGCGGAGGCCAAAGATACCCCAAGTGACCCCTTCACCTCAACAGCTTGATGCTGGGCAGCGAGGGACTACAATATAGCAGGGAAGCTGGGGGCGACTCTGTGGATAAGACGACCAATCTGGTGAAACTCTGCGTCGGTGCGGAGGTGGTGGAGGATCTGCTGGCCTGGCAGAGCCTGAATCGCGGCAAATGGCCCGACGGCCTGCCGCGCCACGTGACCCGGATGTGGCCCAAGCGCGAGGCCGAGCTGTTGAACGGCGGGTCGCTGTACTGGGTGTTCAAGGGGCTTGTCCTGGCCCGCCAGCGGGTTCTGCGCCTTGATCCGGTGACCGGCGAGGACGGCATCAACCGCTGCGCCATCGTCATGGACCCGCAGGTCGTGCGCACCCAGCCCCTGCCGCGCCGGCCGTTCCAGGGTTGGCGTTACCTGGCGGCCGAAGACGCGCCGGCGGATCTGCCCGCCTCGCGGCTGCAGGAAGACGCCCTGCCGCCCAAGCTGGCCGCTGCCCTGGCCGACATCGGCGTGCGCTGAGGGCCTTCGCCCGGGACGCCGGGGCCAGGCCCGAAGAAACCGGCAAAAAAGTCGCCGCAGCGCAGCGATCCGCCCTCCGGCAGGGCCGGCAACAACCGTTTGTTTACTAATCCCCGCAATCATGAAGCCGGGTCGCGACTGTCTGTGCGACTCGCGGCGCGCCGCAGGGCCGGGCCACCGAATTTCATGACTTTGGGCCCCTTCGGGGGGCGAGCGGAGGATGACAGGCATGCGTTGCCTTCTGATGGCTCTGGCCTTGCCAGTGCTGCTGCCAGTGCTGTTACCCGTGCTGTTGCCGGCGCTGCTGATCTGGGCCCAGCCGGCGCCGGCGCAACAGGTCGATGGATCCTATGGGTCGGACCTGGGCAATCCCAGGCAGTTGCTGGGATCCGGCTGGTTGATGACCAATGATGTCCTGGGGGACAACCAGGATCGGTGGCGCACCGGCGGTGTGTCGATCTCGCAGGCGTTCGGTCCGGTGTGGATGGGGCAGGCGCCGGCCGAATTCGGATCCCTGTTCGAACTGCGCCTGCAGGCCCAGGTGATCCAGCCCGACGTGCTGACCCGCTACAATGCCTATGACCGGCGCTATGCCGGGGTGCTGTCGATCGGGCTGCACAACCATGTCCAGCGCGGGGCTCATGAATACGTCCTGGGCGGCGACCTGGTGATGGTCGGGCCGCGGACCAAGCTCGACGATGTGCAGGCGGCGCTGCACGATGTCTTTGGCGGATCGTCCCCCGCCGCGGCGGTGCGCGCGGCGCAGATCGGCAACCGGTTGCGGCCGACCGCCGTCCTGGAATACGGGCGCCGCATTTCCGTCGCCCCCACCGTCACCCTGCGCCCCTTTGCCGAGGCGCGGATGGGCGATGAAACCATGGCCCGGCTTGGCGTGGATCTTGAATTCGGGCGCATGTGGAACCTTGGGTTGATGGCACGCGACAGCGTGACGGGCTATCGCTATCCGGTGGTCAATCGCGCCGCCGCCGGGCCGGCCTTCGTGCTGGGGGCCGACACCGCCTACGTCACCGACAGCGTGTACCTGCCCAGGGACGGCGGCGCGGCCCAGCTGGAACCGAACCGCAACCGGGTCCGGGCGGGGCTGCATTACCAGCAGAGCAGCCTGTCGTTCTTCTATGGCGCCGCCTGGCTGGGCCGCGAATTCACCACCCAGCCTGAATCACAGCTTGTCGGGGCGATCCAGGTGCAACTGCGGTTTTAATGCCGCACTGTACGGTGAACGGAACGACCTTGTTAACAACGACACGAACCTGGGTCCGGGTTGTGGCATAAACAAGGCGGAACCAGGCATCGGGGCGGGCAGCAGGGCATGGAAACGGGCGTTCCGGGCACGTTCGTCATCGCGTGGACGCAAACAGAGGTTGACGGCCTGGCCGCCGCACCGTGGGCGGCGCTTGGCGCCGGGTCGGTGTGGCGCTGGCGGGGCGAGGCGGTGCGCGTCGATGGCCCCGGCAATGTGATTATGCCGGACCGTTCGCCCGAGGACGCCGCCCTGCGCAAGGCCGCGGCGCGGCGGGTGCGCCAGCTGGTCGGCGCGGCGCTGCAGGACCGGCGGGATGTTGCGGCGGTCGATGTCGACAGCCCGCTGCTTGAAACCGGCTTCGTGGTGTCAGACGGCACGCGCAGCTTTGCCGTCACGGTGATCGAGGTCGGGGCAGGGGCGCCGCCGCTTCTGATGTTCGTCAACGCCATTCCGCCGCGCGACACCGACCTTTGGGTGGTGCATCGCAACGCCGGCGCGCCGCGGGGCGCGCGTTCGGCGGACAGCGGGGTCATCTGTTTCACGCCGGGCACGCGCATCGACACGCCCGACGGTCCGCGCCGGGTCGAGACCCTGCGCGAGGGCGATGCCGTGCAGACCCGCGACAACGGCGCGCAGGACATCCTGTGGATCGGCCGCCGTCGCATTTCGGGCGCGCGGATGTTCGTCCGGCCCGAACTGCGCCCGGTCCGGCTGGACCCGGGCGCATTGGGAATGGAACGTCCCGAGCGGGCGTTGCTGGTTTCGCCCGACCACCGCCTGCTGATCCGCAGCCACGCGGCGCGGGCGCTGTTCAATTCGGCCGAGGTGCTGGTGCCGGCGCGGGCGCTGGTCAATGGCGCCACGATCCGGGTGGACCTTGCCGCGCGCGAGGTCACCTATATCCACCTGCTGCTGCGCGATCACCAGATCCTCTGGGCCAACGGTGTCGAGACCGAAAGCTTTCATCCCGCCGGCGCCGACCTGGGGGCGCTGAGCGATGGCGAACGCATCAGCCTGCAGCGACTGGACCCGACGCTGACCCGTGACCCGCTGCGCTATGGCGACTTTGCCCGCCGCGCGCTGAGCGCATCCGAAGTCGCGATCCTGATGCACGACGCGGCTTGATCGGGGCCTGATCGCGGCCTGATCGGGGCCAGATCGGGCGCGGATCGCGCGCAAATGCGCTTGACACGATCCCGGCAATCGCTATGCACGCCACTTCATTGGTGTTGGTGGCCCCCGCGAGGGGATGCCTGTCAGTGTTCGCCGAAGGCGGGCCCAGAGGACAACGCCCTTCATAGCCGGCCACGCGGTCGGCGTTTCGAACGAAGGAGATCAGCCGTGACCAAACGCACGTCTGCCAAGTACAAGATCGACCGCCGCATGGGCGAAAACATCTGGGGCCGCCCGAAGTCCCCGGTGAACCGCCGCGAATACGGCCCCGGCCAGCACGGCCAGCGCCGCAAGGGCAAACTGTCCGACTTCGGCATCCAGCTGCGCGCCAAGCAGAAGCTGAAGGGCTACTACGGCGACATGACCGAGAAGCAGTTCCGCCGCATCTACGCCGAGGCCGAGCGGGTCAAGGGCGACACCGGTGAAAATCTGATCGGCCTGCTGGAACGCCGCCTGGACGCCGTCGTCTACCGCGCCAAGTTCGTGCCGACCGTCTTCGCCGCCCGCCAGTTCGTGAACCACAAGCACGTGCGCGTGAACGGCAAGGTCGTGAACATCCCGTCCTACCGTGTCAAGGAAGGCGACGTGATCGAGGTCCGCGACCGGTCCAAGCAGATGGCTGCCATCCTGGAAGCCACCCAGCTGGTCGAGCGCGACGTGCCCGATTACATCGACGCCGACCACAACAAGCTGACCGCCACCTTCGTGCGCACGCCCTCGCTGGCCGACGTGCCGTACCCGGTCATCATGGAACCGAACCTGGTCGTCGAATTCTACGCCAAGAACTGATCCTTCGGATCACCCGGGTTTCGAAAGGCCGCGCTCTCCAGCGCGGCCTTTTTCGTTTCGCGTAGGATGGGTGCTGAGCACCCATCTTACGAAAACCGTCCCGCAGCCCCCGGTTTGACGCTTTCAAACCAAACGGCGCATGGGTATGACACCCCAACGCAGGAGGCTCGTCATGACCCTTATCCAACCCCAACCCGGCATCATGGACATCGCTCTGTACCAGGGCGGCAAGGCCCATGTGGACGGCGTGGCCAACGTGGTGAAGCTGTCGTCCAACGAAAACCCCCTGGGCCCCGCTCCGGCGGCGGTCGAGGCGGTCAAGGCCAGCGCCGCCAGGCTGACGCTTTATCCCTCGACCGACCACGGCGCGCTGCGCCGCGCCATTGCCGAGGTCCACGGACTGGACGCCGACCGCATCATCTGCGGCGTCGGATCGGACGAGGTGATCGCCTTCCTCTGCCAGGCCTACGTGGGCGAGGGGACCGAGGTCATCCACACCGAACACTGCTTCGGCATGTACCGGATCTCGACGCTGGCCGCCGGGGGCACGCCTGTCGAAGTGCCGGAACGGGAACGGGTCACGGATGTGGATGCGATCCTGGCCGCCTGCAGCGACCGCACGCGGCTGGTCTTCATCGCCAACCCGAACAATCCCACCGGCACGATGATTTCCGAAAAGGAAGTCGCCCGGCTGGCCGATGGCCTGCCCGAACAGGCGCTGCTGGTGCTGGATGGCGCCTATGTGGAATATATCGAGGGCTTTGACGGGCACGCCGGCCTGGTCGACAGCCGCAAGAACGTCGTCATGACCCGGACCTTTTCCAAGATCTACGGGCTGGGCGGTCTGCGGATCGGCTGGGGCTATGCGCCGGCCCATGTGATCGACGTTCTGAACCGGGTGCGCGGGCCGTTCAACCTGTCGTCGACCGCGCTGATGGCGGCCGAGGCGGCGGTGCGCGACCAGGACTGGGTCGACCATTGCCGCACCGAAAACGCCCGCTGGCGCGCCTGGCTGTCCGAATCGCTGGCCGAGGTCGGCGTGCCGTCGGACAGTTCGTGCACCAATTACATCCTGGCCCGGTTCCGCGACGCGGACCAAGCGCAGGCCTGCCTCGACTTCCTGCAGGGGCGCGGCCTGCTGGTCCGCTACACCGCCAGCTTCAACCTGCCGTCCGCCCTGCGCATCACCATCGGGGACGAGGATTCGTGCCGCCGGGTGGCCGAGGCGGTGCGCGATTTCAAGGCGTCCTGAAGACCCGACTGACCTGGAAGGCAATTTGATTCAATGACCGTTATCTACGACCGTGTTGCGCTGATCGGCCTGGGCCTGATCGCTTCGTCGATGTTCTGGGCGATGAAACGGGCCGGCGCCGTGGGCGAGGTCACGGGCTATGCCCGGTCGGCCGAAACCCGCGACACCGCGCGCGAGATCGGGCTGTGCGACACGGTGCATGACAGCGCGGCGGACGCAGTCGAAGGCGCGGACCTGGTGGTGCTGGCCGTGCCGGTCGGCGCCATGGAAGGCGTGATGACCGACATTGCGCCCTATCTGAAGCCCGGCGCGACGGTCACCGACGTGGGGTCGGTCAAGCGGCAGGTCATCACCGCCATCGCCCCGCATCTGCCGGACGGCGTTCACTTTGTCCCCGGCCACCCGCTGGCCGGGACGGAACATTCCGGGCCGAAGGCGGGCTTTGCCTCGCTCTTTGACAACCGCTATTGCCTGCTGACCCCCGAAGAGGCCACCGACCAGGCGGCGGTCGACAGGCTGTTCAACCTGTGGCTGGCCATGGGCGCCAAGGTCGAGACGATGGATCCCGACCACCACGACCTGGTTCTGGCCGTCACCAGCCATACGCCGCACCTGATCGCCTACACGATGGTGGGCGTGGCGGACGACCTGCGGCGGGTCACCGACAGCGAGGTCATCAAGTATTCAGCGGCGGGTTTCCGCGACTTCACCCGCATCGCGGCATCAGACCCTACCATGTGGCGTGATGTTTTCCTTAACAATAAGGAAGCGACGCTGGAGATTCTCGGGCGATTCACCGAAGAATTGTTTGCATTGCAACGGGCCATCCGGACGGGAGACGGAGACTTGCTGTTCGATTACTTTACCCGCACCCGCGCGATCCGCAGAGGGATCATCGAAGCGGGACAGGACACCGACGCCCCGGACTTCGGGCGCGCCAAGACGGGGTCTTGACCCTGCGGGCGGCACTGCTGGCAGGCGGAGCTCTGGCCGCCTTCTTCGCCATCGGGGCCTTGGCCTCGGAGGCGCCGAAAACGTCACCCCGCCCGGTTCTGCGCCCGGCCGTCCTGACACTTCCCAAGATCACGATGCCGGATGTCGGGGGGGCCGGGGATGCGGCGCCGGGCGTGTCCATGGCCGGCGAAACGACACCCGACCTCGCGACGCCCGACCTCGCGATGCCCGACCTCGCGATGCCCGAGGTGTCCCAGGATGCGACCCTGGCCGACGTCCTGACCGATGTCGTCGCCGTTGCCGTGATCGCGCCGGGGCAACCCGATCTGCGGATGGTCCGGCCACGGATCCGCCCGATGTCCGAACAGCTGATCGCCGTGGCGGCGCGGGTGCCGACGGATCCGGTCTACAGCCCCGACGCATCGCCCCTTCCGACCGACCGGCCCGACAGTGTCGTGCAGAAGGCGCTGTTCGGGAAGAAGAAAAAGCGCAAGGGATCGGTCTGTGGAGATATCGACATCCAGGGCGACACGATCGGCAATTACGGCAAGGGCGGCGGCTGTTTCATCCAGAACGCCGTCCGGGTGAAATCGGTCTCGGGCGTCCGGCTCAGCCAGTCGGCCTTGATGACCTGCGACACGGCCAAGTCGCTGAAGACCTGGGTCGACAAGGGGGTCCAGCCCGCCTTTGGCCGCAAGGTGGTCGAAATGAAGGTCGCCGCCCATTACTCCTGCCGGACCCGCAACAACAAGGCCGGCGCGAAGCTGTCGGAACATGCCAAGGGCAGGGCGATCGACATTTCGGCCTTTACCCTCAGCAACGGCAAGCAGGTCACCGTGCTGGGCGACTGGGGCCGGGGCAGGGACGGCAAGGCGTTACGCAAGGTGCACCAGGCGGCCTGCGGGCCCTTCGGCACGGTTCTTGGACCCGGATCCGACGGCTATCACCGCGATCACATCCACATGGATACCGCCCGGTATCGATCCGGCGCCTACTGCCGGTAAGGCGCGCGCGCCCGCCCGGCGATCAGTGCAGGATCAGGCGCGGCGCGGGGCCCAGCGGCAGCGGCCCAAGCGCCACGACACCGCCGGTCACGTTCAGCTGGATGTCCAGCGCCTCGCGCTTGCCGCCCAGACCGGCCAGGAACCCCAGAGCCCGTTCCGCCGATTGCGCCGCCGCCCGGGGCAGGGCGCCGGCGGTTTCGGCCATCTGCAGCATCTCGCGCCAGTTCTCGGCCCGGATCGAAAGCTTGCCCTCGGGCACGCCGCCGGCATCCACGTCGAACCCGCCCGAGGCCGAGATCCGCAGCGGCCCCCAGGCGACTTCGGCCAGTCTCAGGTCGATCCGGCGCGGCTGCGGGCGGGTCAGTTCCAGCGCGCTGCGATCCCAGGGGCGGTCAAAGACCACGTCCATCTTCATGCACAGCGCGTCGAACGTGTCGGGCAGGCTGTCCTCGCCCCCCATCAGCCGCCGCACCCGCTGGGCCGGGGCGAAATCGGGGATGTCCAGCACGATGGAATAGGCTTCGGGCACCGCGTCGTCCTGGATCATGCCCATGGTCGCGCCGGATCCGGCGGCCAGTTCCAGATCCCCGGCGGTCAGCGCCCAGGGCCCGGACTGCAGCGCCATCGACCGCAGTTCCAGCGCCAGGCCCATCGCCAGGTCCAGGTCGGCGACCATGCCTTCGGCGGTCAGCACCTGGGTGCTGTCGAAATAGGAAATGTACTGCGCCGTGTCCGGGAAATGCACGCTTTGCCGGCCCGGCCAGATCGCGGGGCTTGCGA
Organism: Marinibacterium anthonyi; assembly: GCA_003217735.2. Lineage (GTDB taxonomy): Bacteria > Pseudomonadota > Alphaproteobacteria > Rhodobacterales > Rhodobacteraceae > Marinibacterium > Marinibacterium anthonyi. The sequence continues at coordinate 4,085,707 of CP031585.1, read as the reverse complement.
ACCGCAGCCAGTCCGCGCTCCAGGCCCGCCCGGTGGCCGGATCGGCCAGCGCGGGCTGGTCCAGCGTCGTGACATGGCGCAGCGGAAAGCCCGTCAGCCCGATATCGGCATATTCCGCCTGCCAGCCTTCCTCGGCCCGGGTCTCGAACCAGGTGGTGATGCCCGCGCGCAGCCACAGCGCCACGCCGCCCCACACCAGGCACCACAGGACCGCCAGCACGACGATCAGCTTCACGAGACGTTTGACCACACCATTCACGACACCATTCACAACACCATTCACGACACCATTCACTGGGGGGACCCTTTCAATCGTCGGCACTTTGCGGTTTATAGACGCGGATTTGGCAAGGGATACAACACGATCATGTGGGTCTTCGGCTATGCTTCGCTGCTCTGGAACCCGGGCTTTCCGGTCGCCCGTCACGCGCTGGCGACCCTGCCGGGCTGGCACCGGTCGTTTTGCATGTATTCCATCCACCACCGCGGGACCGAAGACCATCCGGGGCTTGTCCTGGCGCTGGACGCGGCCGCCGATGGGGCCTGTTCCGGCCAGGCCCTGCTGGTCGAACCCGGGACCGAGGACAAGACGCTGGCCTACCTGCGCGAACGGGAACTGATCTCCTCTGCGTATCTTGAAAAAATCCTGCCCGTGACGCTGGATACCGGCGAGATCGTCGAGGCGGTGACCTACGTGATCGACCCCGATCACGTGCAGTATTGCGGCCACCTGACGCTGGAAGACCAGGCCCGGATCATCGCCACGGCGGTGGGCGGACGTGGTCCGAACACCGAATATCTGTACAACACCGCCCGGCATCTGGCCGAGTTGGGTCTTCCGGATCACGATCTGGACTGGTTGACAGACCGAGTGCGCTGCCTCGCGGCATAATCCCTTGGATCAAGTCTGGAATTTTCTGTAGGTTCGCCCCAGAGCAGTCGACTTCCAGGAGCAGCGCATGGCGCAGCCGGGCCGCCAGGCCAGACCAACTTTCTCGCAACCCATCCGTCAGATTTTCCTGATGCTGATGGTCATTGTTCTCTCTGGTTGCGGCGCGTTCCTCGTGCTGCCCAAGGTCCTGCCCGTCTTCCAGGCCAACCCCTGGCTGAACGGCTTCATCCTGATGGTCTTCGCGATCGGTGTCATCGCCTGTTTCTGGCAGGTGCTGCAGCTGATCGGGTCGGTGCGCTGGATCGAACATTTCGTGTCGGGCGAAATCACCGACACCGTACGCCCGCCGCGCATCCTGGCGCCGCTGGCCTCGATGCTGCGGTCGCGCGAATCCCGGATGCAGCTTGGGTCGTCGTCGACCCGGTCGATCCTGGATTCCGTGGCCACCCGCATCGACGAGCTGCGCGAGATCACGCGCTACATCGTCAACCTGCTGATCTTCCTCGGGCTTCTGGGCACCTTCTACGGCCTGGCCACCACGGTCCCGGCCGTCGTCGACACGATCCGGTCGCTGGCGCCCAACCCGGGCGAGGCCAGCACGGATATCTTCAACCGCCTGATGACCGGGCTTGAGGGTCAGCTGGGCGGCATGGGCGTGGCCTTTGCCTCGTCGCTGCTGGGTCTTGCCGGGTCGCTGATCGTCGGCCTGCTGGAACTGTTCGCCGGACACGGCCAGAACCGGTTCTACCGCGAACTTGAAGAATGGCTCAGCTCGATCACTCGCGTCGGCTTTGCCGGGGGCGAAGAAGGCGCCGGGTCGGCCGGCGTGCTGGGCGTGATGCTGGAACAGATGAACGACAACATGACCGCCCTGCAGGACATGTTCGCCCATTCGGATGCCAGCCGCGCGCAGGTCGATGACAAGCTGGGCACGCTGGCCGACGCGGTGGCGCAGATGACCGAACGGCTGGACCGGCGCGACCAGTCGGCCGAGGCGCTGGCCCGCGTGGCCGACGGCCAGGAACGGCTTGTCGACCTGCTGACCCAGCAGGGCAGCATGGCGGGCGAAGGCATCGACGCGGAAAGCCGCATGCGGCTCAGGTCGATCGACGTGCAGATGCTGCGCATCCTCGAAGAGATGGCCGCCGGCCGCCAGGAAAGCCTGTCGGAGCTGCGCCGCGACATCGACATCCTCGTGCGCGCGCTGGCGCCGCAACCGGGCAATGGGGCCCGTGCGCTGCGGGCCGGACGATCGCGCGGCGAGGGGGACGGCTGAGCCATGGCGCTGTCCCGTCGAACAGGCCAGCGGTTCCAGGCCTCGATCTGGCCCGGTTTCGTCGACGCGATGAGCGGGCTGCTTCTGGTGCTGATGTTCGTGCTGTCGATCTTCATGATCGTGCAATTCGTGCTGCGTGACACCATCAGTGGCCAGGAAACCGAGCTGGACAAGCTGTCGGGGCAGGTCGGCCAGCTGGCCACGGCGCTGGGGCTGGAGGAACGCAAGTCCAACCAGCTTCAGGCCCGTCTGGGCGCGCTGAACACCACGCTGAACGACACCCAGGATTCGCTGGACCAAAGCCAGGCGGCGCTTCAGGCCGCCCAGTCCAACATCGCCGCGCTGACCGCCGACCGCGACGCCAAGGTGGCGGCGCTGGACGACGCGCAGACCAGGATCACAGGGTTCGAAGCCCAGGTCGCCGCGATGCTGGCCAGTCGCGACCGCGACCAGGACACGATTGCCGCGCTGCAGGACACCCAGGCCGAGCTTGAGGAAGAACGCGCCGCGCTGGCCGAACGCCGGGATGCGTTGATGTCCGAGCAGGAGGCGCTGAACCTTGCGCTGGCCCGCAGCCGCGACGAGATCGACGCCCAGACCGAAGAGGCCCGCCTGGCCGCCGCCAAGCGCGAAGCGCTTGAGGCGCTGGTGGCGGATCTGCGCAAGACATCCGACGAACAGACCGACCAGGTCGCCGACCTGCAGTCCAGGCTGAGCGAGGAAGAGGCCAGCCGCCTCGCCGAATCCGAAGCCGCGAAAGCCCTGCAGGCCCGGTTGAAGGACAGCCAGGCCGAGCTGACCGCGATGACCATGTCGCTGGAGGCGCAGCGCAAGGACGCCGAGGACACGCTGACCCTTCTGGCCGCCGCCGAGGCCGCGAAACAGGACCTGGACGCGCGGCTGACCGATGCGCTGGCCTCGCTTGATACCGCAACGGCGCGGGCGGACGAACGCGACGCATTGGCCGAACGGCTGTCCCGGGTGCTGGCCCAGATGGAAGTGGCCAAAACCGAAAACGAAGCTTCCGAAAAACGCCTGGCGGACCTTCAGGAACAGCTGACGGCGGCCCGCGCCGACGCCGATGCCAGCGCCAGGGACGAGGCCTCGGTTCAGGCGCGGCTGCTGACCGCGCTCGAGTCGCTGGAACGCGCGCAGGCGGCGGCGTCGGACCGCGACGTGCTGCAATCGCGCCTGGCGGCGGCGCTGGCGGCGCAGGCCAAGGCCGAACAGACGGCGGACGACCAGATGACCTTGGCCGAACAGCGCGAAACCCTGCTGGCCGCGGCGCGCAAGTCGCTGTCGGAGCAGGAGGATGTTTCCGCCGAGGCGCAGCAGCAGACGGTCTTGTTGAACCAGCAGGTTTCGGCGTTGCGGTCGCAACTGAACCAGCTGCAGGGCCTTCTGGACGAGGCGCAGGAGCGGGACGCGCAATCGCAGGTGCAATTGCAGTCGCTGGGAATCGAGCTGAACACGGCCCTGGCGCGGGCGGCGGGCGAGGAACGCAAGCGCCGCAAGCTGGAGGAAGAGGCGCGCCAGACAGCCGAGGCCGAAGCGGCCCGCCTGGCGGAAGAGGCCAAGCGGCTGGCGGCCGAGGCGAACAACCTGGAGAAATACCGGTCGGATTTCTTTGGCCGTCTGCGCGACGTGCTGGGCAATACCGAGGGTGTGCGCATCGTCGGCGACCGCTTCGTGTTCTCCTCCGAGGTGCTGTTCCCGTCGGGCGGCGCCGATCTGACCCCCGAAGGCCGCTTCGAGATCGCCAAGATCGCGCGGATCCTGCGCGAGGTCGCGGGGGAGATTCCGCCGGGCATCGACTGGATCATCCGGGTGGACGGGCATACCGATAACGTCCCGATTTCGGGCGGTAAATACGCCGACAACTGGGAGTTGAGCCAGGCGCGTGCCCTGTCGGTGGTGCGCTACATGGTCGATTACCTGGGTATCCCGCCCGAGCGTCTGTCGGCCAACGGGTTCGGCGAATACCAACCGCTGAACCCCGAGGACACGCCGGAAGCGCGCGCGCAGAACCGACGGATCGAGCTGAAGTTCACCGAGAAGTAAGGTTTGTGTCGGCGGAGAGCGCGGGCCGCTGGCGGACGCTCCCACCCGCCCACCCCGCGTCCGCCAGCGGCCCTCGCGCCTAGCGGATCCGGGTGGTGGCGGTTTTCACGTCGATGACCTCGCCTTCGCGCAGCAGGGTGACGGTGCCGGTGTAGGTGCCCGTCGGCCAGGCGCCTTGCGAAAGGCGTTTGCCCATGGCGCGAAAGAACTGCGCCTGCGGTGTGTCGAGCGTCACGTCCTGGGCAAGGAAGGGGCCGTCCGGCCTCTGGATGTCCAGCCGCAGGATATCCCCGGCGTGGCTGCCATAGGCATACCCGAACAGCACCAGACCCGGTGCATCCGCGGGCAGGCTGGCTTGCGCGGCCTCGCCCTGCTTGATCCGGTCATAGTCCGGGATGCCGGGCGCGAATCCGGCCGCGATCACGCCGCCAGCGGTGAACGCCGGGGTGTCGGCCCACAGATCCGGGCCGGGGGCACCGCATTCGACGGCCTCGGGCGCAAAGGGATCGACGGTCGCGCCGCCGTGGCGGACCGACAGGTGCACATGCGGGAACTGGGTCTGGCCGGACAGGCCGACCTGCGCCAGCGGATCGCCGGCCGCGACCCTGTCGCCCGGGCTGACCAGGACCGAGCCCCGGCGCATGTGGCAATACTGGGTCTCCCAGCCATCGTCATGGCGCAGGACCACGCCGTTGCCGCATTCGCGGCCGGCGATATCGGCCGATGCGGTGTCGGTCGCGTAGCGGTCCGCCATGTCATCCCGCACCCCTGCGACGACGCCGGGGGCGGCGGCCAGGACCGTCACGCCCGATTGCATGGCGGCCAGCGACGGCAGGGCGAAATCGGTGCCCTTGTGGCCGTCGTAGGTGAGGCTGCCACAGGTGAAATCCCGTGCGCCCGGGCCGGGATCGTCATCGGGCAGGTGCTGGATGTAGCAGGTGTCGCCCAGTGAACAGTCGATGGGCTGGTGCAAAACGAAATCGCTCGCCGCAGGGGACGCGGCGAGCGACAGAAGAGCGGCATATGCCGCCCTGAGCATTATTCGGCCGTCAGCAGCGGAGGCTTGTTGCCCGAGATCCGGGGATTGCCGGTGCCTTCGATGCGCAGATCGATCTCGCCGTCCTTGACGCCGACCTTGACCACGCCGCCCTTGGCGAGCTTGCCGAACAGCAGTTCCTCGGCCAGCGGCTTCTTGATGTTTTCCTGGATCACGCGGCCAAGCGGGCGGGCGCCCATCTTGTCGTCGTAGCCCTTGTCACCAAGCCATTTCGCGGCTTCCGGCAGCAGCTCGATCGTGACGTTGCGGTCCAGAAGCTGGGCTTCCAGTTGCAGCACGAACTTCTCGACCACCTGCAGGATCACCTCTTTCGGCAGCGGCGCGAAGGAGATCACCGCGTCCAGACGGTTGCGGAATTCCGGCGTGAAGGTGCGTTCGATCGCGGCCGTATCCTCGCCCGTGCGGCGGTCGCGGCCGAAACCGATGGCTTCCTTGGCCTGTTCCGCGGCACCTGCGTTCGATGTCATGATCAGCACCACGTTGCGGAAATCCACCGTGCGGCCGTTGTGGTCGGTCAGCTTGCCGTGGTCCATCACCTGCAGAAGGATGTTGTAGACATCCGGATGCGCCTTCTCGATCTCGTCGAGCAGGAGGATGCAATGCGGGTGCTGGTCCACGCCGTCGGTCAGCAGGCCGCCCTGGTCAAAGCCCACGTAGCCCGGAGGCGCGCCGATCAGGCGCGAAACCGCGTGTTTCTCCATGTATTCCGACATGTCGAAGCGCAGCAGTTGCACGCCCAGCGTATCGGCAAGCTGCTTGGCCACCTCGGTCTTGCCAACGCCGGTGGGGCCGGCGAACAGGTAGTTGCCGATCGGCTTTTCAGGTTCGCGCAGGCCGGCACGCGACAGCTTGATCGCCGAGGCCAGCGCCTCGATCGCCTTGTCCTGGCCGAAGACCACGCGCTTGAGCGTCGCGTCGAGATCCTTGAGCACCTCGGCATCGTCCTTGGAGACGTTCTTGGGCGGGATCCGCGCGATCTTGGCCACCACGCCTTCGATCTCCTTCACGCCGATGGTCTTGCGGCGCTTGGATTCCGACAGCAGGTGCTGGGCCGCGCCCGCCTCGTCGATGACGTCGATGGCCTTGTCGGGCAGCTTGCGGTCGTTGATGTAGCGCGCCGACAGTTCCACCGCGGTCTTGATCGCGTCCGAGGTGTATTTCACCGAATGGTGATCCTCGAAGTAGGGCTTCAGACCCTTCAGGATCTTCACCGTATCCTCGACCGAAGGTTCGTTCACGTCGATCTTCTGGAACCGGCGGCTCAGCGCGCGGTCCTTTTCGAAGTGCTGACGGAACTCCTTGTAGGTGGTCGAGCCCATGGTGCGCAGCTTGCCGCCCTGAAGCGCGGGCTTCAGCAGGTTCGATGCGTCCATGGCGCCGCCGGAGGTCGCCCCGGCGCCGATCACGGTGTGGATCTCGTCGATGAAGAGCACCGCGTCGGGGTGTTCCTCAAGTTCGTTGACGACGGCCTTCAGACGCTCCTCGAAGTCGCCGCGATAGCGGGTCCCGGCAAGCAGCGCGCCCATGTCGAGCGAGTAGATCGTCGTGTTGGCCAGGACCTCGGGCGTTTCTCCCGCAACGATCTTGCGGGCCAGCCCTTCGGCGATGGCCGTTTTGCCGACGCCGGGATCGCCCACAAGCAGCGGGTTGTTCTTCCGGCGGCGGCAGAGCACCTGGATGCAGCGTTCCACTTCGGAGTCACGCCCGATGAGTGGATCGACATTTCCCTCTCGCGACTTCGCGTTCAGGTCCACGCAATATTTCGACAGAGCGCTTTCCTTTCCATCGTCCTCGGGCTGCGAGGCCTGGGTTTCTTCCTGTGGCGAATCCGCGCCCTGGACGGGGCGGCTTTCACCGTAGGCGGGGTTCTTGGCGACACCATGGGCGATGAAGTTCACCGCGTCATAGCGCGTCATTTCCTGCTCCTGCAGGAAATAGGCGGCGTTGCTCTCGCGTTCGGCGAAGATCGCGACCAGGACATTGGCGCCGGTCACTTCGGTCCGGCCAGAGCTTTGCACGTGAATTGCGGCGCGTTGAATGACGCGCTGAAAGGCTGCGGTCGGCACCGCTTCGGAGCCGTCCACATCGGTGACCAGATTGGCCAGTTCTTCTTCAATGAATTCAACAAGGGTCGACCGCAGCTCGTTCAGGTCGACGTTGCACGCCTTCATCACGCGCACGGCGTCGGGTTCGTCGAGCAGGGCAAGGAGAAGGTGTTCGAGCGTGGCGAACTCGTGCCGGCGCTCATTGGCGAATGCCAGCGCTGCATGAATGGCCTGCTCGAGGGAGTTCGAAAATGATGGCACCTGGCGTGCTCCTCTGATCTGGGCCGGCTTTGGGGGGATGGCTCGGGCGGGTCCCCCAAGACCAACCATGTGCTCATAATGTTAGAGTTTGGTTGATCGCAGGCTGGCTTCAAGTTTTTTCTGCGGCTGCGCGATCACAATTGGCCCGGTGTCTGTCGTGACGTTCACATTTGGGGCGGTGTGTTCGGACGGTCCGGAGGGGCAGTGAAAAGCCGGATTCGCCCGCGCGCCGTCGCAGGGTAGGCTGGTCGTTTCCTAACAATATAAGGGCTTCGCGTGTTAAGAACAGGGGGCACATTGGTCGCCCCCCGGTCTGGCACGAACTTGTGTTTGCGGCTGCCCGATTCCGCGCCGTTGCGGCCGTCGTTTACCGATGATCCCCCGCAAAGGACGTAATGAAAACTTTTCCGATCCGCGCAACGGTCGCCGCATGTTGCAATCCGCAGGGCCCAGATGGGGGCGGATCGGTGAAACCGCAAGGGGCTCAGAAGCTGTCCTTGCGCTTGCGGATCTCGCCGAAGACATCGGCCGGATCGGCGCCTTCCATGCCTATCTGCACCGCCATTTCGGGCAGGGCCGCGCGCAGGAACGGGTTGGTCGCCTTTTCCAGCGACAATTCCGACGGCACCGTCGGTTCGCCCCTGGCCCGGGCCGCCTTGATCTCGTCCATGCGCGCCTGCAGCGTCTTGTTGCCGGGATCGACCGACAGGGCAAATCGCCCGTTGGATTCGGTATATTCGTGGCCGGAATAGACGATGGTCCAGTCGGGCAGGGCGGCGAGCTTGCCCAGCGAGGCCCACATCATCGCCATCGTGCCTTCGAACACCCGCCCGCATCCCAGCGCCATCAGGCTGTCGGCGGTAAAGACCGCGTTGCTGTCGGGAAAGTGATAGGCGATGTGGCCCACCGTGTGGCCCGACACGTCGATCACCGTGCCGGTCGATCCGCCGATGGTCACCGTGTCGCCTTCGGCCACCTCGACATCCAGCTTCGGCAGCCGCGCGGCATCGGCCTTCGCCCCCACCACGGTGACGCCGGGGCAGGCGGCCAGCACGTCGTCCAGCCCCTGCACGTGGTCTGCATGATGGTGCGTGATCAGCACATGGGTCAGGGACCAGCCGGTTTCGGACAGGGCCGCCAGGATCGGCGCGGCCTCGGGAATATCGATCAGCGCGGTCTGTCCGCTGGTGGCATCGTGGGCCAGAAATGCATAATTGTCGCTGAGACAGGGGATGGTGATGATCTGAAGAGGCATGGCCTTTCCCTTTCGCGCTGCTAAGCTTTGCCAAGACTGACCCATCGCCGGACCACCCGCAATGCATCTCGACGTGCAGGACTTGCGCAACTTCTATTACCGCAGCACCCTGGGCCGCGCGGCCCAGCTGTCGCTGCGTGCGCGGCTGCAGGAATACTGGCCGTCCGCCAAGGCGATGACCGTGGCGGGCTTCGGCTTCTCCGTGCCGCTGCTGCGCCCCTACCTTGCCGATGCGCGCCGGGTGATGGCGCTGATGCCCGGCCCGCAGGGGGTGATGCCCTGGCCGGCGGGGCAGGCCAATGTCTCGGTCCTGATCGAGGAAACGCTGTGGCCGCTGGAAAACGGGCTGGTCGACCGGCTGGTGATGATGCACGGGCTGGAAACCTCGGAACACCCCGCCGACCTGCTGGAAGAATGCTGGCGCGTGCTGGGCCCTGGCGGCAAGGCGGTCTTCATCGTGCCCAACCGCGCCGGTCTGTGGTCGCGGTCGGACAAGACGCCCTTCGGCTTCGGCCGGCCTTATACGCTCAGCCAGCTGGAAACCCAGCTGAAGAAACACGGCTTCCTGCCCGAACGCCACACCTCGGCCCTGTACCAGCCGCCGACCGAACGGCGGTTCTGGCAAAAGTCCGGACGTTTGATTGAACGGATCGGCCGCTCCATGCCCACCGAACTGGCCGGCGGCGTCTTCCTGGTCGAGGCGTCCAAGCGCGTTCACCCGCCCCGCGGCACCGTCGAACGCAAGTCCGTGCGCGCCCCTCTCAACATCTTGGATGGGATGGCCGAGCCAGTCGCAAAACCTGTGTGAGCGCTCGCGGTATGGGCGAGAGGAATCACGGAAACGTGCTTATTTGGTGAACGTCGCGTCGCCCAAACGAGGCGCAAACCGTCGCACCAAGGCTAATGGCCTATAAACACGGGACTATTGGCTCACAGGTATTTCGTTAATGTTTGTTGCGGGGTGGGTGGGGCTCTGGTAGACCCACGCTGATTTTGCTGCCCCGGCATTCGTCGGGTCGGTCAACATGCCCGCGTGCGCCGGACATGCCCGGCGGCAGGGCCAGAAAGATCGGAAGGGTGGACGTGTCCGAACCAGCTTCGATATCCGCCGGCATCGCTGACCGCTATGCCTCCGCGATTTTCGAGATCGCAAAAGAAGAGTCCAATCTCGACAGCCTCGAGACCAGCGTGGACGATCTCTCGCTCGCCCTGTCCGAAAGTGAGGACATGCGGACGTTGATCTCGTCCCCGATGATCTCGCGCGGCGATCAGGGGGCTGCCATCACGGCGATCGCCGAGAAGATGGATATCGCTCCGGTGTTGCGCAAGGGCCTGGCCCTGATGGCCGAAAAACGCCGTCTTTTCGTCCTGCCGCAGCTGCTGACCGCCCTGCGCGTCAAGCTGGCCGACGATCGCGGCGAAGTGACTGCCGAAGTGACCAGCGCCGTGGCGCTGACGGACGCGCAGTCCGAAAAGCTGGCCACCCTGCTGCAAGGCAGCGCCGGCAAGACCGTTTCGCTCAAGACCAAGGTCGATGAGACGCTCATCGGCGGAATGATTGTAAAGCTGGGCTCGACCATGATCGACACGTCGATCAAGTCCAAGCTCGCCTCCCTCCAGAATGTAATGAAAGAGGTCGGATAAATGGGTATCCAAGCTGCAGAGATTTCTGCGATCCTTAAGGACCAGATCAAGAACTTCGGCCAGGATGCCGAAGTCTCGGAAGTCGGCCGCGTGCTGAGCGTGGGCGACGGGATCGCCCGTGTCTTCGGCCTCGACAACGTCCAAGCCGGCGAGATGGTCGAATTCCCCGGCGGCATCCGCGGCATGGCGCTGAACCTGGAAAAGGACAACGTCGGTGTCGTGATCTTCGGGTCCGACCGTGACATCAAGGAAGGCGACGTCGTCAAGCGCACCAAGTCCATCGTGGACGTGCCGGTGGGCAACGCGCTGCTGGGCCGCGTCGTCGACGCGCTTGGCAACCCGCTGGACGGCAAGGGCCCGATCGAGACCTCGCAGCGGTCCGTCGCCGACGTGAAGGCGCCGGGCATTATCCCGCGTAAATCCGTGCACGAACCGATGGCCACCGGCCTCAAGTCGATCGACGCCATGATCCCGATCGGCCGTGGCCAGCGCGAGCTGATCATCGGCGACCGTCAGACCGGCAAGACTGCCATCGCTCTGGACGCGATCCTGAACCAGAAATCCTACAACGAAGCCGCCGGCGACGACGAGAACAAGAAGCTCTACTGCGTCTACGTGGCCATCGGCCAGAAGCGGTCGACCGTTGCCCAGCTGGTGAAGAAGCTCGAGGAATCCGGCGCCATCGAATATTCGATCATCGTCGCCGCCACCGCATCCGAACCCGCTCCGATGCAGTACCTCGCGCCCTACACCGCGACCGCCATCGCCGAATTCTTCCGCGACAACGGCCGTCACGCGCTGATCATCTACGATGACCTCTCCAAGCAGGCCGTCGCCTATCGCCAGATGTCGCTGCTGCTGCGCCGTCCGCCGGGACGCGAAGCTTACCCGGGCGACGTGTTCTACCTCCACTCCCGCCTGCTGGAACGCTCGGCCAAGCTGAACGAGGAAAACGGCTCGGGCTCGCTGACGGCTCTGCCGATCATCGAGACGCAAGGCGGCGACGTGTCGGCCTTCATTCCGACCAACGTGATCTCGATCACCGACGGCCAGATCTTCCTGGAAACCGAACTGTTCTACCAGGGCATCCGCCCCGCCGTGAACACCGGTCTGTCGGTCTCGCGCGTCGGCTCCTCGGCCCAGACCTCGGCCATGTCCTCGGTCGCCGGCCCGGTGAAACTGTCGCTCGCCCAGTACCGCGAGATGGCCGCTTTCGCCCAGTTCGGCTCCGACCTCGACACCGCCACCCAGCAGCTGCTGAACCGGGGTGCGCGCCTGACCGAACTGATGAAGCAGCCGCAATACGCGCCGCTGACCAACTCGGAAATCGTCTGCGTCATCTTCGCCGGCACCAACGGGTATCTCGACAAGGTCGCCGTCAAGGACGTGGGCCGCTTCGAAGCCGGTCTGCTGAAGTTCCTGCGCACCAAGAAAGCGGATTTCCTGCAGTGGATCACCGACGAGGATCCCAAGTTCAAGGGCGGCGAACCCGTCGACAAGATGAAGGCCGTGCTCGACGAATTCGCAGCCGACTTCTCGTAAGGGGGGTGGTTGATGCCTAGTCTCAAGGACCTGAAAATCCGGATCGAGTCGGTCAAGTCGACGCGCAAGATCACCAAGGCCATGCAGATGGTGGCCGCCGCGAAACTGCGGCGGGCACAGGAAGCGGCCGAGGATTCGCGTCCCTATACCGAACGGTTCAATGCCGTCATGGCCGGTCTCGCCGCATCCGTCGGCGGGTCCGACAGCGCACCCAAGCTGCTTTCGGGCACCGGCAGCGACCAGGTTCACCTCCTGGTCGTGCTGACCGCCGAACGCGGCCTGTGCGGCGGCTTCAACGCCAACATCTCCAAGCTCGCCCGCGCCAAGGTGGCCGAGCTGCGCGAGATGGGAAAGACGGTCAAGATCCTGACCGTCGGCAAGAAGGGCCGCGATGCGCTGCGTCGTGATTATGGCGACCTGTTCGTCGGTCACGTCGACCTGAGTGAAATGAAGACGATCGGCTATGCAAACGCCCAGGAGATCGCCCAGATCGTCCTGGACCGTTTCGATGCCGGCGACTTCGACGTGGCGACGCTTTTCTATTCGAAGTTCGTCAACGTGGTCAGCCAGATCCCGACCGCCCAGCAGATCATCCCGGCCGTCTTCGAGGCCGCGGAACAGGATGCGGGCGCGCCGATCTACGATTACGAGCCCAGCGAAGAAGAGATCCTGGCCGAACTGCTGCCCAAGGGCGTGGCCACCGCGATCTTCTCGGCGCTGCTTGAAAATGGTGCCTCCGAGCAGGGCGCGCGGATGTCCGCAATGGACAACGCGACCCGCAATGCCGGCGACATGATCGACAAGCTGACCATCGAATACAACCGTTCGCGTCAGGCCGTCATCACCAACGAGCTGATCGAAATCATTTCCGGCGCCGAGGCGCTGTAAGAGACAACCGGAGAGAAACATGGCTAACGCAAAAGGCAAAGTGACCCAGGTCATCGGCGCCGTTGTCGACGTTCAGTTCGAAGACACGCTGCCCGAGATCCTGAACGCGCTGACCACGGACAACAACGGCAAGAAGCTGGTTCTGGAAGTCGCGCAGCACCTGGGCGAAAACACCGTCCGCGCCATCGCGATGGACGCGACCGAGGGCCTGATCCGCGGTCAGGAAGTCATCGACAACGGCGGCCCGATCTCGGTGCCGGTGGGGACCGCGACGCTGGGCCGGATCATGAACGTGATCGGCGAACCGGTCGACGAAAAGGGCCCGGTCGAGGCGGACGAATACCGCCCGATCCACGCACCCGCGCCCGACTTTTCCGAACAGTCGACCGAAGCCGAAGTGCTGGTGACCGGCATCAAGGTGATCGACCTGCTGGCGCCTTACGCAAAGGGCGGCAAGATCGGCCTGTTCGGCGGCGCCGGCGTGGGCAAGACGGTTCTGATCCAGGAACTGATCAACAACATCGCCAAGGTGCACTCGGGCCTGTCGGTGTTCGCCGGCGTGGGGGAACGGACCCGTGAAGGCAACGACCTGTATCACGAAATGATCGAATCCGGCGTTCTGACCCCGGACAACCTGCCGGATTCCAAGATCGCCCTGGTCTTCGGCCAGATGAACGAACCGCCGGGAGCCCGCGCGCGTATCGCCCTGACCGGCCTGACCATGGCCGAACAGTTCCGCGATGCAACCGGCACCGACGTTCTGTTCTTCGTCGACAACATCTTCCGCTTTACCCAGGCGGGTTCGGAAATGTCGGCTCTGCTGGGTCGTATCCCGTCGGCCGTGGGCTACCAGCCGACGCTGGCGACCGACATGGGCCAGATGCAGGAACGGATCACCTCGACCAAGAACGGCTCGATCACCTCGATCCAGGCCGTCTACGTTCCGGCCGATGACCTTACCGACCCGGCGCCTGCCACGACCTTCGCCCACCTCGACGCGACGACCGTGCTTAACCGCGCGATCTCGGAACTGGGCATCTACCCGGCCGTGGACCCGCTCGACTCCACCTCGCGTCTGATGGACCCGCAGGTGATCGGCGAAGAACATTACCAGGTTGCCCGTGACGTCCAGGGTATCCTGCAGCGCTACAAGTCGCTTCAGGACATCATCGCCATCCTCGGCATGGACGAACTGTCGGAAGAGGACAAGCTGACCGTGGCCCGCGCCCGCAAGATCCAGCGGTTCCTGTCGCAGCCCTTCGACGTGGCCAAGGTCTTCACCGGCTCGGACGGTGTCCAGGTCCCGCTCGAAGACACGATCTCGTCGTTCAAGGCGGTTGTGGCCGGTGAATACGATCACCTGCCCGAAGCGGCCTTCTACATGGTCGGCGGCATCGAAGATGTGAAAGCCAAGGCCGAGAAGATGGCGGCGGCCGCTGCGTGATCCGGCGGCGGGGTAAGCCCCGCCCCACGCAGCCCACCAGCCATCGGGGGTAGGGCGGGGGTGACCCCGCCGCGCCTCCCGCACAGGAGACAGACATGGCAGACACGATGCAATTCGACCTCGTCAGCCCAGAGCGCCGCCTCGCGTCGCTCAAGGCCAGCGCGGTCCAGATCCCGGGCACGGATGGCGACATGACGGCGATGCCCGATCATGCCCCGACCATCACCACGTTGCGTCCGGGTATCCTGAAGGTCACGGCACCTGACGGCGGCTCGGAATACGTCGTGACCGGCGGCTTCGCCGAGATCAGCGCCGACGGCATCACCGTGCTGGCCGAACAGGCCTTCCCGGTCGACGAGATGACCCGCGACCACCTGGACGACCTCGTGGCCGGCGCCCGCGCGGCCCATGCCCAGGCGGTCAAGGCCGACGGCCCGCATTCCTTTGTCGACGAAGCCGCGAAGCTGCTTGCCGACATGGAAGCGCTTGGCGATCACATGTCGCTCTAAGCGTCACCGCATCCGGGTGATCGCCCCATGAAAGCCTCCGTTCGCGGGGGCTTTTTGCGTTTTCCCTCATTTGGGGGATGCATTCCGGCAAGCTACGTGTTTCGTATTTCATTCGGCAAGGGAGCGTTAAGGCGGACATTGCGGGTCTGTCCCGAATTGCTCCTGCGCCGTTAGACACCCATGCCGCAGATCGCTCCTTTTGTCTGTGGCCGGGCACGAACTGCTCCGGGCCGTAAGTCCACCGCTTCGGTTCGGTTCCGCATCCCATTGCGGCTGTCCACCCTCGAAAGGGGGTGGACAGGAACCCCTTGGGTTGAAACTATACGTCTCATTGCTTGTGATGGTAGTGAGGTCGCCGGGTGGTACAAAGGGCGCATGGCCTGTCGCTGGAAGATTATGACCGGATCATCGGCCTGATATACCGGGCCGGGGCAGATTCTTCGGGCTGGAACAAGGTGATGCAGGCGCTCGACGATCACCTTGGCGGGGCCCACCTTGCGCTCTATGGCTATGACCTGCGCTCCGGCAAGGCGCTCGAGGACGTGACCACCGGCTTTTCCCCCGAACAGATGGCCAGCTATCACGCCTATTACCACCGCAAGAACCCCTTCATCCCGAGCCTCGCCGCCGCTCCGACAATGCAGCCTTTCACAACGGACAGTTTCCTGTCCCGCGACGCATTCCTCAAGACCGACTTCCTGAACGGCTTCCTGTCGGCCCATGAACCCGTCGGCCCCGGCGCCGGCGCCACCCTGCTGAACGACGACGGCCGCCTGCTGGTGCTTTGCGGCCACGTCCGGTTTCGCGACGAAGACGCCCAGATCCCCCGCCTCGTCGACCTGATCCGCATGCTGGGCCCCCATGTCGGGCGCGCCTTCGGCATCCACCGCCGCCTCGGCGGGCAGGACGTGTCGCATCACACCTGCGAAGACGTGCTGGACCGGCTCGGCAATTCGGTCTTCGTGCTCGACCGGCAGGGCGTTCCGCTGTTCCTCAATGCCTCTGCCCGCAAGCGCATGTCCGACGGCACCGCCATCACCACCGACCGCGACGGCGTGCTGCGCTTCCGCGACACCGCGGCCCAGGGCGGTTTCCAGGCCGCGCTGGCCTGTCTCACGCGGATGGACGCCACCGACCCGTCGCGCCCCTTCCGGGTCGAAATCGCGCCGGGCGATGTCGTCGTCGCCACGCTCGACCCGTTCCGCGACGACCTTGCCACGCCGGGTCCCTGGGCCCGCCCGCCCGCCGCCCTGCTCAGCCTCACCGACCACCAACTCGATCATGGCCGCGTCGATCTGCGCCTTGGCGCGCTCTACGGGTTGACCCAGGCCGAACGCCGCCTGGTGATGACGCTCGCCCAGGACCGCAGCCTGTCGGAGGCGGCCCAGGAATGCGGCCTTTCGATCCACACGCTGCGCAGCCAGCTCAAGTCGGTTTACGCCAAGACAGGCCTCAACCGGCAGGCCCAGCTGACCGGCCTGGTCCAGCGCCTGTCTTGCCTCGTCTAGGGAATTGATTAGAGTCCCGCACCAATATCAATAAATCCCGGACGCTTTCGCATCTCCGAATGCGCACAGCACAGGGGACAGGAATTGACGCGGAATGAAGAAACTCCGAAACCACCTGGTCGGAATTGATCAGGGCGAAATCAACCTCTTTGCCGATTTCCAGGACGGAGGCGAGATGTGGACCGGCTTCGGCCCGCGCGAACGCCGGCGGCGGGTCAACTTTTCCTCGGCCTTCCGGGCCCCGCCCTCGGTCCAGGTCTCGGTCTCCTTGTGGGATGTCGACACGGCGGCGCACATGCGCGCCGATCTCGCGGCCGAGGACATCACCGCCGATGGCTGCGACGTGGTGTTCCGCACCTGGGGCGACAGCCGCGTCGCCCGCATCCGCATCGCCTGGACGGCGATCGGGGAACTGCCCCACGATGACGACTGGGTCCTTTCCGTCGACAACTGAGCAGCCAAGTCCCGACTGAAAATTCACGGCGGCCAATTCACGGCGGCCAGAAAACAGCGGCCAAAAAACGGCGGCCAAAAAACGGCGGCCCAAAAAAACGGCCGGACCCCGTTACAGGATCCGGCTAATTCGGGCCAGTTCGGGCCATTTCGGGCCAAATCGGGCGATGTCCGTCAGCCGACGTCGGGGTACAGCGTCTCGTAGATCGGGGTCAGCGTGTCCTGTTCGAACAGCGACGACACCGACGTGCCGTTCCAGATGTTCAGGATCGCCTGGGCAAAGACCGGGGCAGTGGGCACGATGCGGATGTTGTGCGCGCCCTTCACGTGTTCGGTCGGCTGGATGGAATCGGTGATCACCAGCGACGACATCACCGAATTGCTGATCCGTTCCACCGCCGGGCCCGACAGCACGCCGTGGCTGATATAGGCGTGCACTTCCTTGGCGCCGTTCTCCATCAGCACCTCGGCCGCCTTGCACAGCGTGCCGGCGGTGTCGCACATGTCGTCGACGATCAGGCAGATCTTGCCCTCGACTTCGCCGATCACGTTCATCTCGGCCACTTCGCCCGGTTTCTCGCGGCGCTTGTCCACGATCGACAGCGGCGCGTTGATCCGCTTGGCCAGCTCGCGCGCGCGCGCCACGCCGCCCACGTCCGGCGACACGACCATCATGTCGTCCATCTGGCCCTTGAACCGCGACTTCACGTCCAGCGCAAAGATCGGCGAGGCATAAAGGTTGTCGACCGGAATGTCGAAGAACCCCTGGATCTGCGCGGCATGCAGGTCCATCGTCAGGATCCGTTCGATCCCCGCGCCGACCAGCATGTTGGCCACCAGCTTGGCGGTGATCGGCGTGCGGGCCTTGGTGCGGCGGTCCTGGCGGGCATAGCCGAAATACGGAATCACGGCGGTAATGCGCGCCGCCGACGACCGGCGCAGCGCGTCGGCCATGATCAGCAGTTCCATCAGGTTGTCGTTCGCCGGGTTCGACGTCGACTGGATGATGAACATGTCCTCGCCGCGCACGTTCTCGTAGACCTCGACAAAGATCTCCGCGTCGTTGAACCGTTCGACCCGCGCATCCACCAGGCCCGTGTGCACGCCCCGATGCATGGTCATCCGACGGGCGATGGCTTCGGCCAGTGGCAGGTTGGCATTCCCTGCAATGAGCTTGGGTTCATTCATTTGCGGCATGGTCTTTCCCCGGGGCGGTGACATTCGGTGACGTGCGGTGACGTCCGATTCGCGATGTTGACACCGATTATCATGCCCTTACCGTCCCGCAAAGGTGAGCAGCCGGGCCATCCGGACCGTCCTGCTCGGACAGATCGGGGAACACGACGATGAACGAGGTATTGCGGCCGGCACAGGTCCATGTGGTCGACCTGGGGCAGGGGCCCCGCGCCATGCTGGCGCTGCATTGCACCATGGCCTATTCGGGCGCCTGGAAGGGCGTGGCCCGCGCGCTGGAGGGCCAGGCCCGCATCACCGCCTTCGACCTGCCGGGCCACGGCCAAAGCGCGGACTGGGACGGGCAGGGGGACCTGGTCGATCATGTCGCGGGCATCGGGCGGGGGCTGCTGGGCGCGCCGATGGACGTGATCGGCCATTCCTTCGGCGCGGTGGCGGCGCTGCGCATCGCGCTGACCCGGCCGGACAGGGTGCGCACGCTGACGCTGGTCGAACCGGTGCTGATGGGCCTGGCCCGGGACACCCCGGAATTCGCCCTGCACGAAGCCGATTCCGCGCCGATGTGGCCGCTGCTGGACGCCGGCGACGTCGAAGGCGCGGCGCGCCATTTCAACGCCATGTGGGCGACCGAAAAATCCCCCGGCTGGGAAGACCTGCCGGAAAACACCCGCCAGGGCATGATCCGCGCCTTCCCCCTGGTGGGGCAAAGCCATCCGGCGCTCTACGACGACGCGGCCGATCTCTACGGCCCCGGCCGGCTCGAATCGCTGACCTGCCCGGTGCTGCTGATCGAAGGGGCGGACACCCACCCGATCATCGGCCGGATCATCGCCCGCCTCTCGGCCCGGATCCCCGATTGCGACACCTGCACCATCCCCGGCGCCGGCCACATGGTCCCGATCACCCACCCGGTCCGGACCGCCGCCGCCATCCGCGCCTTCCTCGACCGCCATCCGGTGTGACCCGCCGGGCAGCCTGGCACAGCTCCCGCCCGCCCACCCCGCTGCGCCAGGCTGCCCGGCGCGCGTTGGGCGGGCCCGGGCCGTCACCCGCACACCACGCTTGCGACCCGATCCCGACGCATCACAAAGGGTTAACAGCCGGTAAAACCGCCGCTGCAACCCCTTGATTTTCCACAGTCCGCCAAATGTCCCACGCGTGGGACACCGCAAGCCCTGCTGCTTCTTTCTCTTGATAAATACCCCGGCCCGACGCCCACCAGGGGCGCCTGCCCGGGTCAGGCCCCCAGCACGTCCAGGAAGCGCGCGATATTGTCGTCGCTCACCGACCAGTCACAGACCAGCCGCGCGGTCAGCATCTCCTCGGGATCCGCCCCGTCCAGCGATCCGTCCCAGATGTTATAGACCGCCCCCGCCTCATGCAGCGCCCGGTGCCGCGCCCGGGTCAGGGCCGGAAAGATCATGTTGGCCTGCGGCGCCCAGACAAATTCCGCCCCCGCCGTCTCCAGCCCCCGGGCCAACCTTGCCGCCCCGTCATTGGCCTGCCGCGCCAGCCGCAGCCACAGCCCGTCCTTCAGATAGGCCGCCATCTGGGCCGACAGATACCGGTGCTTCGAAAACAGGTGCGCCGCCCGCTTGCGCCGCAGCTCGAATTCCCAGGCCTTGTCGGCATCGAAGAACACGACCGCCTCGACCCCCATGCAGCCGTTCTTCGTGCCGCCAAAGCTCAGCGCGTCCACGCCCGCCCGCCAGGTCATCTCGGCCGGCGTCGCATTGGTCGCGACCAGCGCATTGGCAAACCGCGCCCCGTCCAGGTGCACCTTCAGCCCGAACTCCCTGGCCACACCACATAGCGCCGCCACCTCGTCGACCGTATAGACAGACCCCCGTTCGGTCACGTTGGTGATCGACACCGGCCCTCGCTGCGGCCCGTGCACGCCCCGGGTCTCCTCGCCCAGGATCGTGGCCCGCAGGGCATCCGGCGTCATCTTGTCCCCGCCCGGCACCAGCGTCAGCTTGGCCCCGCCCGAGAAGAACTCGGGCGCGTTGCACTCGTCTTCCTGGATGTGGGCGACGGGCGAACAAAAGATCGCGTCCCAGGGATTGGCCAGCGTCGCCAGCGCCAGCGAATTCGCCGCCGTCCCGGTCGCCACCAGGTAGACCGCGGCCTCGGGCGCTTCGAAGACCTCGCGGATCGTCGCCCGAACCCCGTCCATCAGCGCGTCCGCCCCGTAACCCATGGCATAGCCCTCGTTGGCCGCACTCAGCGCGGCCATGACGTCGGGGTGCACGGGGCCGGTATTGTCGGAGGCAAAAAACATCAGATGGGTTCCTCGATGATATGGTCTTCCCAGTCGTCCTGGTCGATCTCGAATTCCGGCACGGTGCGCAGGCGCATCGACACGCCGGCGTCATGCACGCTTTCGGGATCGCCGGTCAGCAGCGGGTGCCAGTCGGGCAGGCGTTTTCCCTGCCACAGCAGACGATAGGCGCAGGTCTCGGGCATCCAGTAGGCGTGCGTGTCCAGGTTGGACGGTTTCAGCACGATGCATTCCGGCACGAACTGGTGCCGGATCGGGTATTGCGAACAGCGGCAGGTGGTGTCGTCGAACAGCCGGCAGGCCACGCGGGTCAGGGCGACCTCGCCGGTGTCCTCGTCTTCCAGCTTGTTCAGGCAGCACTTGCCACAGCCGTCGCACAGCGCTTCCCATTCGCGGGGTGACATCTTGTCCAGCGACTTGGTTTCCCAGAACCGGGGCGCCAGCCCCTTGCGATCGATCGGTTCACTCATGCGGCGGCCAGGATCTCGCGGGCGCGGGCGCAGTCGGCGTTCATCTGGGTGATCAGCGCGTCCAGCCCGTTGAACCGCAGTTCGGGACGCAGGTAATCCACCAGCCCGACCGACAGGGTCGAGCCGTAAAGATCCCCGGAGAAATCGAAGAGGTAGCTTTCCAGGTTCGGCACGTCGCGCCCGAACATCGGGTGCAGGCCAAGCGACGCCGCGCCGTGGTAGCTGCCCCGATGCGGCCCGTCCAGAACGTCGACCAGCACCGCGTAGACGCCCGAAGCCGGCGCGTGCAGCCCGTCGATCGAGATATTGGCCGTGGGAAAGCCCAGCTCGCGCCCCTTCTGTTCGCCGCCGATCACGGTGCCTTCCATGCGGTGCCAGTGGCCCAGCATCTTCGCGGCATCGCGCGGGCGGCCATCGGTCAGGGCCTGGCGGATCGCGGTGGACGATACGGTGACGCCGGTTTCCTCGACAAGCGGCGCGATGGTGGCGCCAAACCCCATCTGCTTGCCGAACCTGACCAGGTCCTCGGCCTTGCCGGCCCGGTCCTTGCCGAAACAGAAATCCTCTCCGACGATCACGTGCGACAGGCCGAAGCCGTCGGCGATCACGTTGCGGGCAAAGTCCCAGGGGCTGAGGTTGGCCAGCGCGGCGTTGAAGGTGATCTGGTACAGCCGTTCGATCCCCAGCTTTTCCAGCCGGTGGGCGCGCGCGGTTTCGTTCATCAATCGGAAGGGCGGGGCGTCGGGCGCGAAATAGCTGCGCGGATGCGGTTCGAACGTCAGCACGCCCAGGGGCGCGCCGGGCGCCACCTTGCGTGCCAGGTCGATGACCGCCTGGTGGCCCAGGTGGACCCCGTCAAAATTGCCGATCGCGGCCGAGGCGCCGCGATCCTGGGGTTCGACAAACTGGTAGTCTCGGATGATCCGCATGGCGCCAGCCGTACCTCTGGCCGCGGGGAGGATCAAGCGCCTGATGCGGCAGCGCGGCGACGGGGCGAAACAATGATCGTTCGCGCGGCGATCCGCGCCGGTCGGAACGGCAGGCGGCGCGGCGTTTGCCCCGGCCCGCGCCGCGTCAGTCGAACTTGCGCGAGGGGGCCAGCACGGTCGCTTCGCCGACCAGCACCTTCTTGCCGTCCACCAGGCAGGCGCAGTCCAGCTTGACCCGGCGCTTGGCGGGGTCGATGTCGATCACCGTCACTTCGGCGCGGACCATGTCGCCGGGGCGCACGGGGGCCAGGAATTTCAGCGTCTGGCCCATGTAGACCGTGCCGTGCCCCGGCAGTTGTTCCCCGATCACGGCCGAGATCAGGCCGGCGGTCAGCATGCCATGGGCGATACGACCGTTGAAAATCGTATCCTGGGCGTAGTCCTCGTCCAGGTGCACCGGGTTCCGGTCGGTGGAGACCTGGGCGAACATCTCGATATCCGCGTCGGTTACCACC
This sequence comes from Marinibacterium anthonyi, assembly GCA_003217735.2. Classification (GTDB taxonomy): domain Bacteria; phylum Pseudomonadota; class Alphaproteobacteria; order Rhodobacterales; family Rhodobacteraceae; genus Marinibacterium; species Marinibacterium anthonyi. The sequence goes on along the minus strand of CP031585.1, from coordinate 4,063,483 downwards.
TTCTGCAGGTGGCGCGTCATGCCCATTTCGATGTCTTCGATGCAGATCGTGCCGCGGGGCAGGTTGTCCAGCATACTCATGGCCTCTTGGATCGGTCCGGTAATTTTACGTCCATTTTGGATTATATAGTGAAATTAAATTACTTTGCAACTGCAGAAAGGCAAGTGCGACAGAGGTCGTAGGCCGGAATGGTCCGGGTGGCGAAACGACAGGCGCGCATCTTGTGTGCGCGGTCTGAGGTGTGGCTGTGCGCGGGGCGGGATGGACGGGCGGGCGCCGGCATCCCAAGTTCGGGCCAGACAAGGAGTGACGGATGGACGTTGGACTTTATACCTTTGGCGATGTGGGCACCGATCCCGTCACCGGGCAGGTGGTGGATGCGCAGGCGCGGCTGGGCAACCTGATCGAAGAGATCGAGCTGGCCGACCAGGTCGGGCTGGATGTCTTCGGGCTGGGCGAACATCACCGGCCGGATTACGCGATCACGTCGCCTGCGACCGTCCTGGCGGCGGCGGCCCGCAACACGCGCCATATCCGACTGAGTTCAGCCGTCAGCGTGCTGAGTTCCGACGACCCGATCCGCGTCTACCAGCAGTTCGCGACGCTGGACAACCTGTCGAACGGGCGGGCCGAGGTGATGGTGGGGCGCGGCAGCTTTATCGAGAGCTTTCCGTTGTTCGGCTACGAGCTGGACGATTACAACGAATTGTTCGAAGAGAAGCTGCAGATGCTGCTGGCCATCGACGCCGAGACGCGGCTGCGGTGGGCCGGGTCGGATCACACGCCCCAGGTCGCGGGCGCCGGGGTCTATCCGCGCCCGGTCAACGGGCATCTGCCGATCTGGGTGGCCGCGGGCGGCACGCCGCAAAGCGTGGTGCGGGCCGGCGCGCATGGCCTGCCGCTGGCGCTGGCGATCATCGGCGGCGAACCCCGCCGGTTCGCGCCGCTGGCCGATCTGTACCGACGGGCGGCCGCGCAATCGGGGGAGGCCGACAAGGCCCGCGTGTCGCTGAACGTGCACGGGTTCGTGCATGAAGACAGCCGCACCGCCGCCGAGCTGTTCTTTCCGGCACAGAAGTCGGTGATGGACCGCATCGGGCGCGAACGCGGCTGGCCGCCGCAGAGCCGCGCGCAGTTCGATGCCTCGATCACGCCGGAGGGCGCGAATTTCGTCGGAAGCCCGGCGCAGCTGGTCGACAAGATCCTGGGGCTGAAGGAGGACCTGGGGTTCGACCGCGTGCTGATCCAGATGGCGATCGGGGTGATCGAGCACCGGGAGATGCTGAAGGCGATCGAGGTCCTGGGGACCCAGGTGGCCCCGGAGCTGCGCAAGGCCGGCTGAGGCTGCGGCCCCGAGGGGGGAGGGGGCGCTGCCCCCGTCCTCCGCTGGAGGACTCCCCCGAGGTATTTCGGCCAAGAAGAAGCTGGAGGGGGCCGCGCGGCTGAGGGGTTAGCGCAGGTTGCCCATGGAGAAGGTGGGGTTGCGCTGTTCGCGGGCCAGGAACGCCGCGAGCGCGTCGGGGTCGGGCTGGCCATCGGTCTTGGTGTCGGCGGCCGCGAGGCCGCCGGTGATGAAGAGCGAATCGATGTCCTCGCCCATGGCGCCGGCGATGTCGGTGTGGATGCCGTCGCCGATCGCCAGGATCGCGCTGGCCGGCACGTCGCGGCCCAGGGCGGCCAGGCGGCGGCGGGCCAGGTCGTAGATCGGCGGATGCGGTTTGCCGAAGTAGAGGCTTTCGCCGCCCATTTCCGTGTAGAGTTGCGCCAGCGCGCCGGCGCACCATTCCCGCTGGTGGCCGCGGTCGACGACGATGTCGGGGTTGGCGCAGAGCAGCTTGAGCCCCTTTGTCTTGGCATAGAGGAATTCGGGCCGGTTGACCGACGGGTCGGCCTGCGGGTCGAACGGACCGCAGCAGGCGATGCCTTCGGCGTCTTCCAGTGCCACGCGTTCGATGGGCAGCGGATCGTCCAGCAGATGCGGCGGGTCGAAGAAGTCGGCGTCGCGTTCGGGTTCGCCCATGAACCAGACCTTCTGGCCGATGACGCCGGTGAACATCGCCACCCGCGCGCTGTCGCCGCTGGTGGCGATGGCATCCCAGCAATCGTCCGGCACGCCGAACTGGTCGCGGATCTGAACCTCGACCCCCTGGCGGGGCTTGGGCGAATTGGTCACCAGGATCACGGCGCCGCCGGTCTTGCGATAGGTCTGAAGCGCCGCGACCGCATCGGGCAGGGCATGGACGCCGTTGTGCAGGCAGCCCCAGAGATCGACAAAGAGCGCGTCGTAGGTGGCGGAGATCTCGGAAAGGGCGGGGATGATGCGGGTCATGGGGGCCTCTGCGTCAAGGGGGGCGTGGTTTGGGTCAAGCATGAAACGCGCGAACCCGCAAGCCGGGTCCGTATGGCCGATGTCATGGCCAGCGCATGGCCTGTGTCATGTGCGATGCGGTGCGAAGGGGCCTGCAGATAGCGGATTTTCCCCCGGCGCCAACGTGATAGAGGGATCGCATGACCAACGCATTGATCCTGATCGCCACCGTTGCCGCCCTTGGCCTGCTGCTGATGCCACGGGTTCTGGGCTCGCAGCTGTTTCGGGCCACCGTCACGCCGCTGGCCTCGATCATCGGCAGCGGGTTCCTGGTGCTGGGCCCGATCCTTGACAGCGCCTACGGGCTTTGGGCGCCGCTGGTCATGGGGCTTTTGTGCCTGCTGGCCTGGGTGTTCGGCGCCGCCGTGCGCCACAACATCGCCGCGCTCGACGGGCAGGGGGGCTGGCCCGGCCGGGCCGCGCGGCGCATCGAACAGGTGTCGTCCTGGGCGCTGGCCTTCGCCTATTTCATATCGGTCGCCTATTACCTGAACCTGTTCGGCGCCTTCGCCGTCAGCCTGACGGACCTGTCCGACCCGGTCCATGCGCGGCAGGTGACCAGCGGCGTGCTGCTGGTGATCCTGCTGGTGGGCTGGACCAGCGGGTTCGGCGCGCTGGAACGGATGGAGCAGGTGACCGTTTCCATCAAGCTGGCGATCATCCTCGGGCTGCTGGTGGGGCTGGTGATCTATTTCACCGGCCAGGCGCAGGCCGGCGCGCTGGTTCTGAACCCGGCGCATCAGACGGGGTGGAGCGCGCTGACGCTGGGCTTTGGCCTGATCGTCACGGTGCAGGGGTTCGAGACCTCGCGCTACCTGGGCGATGAATACGATGGGGCCATGCGGATCCGGTCGATGCGGCTGGCGCAGATCGTCGCGACGGCGATCTACATGATCTACATCGGGCTGCTGGCCTATGCCTTTCCGACAGGCCGGATGGAGCTGAACGAGACCGCGATCATCGACCTGATGGCGGTCGTCGCGCCGATCCTGCCCGTGCTGCTGGTGGCCGCGGCGCTGGCCGCGCAGTTCAGCGCGGCGGTGGCCGATACGGCAGGGTCCGGCGGGCTGATCCACGAACTGACGGGTGGGCGGATCAGGCCGCGTGTCGCCTATGCCGTGCTGGTCGGCTTCGGGCTGCTGCTGACCTGGGTGTCGGATGTCTTTCAGATCATCGCCTACGCCTCGCGCGCCTTTGCCGCGTATTACGCGCTGCAGGCGGTGCTGGCGGCCTTGGCGGCCAGGGGCGGCCGACGGGCGGCTTTCCTGGTGCTGGCCGCGCTTGGCGCCGCGATCGCGATCTTAGGCGTGCCGGTCGAGTAACGCAAAAGGCCGCCCCCGGGGGAGCGGCCTGTCGTGAAGGGATCCGAAAGGGTCAGACCTTCAGGTTCGGGATGATCTGCTTCTTGCGGCTCATGATGCCGGGCAGGACGACGGTGTCGCCGGAGACCGAGGCGTCAAAGCTTTGTTCGGCCACGGCTTTCACCAGGTCGTTGGGGACCAGCAGGGTGGCTTCCTCGTTCAGGATGTCGATGACGAACAGCAGCACCTGGTCGGCGCCGTCTTCCTTGGCCACGTCGATCATCGACGCCATCAGGCTGTCCTTGCGGTCCAGGATCATCTGGGGCGAGGTGGTTTCCAGCACCGAGACACGGAAGTCCTTGCCGCCGACGGTGTATTCCTTGGAATCCATCCGCAGCAGTTCGGCATCCGAGAACGACGACACGTCCGACTTGGCCGCGAACATTTCAGCCGCGTAGGAGGGGATGTCGATGCCCAGGTCGGCGGCCAGTTTCTCGGCCACGGCCCTGTCGTGGTCCGTGGTGGTGGGCGAGCGGAATTCCAGCGTGTCCGACAGGATGCAGGTCAGGGCCGCGCCCTTGATGGCGTCGGGCATCTTGGCGGCGTCGTCACCGATCAGGTCCAGCATGATCGTCGCGGTGCAGGCCAGCGGGCGCACGGTGATGTCGATCGGGCCCTTGGTTTCCAGGCCGCCGACCAGCTTGTGGTGGTCGATGATCGCGGTGATGTCGGCCGAATTGATCGAGGCCGGCAGTTCGGCGGGGTTGTTGGTGTCGACGATGACGACCGGCGCGCCTTCGGCCACGTCCGAGATGATCTCGGGTTTGTCCAGACCCCAGCGGGTCAGCATGAAGGCGGCTTCGGTGTTGGGCTCGCCCAGCAGGACGGGCTTGGCGGGGGTGCCTTTCACGTCGGAAAGGTACCAGGCCCACAGGATCGGAGAGCCGGTGGAATCGGTGTCGGGGGACTTGTGGCCGAAAACTTGGGTGGTCATGCGAAAACGGTCCTTCAGGGATCAGCGGATGGCAATTCGCGCGCCTTATAGGAGGGACGGCGCCCCTTGTCACCATCGCCCGCGATCCTGCGGCGGTTGGACCCCCGGCCGTGGCCCCGGTCGGCCTCAGAACTTGGCCCGTTCCATCTTGAAACCGCGTTCCGCCAGGAGGTTGAGCAATCCGTTCTTGCCCGGCAGATGTGCGCCGCCCACCGCCACCACCAGCACGTCGCCCCTGGTGCGTTCGATCACCGGCACCCAGGACTTGTTGCGATCGTCGATCAGCCGGTGCTGGAAACCGTCCAGCAGGCGCTGCACCTCGGTGCGCGACACCGGCAGGTCGCCGTACATGGTCCAGTCCTGGATCAGCATGCCTTCGGCCAGGCGTTCGCCGAAATAGGCTTCGGCCATGGTGACGACCTGGTCGTCGGAGTTCATGTCGCTGGTCAGGTCGTATTCCAGGATCTTGGCCTGGTCGCGGATCGGCTGTTCGGCCAGCGCGCGGATGCTGGCGCCCGAGGGTTCCAGCGACCCGATCGGGATGCGCGACCGTCGGGCCAGTTTTTCGATCCGGTCGTCAAGGCCCAGGTCCTTGCCCAGACCCAGGCCCCGGCCACAGCCCGACTGGTCCAGGAAAAGCCCCACGAACCAGGGCTGCATCCGCGCCACTTCGTCGGCGTCGAACCCGTCGTCGGCCATCCGGTCGGCCAGGTAGTTCCAGACCGGCGGCGTCAGCATGTCGGGCAGGTAGGGCTTTGATTTCAGCATGAACAGCGACCGGTCGCGCCAGAGCTTGTCCATGTGCGCCTCGGTTTCGCCGGTGGTGACTTCGAACAGCACCGCGTCGGCGGACAGGATCACCGGCCGCAGGTCGCGCATCACGCCGCGCAGCCGGGGATCGGTGGAATGGATCGTGCCGATCACGTGGATTTGCTGTCCGTTCCTGGTGGCGATCCAGTGGTTGCCGTAGGCATAGGGCGTCTGCGCCACCTCGGCCTGCAATTGCGCTTCGGCCTCGGGCGTCAGGCGCGGGCGCATGTCGCGACCGTTACACAGGGCCTGGGCCTGAGCGGCGGTCAGCAGCATCAGGGCGATCAGCAGGGGGAGACGGCGCAATGGCATGGTCCTTGAACGGAGGGGGTGGGCCGATTGTAAGGGGCTCACGACCGGGTTGGAAGGCGCAGCGGACAGGATTGGCAAGGCGGCGTCAAGGCGTGGCTTGATCGGGACAGGGGCGGGCTTTACCAAGGCGCAATGCAGCGCGAGCAGGATCTTTACCCGCCGGTCAAGGCATTGCTGGAACGGCAGGGCTATGTTGTCCGGGGCGAGGTCGGCGCCGCGGACGTGATGGCCGTGCGGGGCGACGAACCGCCGGTGATCGTGGAACTCAAGCTGCGGTTTTCACTGAGCCTTTATCATCAGGCCATTGCGCGGCTGAAGGTGACCGACCTGGTCTACATGGCGGTGCCCAAGCCCACGGGGCGCAGCGCCCGGCGCGGGCTGAAGGACAATGTCGCGCTGTGCCGGCGGCTGGGGCTGGGCCTGATCACCGTGCGCGCCGACGGCACGGTCGAGGTGCAATGCGACCCCGGTCCATACGCCCCGCGCAAGTCGAAGACGGCGCAGGCGCGGCTTCTGCGCGAATTCGACCGCATCGAAGGCGACCCGAACGCGGGCGGCGCCACCCGCCACGGCATCGTCACCGGCTATCGACAGGACGCCCTGCGCTGCGCCGCCCACCTGGCCGAACACGGCGCCTGCAAGGGGGCCGCGGTGGCGAAGGCCACCGGGGTCGCGGGGGCCACGACCCTGATGCGCGACAATCACTATGGCTGGTTCGATAAGGTGGAAAAGGGCGTCTATGCCCTGACCGAGGCCGGGAAAGTGGGGCTGAAACACTGGGCCTACAGCTGGGGCGAGGGCTGAGCCATCAGGATCCGCTGAGGTGCCCGGGCTTGTAGCTGCGCAGCCAGGAGGTCATCTGCCAGCGGATCAGCCTGTCCTTCTCGATCGACCCGTAACCGACGCCGGCCATCTTCGCCGCCGCGCGGATGCGGGTTTCGTAAGGTCCGACGCGGCCGTCGGTGTCGATGATCAGGATCTCGGGCCGCTTGCCGGTCAGATGGGCGGCGAACAGCGCCTGCTGCACGCTGTCCAGCGACGACCGCTTGTCCATCCCGACCTCGATCACCGCGTCATCGGTTTCGCAATCGATCCGGATGCGATGCAGGTCCTGGCCCACCGAATAGGCATGCGTCACCTCGGGCTCGCCGCCCAGCATCAGCACGCAATAGATGGCCGCCAAGGCAACCTCACCCATATCCGGTCCCACCCGAGAATTCTTAACAGAAGGTTAACGCACACCTTCAACCCCGTCATCCTGTTAGGGATTTGTTCCGCGTTTGTCCCGTGGAAACGTTCGACAGGTTAAGAAGAGGTTGAAATGGCGCGGCTCAGTGCCTCCGAAAGGCGCGGCCCGAGATCTGCACCGAATTGCCCGACGGGTCCTTGAGGTTGGCAAAGGCATAGCCCCCGCCATCCAGCAGCGGCCCGACGTCGACACCGCCGGCCAGCAGCGCATCGCGCCGGGCGGCCACGTCTTCCACGTCGAAGACCAGTTTTACCAGGACCTGCCCCATCTTCTGCGCCTTGCCCGCCGGATGCAGCAGCAGGTGCGCGCCGCCCGCCTCCGGGATCAGCTCGACAATCCGGTCGGCTGGATCGGTGCGTGGGGCATAGCCGAAATGGGTGCGGTAGAAGGCGACCATTTCGTCCATCTTCTTCGTGTAGATGATCAGCCGCCCCAGGGTCACGGTTCAGCCCTCGGCGCGGCGCAGGCGTTCGCGGTGCACCGTGTAAAGCCCGGACGCCACGATGATCGCGCAGCCAACGATGGTCCACAGGTCCGGCAGTTCGCCGAAGATCAGGTAGCCATAGAACGACCCCCACAGGATCATGGTGTAATGCACCGGCGCCAGCGCGACCGCCTGGCCGATGTCCAGCGCGCGGATGATGAACACCTCGCCCAGGCCCGCGCAGATCGCCATGCCGGCGCAGATCGCCCAGACCCGCAGGCTGTCCGGCGTTTCCCACACGAAGGGCAGCACGAACGACAGCACGAGGCTGGAGCTGATCGAGGTGTAGGCGACGGTGGTCATCACCCCGTCGGCGCCCGACAGCCAGCGCGACAGCACCTGGCGGAACCCGAAGGTGCAGGCGGCGCCGACGATGAAGAAGATGGCGGGGTGAAAGACGCCCATGCCGGGGCGGATCACGATCAGCATGCCGATGAACCCCACGGCAACGGCGATCCAGCGGCGCAGGCCCACGTGTTCGCCCAGCATCACCGCGCCCAGGATGGTGACGATGAAGGGCGAGATGAAGGTTACCGCGACCGCATCCGCCAGCGGCACGAAGCCCACGCCATAGATGAAGAACGCCGCCGAGGCCGCAGCGGTCAGGCCGCGTCCGATCTGGATGACGGGCCGCGCGCTGCGCAGCAGGCCCGGGCCCCGGACGGCCAGCAGCGCCAGCACGCCGATCAGCAGGCCCAGCTGGCGGAACCAGGCGACCTGGAAAGGCGGCAGTTCGGCCGTCAGCAGCTTGGCCTGGGTGTCGCAGGCCGCGAGCGAGAAGAAGCCAAGCGCCATCAGCACGATGCCCTTGAGGTTCTGGGCCTGCTGGTCATGCGCACTGACATGGGACGGGGACGTGGCGGGGACGGCGATAGGGGCGGCGGGCCGGGGCATGGCGGGCTTTCTCTTGCGGCGCCAACCCAGATGTCGCGCCATGTGCCCATGTGGACCGCAGTTCAAGGGCTTGGCAAGGGATAGCCGCGTTGCGAAGGCCCAGCGAAAGCCCAGCGAAAGCCCGGCGTTTGCAGGGGCGCGCGTTGTCTGAACGCGCGGAGGGCACGGCAATCGCGCAACAACCGACCGCCGGCCTGCCGGGGTCAGCACATGTTCGCCGGCGCAGTCATTGTCCCGGTCCGGTGGGGTTGTGGACGGATTGCGGGCACATATCTGGCCCTCATGCAGGAACGGGCGCCGGGCGCGCCCGCTGCAACGCCGGAGGAGGTCAAAATTTGGGGGCTTGCATATTGACAGGTTCGGTTGCCCCGTCTATCTCCGGCGCATTAGCACTCGCCCCGTGTGAGTGATAACCGCCCTCCGGGGAGTGAGGGCGAGAGACAAACTTTGAGCTTAAGGAGCTGCAAAGATGGCATTCAAACCTCTTCATGACCGCGTTCTCGTGCGCCGCGTCGAAGGCGACGAAAAGACCAAGGGCGGTCTGATCATTCCCGACAGCGCCAAGGAAAAGCCGGCAGAAGGCATCATCGTCGCATGCGGCGAAGGTGCCCGCAAGGACAGCGGCGAACTGATCCCGATGGGTGTCGCTGAAGGCGACAAGGTGCTCTTCGGCAAATGGTCGGGCACCGAAGTTTCGATCGACGGCCAGGAGCTGCTGATCATGAAAGAAAGCGACATCCTCGGCATCATCGAAGCCGCAGCCGAAGCCAAGGCGGCCTGAAAGCCCCGGCTCGTCTGACTATTCGCTGATCCCAGGAATTCCAACGCAGGAGATAAAACATGGCTGCTAAGGACGTCAAATTCGACACCGATGCCCGCAATCGTATGCTGAAGGGTGTCAACATCCTCGCCGATGCGGTGAAGGTGACCCTCGGCCCGAAAGGCCGGAACGTCGTTCTCGACAAATCCTTCGGCGCACCGCGCATCACCAAGGACGGTGTTTCGGTCGCCAAGGAAATCGAACTGGAAGACAAGTTCGAAAACATGGGCGCGCAAATGGTCAAGGAAGTGGCCCAGCGTACCAACGACGAAGCAGGTGACGGCACCACGACCGCGACCGTGCTGGCGCAAGCCATCGTCAAGGAAGGCATGAAGGCGGTCGCCGCCGGCATGAACCCGATGGACCTGAAGCGCGGCATCGACCTGGCAACCGCCAAGGTCGTCGACGCGATCAAGTCGGCTGCCCGTGACGTGACCGACAGCGACGAAGTCGCGCAGGTCGGCACCATCTCGGCAAACGGCGAAGCCGAAATCGGCCGTCAGATCGCGGACGCGATGCAGAAGGTCGGCAACGAGGGCGTCATCACCGTTGAAGAGAACAAGGGTCTCGAAACGGAAACCGACGTCGTCGAAGGCATGCAGTTCGATCGCGGCTACCTGTCGCCCTACTTCGTGACCAACGCCGACAAGATGACCGCAGAACTCGAAGACTGCATCATCCTGCTGCACGAGAAGAAACTGTCGTCGCTCCAGCCGATGGTTCCGCTGCTGGAACAGGTGATCCAGTCGCAGAAGCCGCTGCTGATCATCGCCGAAGACGTCGAAGGCGAAGCGCTGGCGACCCTCGTGGTCAACAAGCTGCGCGGCGGCCTGAAGATCGCGGCCGTCAAGGCACCGGGCTTCGGCGATCGCCGCAAGGCCATGCTGCAGGACATCGCGATCCTGACCGGCGGCCAGGTGATTTCGGAAGACCTGGGCATGAAGCTCGAGAATGTCACCATGGACATGCTCGGCTCGGCCAAGAAAGTTTCGATCACCAAGGACGAGACCACCGTCGTTGACGGTGCCGGCGACAAGGCCGAGATCGAAGCGCGCGTCGCTCAGATCCGCAACCAGATCGAAGAGACCACCAGCGACTACGATCGCGAGAAGCTTCAGGAACGTGTTGCCAAGCTGGCGGGCGGCGTTGCCGTCATCCGCGTCGGCGGCATGACCGAAGTGGAAGTGAAAGAGCGCAAGGACCGTGTGGACGATGCTCTGAACGCGACCCGCGCGGCCGTTCAGGAAGGTGTTGTCGTCGGTGGCGGTGTTGCCCTGGTTCAGGCCGGCAAGGCCCTGGACGGCCTGGAAGGCGTCAACAGCGACCAGAACGCCGGTATCGCCATCGTGCGCCGCGCGATCGAAGCGCCGCTGCGCCAGATCGCCGAGAACGCCGGTGTCGACGGTGCCGTGGTTGCAGGCAAGATCCGCGAGTCGGAAGACCTGACCTTCGGGTTCAATGCGCAGACCGAAGAATATGGCGACATGTTCAAGTTCGGCGTGATCGACCCGGCCAAGGTTGTCCGCACCGCTCTGGAAGACGCAGCCTCGATCGCAGGCCTGCTGATCACCACCGAAGCGATGGTGGCCGACAAGCCGGTCAAGGACGCGCCCGCAGGTGGCGGCATGCCCGACATGGGCGGCATGGGCGGCATGATGTAATCACGCCGATCCTGTCTGGATCATCGAAAGGGGTCGCCTTGGCGGCCCCTTTTTTCGTTTGTCTTTCGGGGTGGGGAGGGGAAAGATTTTTCCCTGGAAAAATCTCGGATCAAGATTTTTCGTCGAAAAATCTGGCATGTGAGACCTGGTTCACAGAATCCCGGGCGGTACCGCTGCTATGAGGAATGCACACCGGCGCACCTGCCGCCGGACCTCGACACAAGACAGATCCCGGAACCAGACCCATGCGCGCCTTCCTCCTCTTCGCCTGCATCTGCATCGCCCTTGCCACACGCGGGCTTGCCCCGGATCCGGCTGTCGCGGCGGACACCGCCGCGACGACCGGGTACGTTCTTCCCGCCATTCCGGACGGGTGGGTCTGACGCCTTACTTCGGCGCGTCCGGCCAGGCGGTCGGATCGGTGTCCAGGTCCGGGAACTTCTTGGGATCGAACACCGGTTTCTGAACCCCGGCCCGCAACTGATCGCGGAAGTCGTTGATCACCCGCAGCGCCTGCGGGAACAGCATCATCAGCGCCAGCAGGTTCACCACCGCCAGGATCCCCATCATCGGATCCGAGAACGAGAAGACCGCCGTCGCCCCGGGCGCCGTGGCCCCCAGGAACACGATTCCCATGATCGCCAGCCGCAGGACATGCAGCGCCACGGGGTTCTCGGTCATGAAGGTCAGCGCGTTCTCGCCCAGGTAGTAGTTGTACATGATCGACGAGAAGGAAAAGAGCAGGATCGCCCCGGTCAGGTAGTATTCGACCCAGCCTCCGACGTGGCTGTCCATGCTGTCCAGCGTCAGCTTCACCCCGTCGATCCCTTCGGCACCGGGTTGATAGACATCTCCCAGCAGGATGATGAACGCGGTGCAGGAACAGATCACGATCGTGTCGATGAAGACCGAGAAGCTTTGCGTGATGCCCTGGCTCACCGGGTGCTTCACATAGGCCGTCGCCGCCACGTTGGGCGCCGATCCCAGCCCCGCCTCGTTGGAAAACAGCCCGCGCCGCAGGCCCTGCGCGATGGCCGCGCCCATGCCGCCCGCGACCGCTTCGCGGAAGCCGAAGGCGTTGGACACGATGTCCACGATCACCGCCGGCAGGTCCACGATGTTCATCACGATGATCACCAGCGCCAGGCCGATATAGCCGATCGCCATGATCGGGATGATCACGTCGGCCACCTTGGCGATCCGGTGGATCCCCCCATAGACGATGAACCCGGTCGCCACGGCCAGGGCCACCCCGGTCCACAGACGCGGAACATGCAGGCTGTCCAGCGCCGCGCCGGCCACCGTATTGCCCTGGAACGCGTTGAACCCGATCGCGAAGGACGCGATCAGGCAGACCGCGTAGATCACCGCCAGCCAGCGGTAATTCTCGCCCAGCCCGTGGATGATCGCCCGCGCCGGACCGCCCCGGTAATCGCCGTTCGCCTCGGTGCGCTTGTACAGCTGCGCCAGCGTCGCCTCGATCAGCGACGAACACATGCCGACCAGCGCGATGGCCCACATCCAGAACACGGCCCCCGGACCGCCCGCCGTGATCGCCACCGCGACGCCGGCGATGTTGCCGCCGCCGACCCGGCCGCCGACCGAAACCAGAAGCGCCTCGCGGGCCGAGATCTTGTTGGGGTCCGCGCTTTCCTCGTCCCCCGTCAGGACCGTGAACATGCGTCCGAAAAACCGCAGCTGCACGAAGCCACTGGCCACAGTGAAGAACAGGCCGAGCACGACCAGGAAGGGGATAAGCGCCCATCCCCAGGTCAAGTCGTTGATGCCATTGAAAATCGTATCGAGGATGCCCACTGCGGCCCTCCTTGTTAACTGGTTGTGCCGGTGCGGTTAACCCTGCCACAGGTTGACGCGAAATCCGTGCGGGTTATTTGCCGGCCCACGGGATTTTGCGGCGAAGTGCCTGAATAAAAGTCATAAAAAGTTGCCTGTCGCCGCGCCTTCCAGGCCTGATCGCCCCGATCCGCCCCGATCCGCCCCGGTCCGGCGTGGTTTATCCGTCCCGCGGCGTTCACCGTCCCCTTCCGGACGGCCGTGCGATTGCGTAACGGTGGTGGCCAGCAACGCCCCCACGTCCAGAGAGCCACCCGCATGTCCCGCAAGGATCCCCGCGCTTCGCTGTCCGTCCCGCTGAGCGAGGGCCAGATCCGCTGGCTGCGCCGTCGCGCCCGGGGTCGCAGCCTGGCCGACGCGCTGCGCCGGGCGGTCGAACAGGCCTTGCCCGACCTCGCTGCCGCCGATCCCGCGCCCCCGCAGGCCCGCCGCCTGGCGCTGCAATTGCCGGGACCTGTCCTGGCCCGGGTCAAGGCGCTGTGCCGGGACACCGGCCTGCCGCCCCGGGACATCGTGCGCGCCGCGCTGACCCATGCCATGCTCCGCGATGCCCAGACCCACGCCTCCAAGACCCACGATGTCGCGACGGATGCTTCAGGATGATTTCCAAGCCGTCCATTTGCGTTTAACGGGACCCTCATGCGACTTGTCCTTCCGATCTGCCTCACGATGATTGCCTTCGCGGCGAATTCGATCCTGAACCGGCTTGCCGTCGACAGCGGTGCCATCGGGCCCGAAACCTTTGCCGCGCTCCGCGTCCTGTCCGGCGCGGTGATGCTGACTGCCCTCGTCCTGATGCGCGGCGGGCGCCTGCCGATGGCCACGGCGGGGCGCTGGCGGTCCGCCCTGGCGCTGGCGGTCTACATGGTGGGCTTTTCGCTGGCCTACCGGGCGCTGGATGCCGGGATCGGGGCGCTGATCCTGTTCGGTGTCGTTCAGATCTCGATGTTCGCCTGGGCCGCCCTGCGCGGCGCGCCCGCCAGTGGGCGCCAGATGGCGGGCGCCGCCATTGCCTTTGGCGGGCTGGTCACCGTGCTCTGGCCCCGCGGGGGCGTGGCGGTCGATCCGCTGGCCGCAGCCCTGATGGTCGCCGCCGGGATCGGCTGGGGCGCCTATACGCTGATGGGCCGGGCCGAACCCGACGCGCTGGCCGGGACGGCGGCGAACTTCGTGATGGCGGTCGTGCCGGTGGGGCTGGTCGCCCTGATCTCGGCGGGCGGGCCCGTCACCGGCGCGGGCCTGCTGCTTGCGGTGGTGTCCGGCGCGGTGACCTCGGGGCTGGGCTATGCGGCCTGGTACAGCATCCTGCCCCGGATCGACACCGGCCTGGCCGCCGTCCTGCAGCTGAGCGTGCCGGTGATCGCGCTGTTGTCCGGCGCGGCCCTGCTGGGCGAGACGGTATCGCTGCAACTGCTGACCGGCGCGGCGCTCGTGCTGGGCGGCATCGTTCTGGCCATCCGGCGATGAGGAGTGTGGCGATGACCCCGGCGCTGGACCTGGTCGGCGCGCAGGTGCTGCGCCCGGGCCAAGGGCTGGTCACCGACCGCCTGTCCTTTGCGGACGGCCATATCGTGGCGGACCCGGTGGGGCGCACGGTCGACCTGTCGGGGTTCCTTGTGCTGCCGGGGTTGGTGGATGCCCATGGCGACGGGTTCGAACGTCACCTCGCCCCGCGCCGCGGCGCGATGATGGAACTGGGCACCGGCCTGGCGGCCGCCGATGCCGAACTGGCCGCGAACGGGATCACCACGGCGGTGGTGGCGCAGTTCATGAGCTGGGAAGGCGGTCTGCGCGGGTTCGATTTCGCCGACAAGGTGTTCGGCGCGCTGAAGAACGCCCGGGGCGATCTGCTGACCGACATGGTGCCCCAGCTTCGGTTCGAAACCCACCTGCTGGACGATTTCGCGACCCTTCCGGCGCGGCTGCGGGACTGGGGGGTCGGTTATGTCGTCTTCAACGACCACCTGCCGCACGCCCGCCTGGCCGAGGGCCGCAAACCGCCGCGCCTGACCGGACAGGCGTTGAAGGCGGGCCGCAATCCGGACGCCCATTTCGCCATGATGCTGGACCTTCACGCGCGCAGCGCCGAAGTGCCGGCGGCACTGGACGATCTGACCGCCCGGCTGACAACGCAAGGCATACGGATGGGCAGCCACGACGATCGCACGGCAGACCAGCGGGCCGCCTGGCGCGCGCGCGGCGTGGCGGTGTCGGAATTCCCCGAAACCCGCGAGGCCGCGCTGGCCGCGCGTGCGGGTGGGGATCACATCGTCTTCGGTTCGCCCAACGTGGTGCGCGGCGGGTCGCACAATGGCAACGTACCGGCGCTCGCGATGGTGGCCGAGGGGCTTTGCGACGCGCTGGCCTCGGACTATCACTACCCGTCGATGCGCCGCGCAACGCGGCGGCTGGCCGAGGACGGTGTGCTGGATCTTGCGTCGGCCTGGTCGCTGGTGTCGGACGGCCCGGCGCGGGTGCTGGGGCTGGCAGATCGCGGGCGACTGGAGGCGGGGCTGCGGGCTGACCTTGTGGTGATCGACCCCCAGACGGGGCGGCTGGGGGCTACGATTGCCGGGGGGCGGGTGGCCTACATGGCAGGCGAGGTCGCGGGGCGGTTCCTGTCGTAGCCGGGGGCGCTGCCCCCGGACCCCCGAGGGTACTTGGGCCAAGAAGAAGACAAGATCCGGTGCGCCCCGTACGGGACAAGGGCGCGCGGTGCTGCTTCTTCTTGGCTCAAATACCTCAATCCGACAGCATCACATGCGACAAGATCGGAGGGTATCTGAAGTCGGAAAGAAACAGGGGCCAGGTCTGTCCCGGTCAGGTGGGGCGCTGGATGCGATTGACGTGGCCCATCTTGCGACCTGGACGGGTTTCGGCCTTGCCGTAAAGGTGGACCTGGGTGTCCGGGGTTGCCAGCAGCTCGGGAAGGCGGTCCATGTCGTCGCCGATCAGGTTTTCCATGATCACGTCCGCATGGCGCTGGCCGTCGCCCAAGGGCAGGCCGGCGACCGCGCGCATGTGCTGTTCGAACTGGTCCACGGCGCAGCCGGCCTGAGTCCAGTGTCCCGAGTTATGCACGCGTGGCGCGATTTCGTTCACCACGAGGCCCTGGGGCGTCACGAAAAGTTCGACCCCCATAACGCCCACGTAGTCGAGCGCATTCAGGATCCGCCCCGCCAGCAGCACCGCGTCGGTGCGCCGCGCGGCAGGCAGGGGAGCGGGCACGGTGGTGGTGCGCAGGATGCCGTCGCGGTGGACGTTCTGGCCGGGATCGAAGACCGAAACCGACCCGTCGGTGCCGCGCGCGGCGATGACAGAGACTTCGCAGGTGAAGGGCACGAAGCCTTCCAGGATCGCAGGCGCGCCCTTCAGCTCGGCCAGGGCGTCCGCCGCCTGGGCGGGCGCGTCGATCTTCACCTGGCCCTTGCCGTCATAGCCAAAGCGGCGGGTCTTCAGGATGGCCGGTGTGCCGATGGAGGTCAGCGCCGTTTCCAGCGCGGCGAGGTCCGGGATGTCGGCGAAGGGCGCCGTGGTCAGGCCGAGGTCCGTCAGCCAGGTCTTTTCCGTCAACCGGTCCTGGCTGACCCGCAGCGCCTCGCGCCCCGGGCGGATCGGGCGCAGGGTTTCCAGCAGGTCGAGCGCGGCCGTGGGGATGTTTTCGAATTCGTAGGTGATCACGTCGACCGCTTCGGCAAAGGCGCGCAGCGCGTCGGCGTCTTCGTAGGCCGCGGTGGTCACCGCCTCGGCCACCTGGCCGGCGGGCGGATTGGCGGCCGGTTCGAAGATGTGGCAGCGATAGCCAAGGCGCGCCGCCGCCATCGACAACATGCGGCCCAGCTGGCCGCCGCCGAGAATGCCGATCACGGATCCGGCAGGAAGCGGGCCGGAGGGAAGGGATTTGGTCATGTTTCGGGCTCCGTCAGGTCGAGCATGTCGCCCACCGCAGCCAGCCCGTCAAGCAGGGCATCGTGGCCGCCGGAGGCGCGCAGGGTCTCGACCATCTTCAGGCTGAGGGTGTTCGGGGTGGCCAGAGCATCGCGTTCGGCGGCCATGGCGTGCGGTGAGCGTTTGTCGATCGAGGCCAGGAAACCCGAGACGAGCTGCGCGGTGTAAAAGCCCGCCGCATCCCGGTCGCCGCTGTGGCGCGCCAGCCAGTCGGCCCCGGTCAGCGCCAGGTCCAGCATGCCGGGCACCATGGCGCAGATCGCGAAATGGGCGTTCAGCGCGGCTTCGCTGGTGACCTTCACCACCGGGTTCTCGGGCGCGAAAAGCCCCGCCAGCAGGGCATCGTCGCCATAGGCCGCCAGGGGGCAGCCGCCGTGTTCCAGGACCCCCAGGGGGATGGTCTGCACGAAGCGGGTCACCGGCGCGCAGAGGCGGGCCAGCGTGTCGGCCGCGACGCCCGCCATGACCGACACCACCGCCTGGTCGGCGCGGAAGGTCAGCGGGGCCAGGACGTCTTTGGCCAGGGCCGGGCGCAGGCAGGCGAAGACGATGTCGCAGGCGTCGACGATCTCCTGCGGGGGGGCGATGATCGCGCCGTGATCGGCGGCCAGGGCGGCCGACATCTGCTGGCTTCGCGCCGTCACGTGGACCTGGTGGCCCTTCGCGGCCAGGAACCGGGCCATCGGGGCCGCGATATGGCCGGTGCCGATGAAGCCGATAGCGCTCATTATTCCGGCGTTTCCGGGATCGAAGCCGACAGCGCCGCGCGCCAGGCGTCCAGCCGGTCGCCCAGGGCCGGGTCCGACACCGCCAGGATGCCGGCGGCCATGAGCCCCGCGTTGGCCGCGCCCGCCGATCCGATGGCCATGGTCGCCACGGGGAAGCCCTTGGGCATCTGCACGATGGAATACAGCGAATCGACCCCCGACAGCGCGCGCGTCTGCACCGGCACGCCGATCACCGGCACCCGGGTTTTCGACGCCATCATGCCCGGAAGATGGGCAGCACCGCCCGCACCGGCAATTATGACCTTCAGGCCGCGCGACACGGCGGTCTTGCCGTAGTCCCACAGCCGGTCGGGCGTGCGGTGGGCCGAAACGATGCGCGCCTCGTAGGGGATTCCCAGGTCGTCGAGGATATCGGCGGCCTCTTTCATCGTGGGCCAGTCGGACTGGCTGCCCATGATGATTCCCACCTCGATGTCGCTCATGACGCTTGTCCCCGCTGTCGAAAGAGCGCGTACTATAGCCGGATCAAGGCGGCGGGCAATGATGGATCGGACCGCCGGAGCAAGGAGTTACGAGTGATGCTGGAGCTGCGCCCCAACTGCGAATTATGCGACCGCGACCTGCCGCCCGACAGCGACCAGGCGCGGATCTGTTCCTATGAATGCACCTATTGTGCCACCTGTGTCGAAACCCGCCTGCACAACGTCTGCCCGACCTGTGGCGGGGGCTTTGTGCCGCGTCCGATCCGGCCGAAACGGGCCTGGCGCCCAGAACTCAACCTGGGCCTGGAAAACGATCCCGCCGGCACGCAGCGCCGTCACACGAAATTCACCGACCAGGACATCGCGGCCCACGTGGCCCGCATCCGCGATATCGCGCCCGAGGACCGATAAGCCCAATGCCGGTCAGGCGATGATAAGCCCAGTGCCGGTCAGGCAATGATAAGCCCCGTGCCGGTCAGGCGATGATGTCGGGGGTCAGCCGGTCCTCGATCAGGGCGATCGTGTCCTTCAGGTGCAGTTTCTGCTTCTTCAGGCGGCGGATCGTCAACTGATCGCCGGTGCCGCGATCCTCAAGCGCACGGATGGCTTCGTCAAGGTCGCGGTGCTGGCGGCGGAAAACTTCCAGTTCCACGCGCAGCACTTCGTCGGTCTTCATCGAGAGGTCTGACTGCACGTTCATCCCGGCTAACACGATTCCGATCGGTTGGGCTCGGTCGAATATAGGCGTGCCGCCGGATTTTCGCCAGCCCTTGTTGCGCTTGCCGCCCAGCCCCATATTCTGGGCAACGGCTGCCACGTATGGGGCCGATACCAACCGTCGCTTTCGATCAAAGGACGTGTCGATGACGAAACTCACTCTGGGCTCCTATCCCCACCTTCTGGGGTTCGAGCAGCTGGAACGCCTTCTGGAACGGACCGCCAAGTCCGAAAACGGGGGGTATCCGCCGTTCAACATCGAACAGACTTCGGATCATTCCTACCGGATCACCCTGGCGGTTGCCGGATTCCGGGAAGAAGATCTGTCGATCACGGTCGAGGACCGGCAACTGGTGATCCGGGGCCGGCAGGTCGACGACGATGGCGACGGACGGATTTTCCTGCACCGCGGCATTGCGGCGCGCCAGTTCCAGCGGGTGTTCGTGCTGGCTGACGGCGTCGAGGTCGGCGAGGCGAGGATGGAGAACGGTCTTCTGCATGTTGACCTGACGCGGGCGGTGCCCGAACCTGTGGTGCAGACGATCCGGATCAGGAAAGGGTAAGTCATGAACGAGAAATACGAATTCCCCGAAGAAGTGCACCCGATCGTCTATGTCAAGACGGTCGACGTGGCCGATCTGCCCGAAGAGGTCCAGGCCGAGGCCGGCGGGCTTGATCACCTGTACGCGGTGCACGACGCCGAAGGACAGCAGCTGGCGCTGGTCGCCGACCGCCGCATGGCCTTCGTGCTGGCGCGCCAGAACGACTTTGCGCCGGTCGCGGTGCACTGACGGCGATGCGACGCTATGCCTTCGACTGGGTCGATGCCTTCACCGACCGCGCCTTCGGCGGCAACGGCTGCGCCGTCGTCCATGACGGCGCGGCGCTGGACGTGGGGACCTGCACGGATTTCGTGAAGGAAACCTCGCTTGTGGAATGCACCTTCACCGGGCCGTCGGACGTGGCGGACGTGCGCGTGCGCTATTTCCTGGCTGGTGGAGAGATCCCGTTTGCCGGCCATCCCACCATCGCCACGGTCGCCGCGCTGATGGCGCGGGGCAAGGTGAAGGGCGATCACCTGACGCTGGAGACCGCGGCAGGGGTGGTGCCGATCACCATCGAGGGCGACCTGATCGAGATGACCCAGAAAGCCCCGGAATTCGGCGCGATGCCGGGGCGGGCGGTCGTGGCGGGCACCATCGGCCTGCCGGTCGATGCGATTCTGGGCGAACCGCAGGTGGTGTCGACCGGGTTGCCGTTCTGCATCACCGTGCTGCGCGATCACGGCGCGCTGAAGGCGGCGAAGCTGGATCTCGAGGCGATGCCGACCTTCAAGGCGGCCTGTGGGGTCGGGGTGGAAGACGTGCTGGAACCGTTCCTGGTGACGCTGGACGGCGCGACATCGGTCGGCGATACCTTCGCGCGGCTGCTGTTGCCGCCGCCCAATCCGCCCGAAGATCCGTTCACCGGGTCTGCCACCGGGGCCATGGCGGCCTATCTGTGGCGAACGGGCATGATGGAACACGCGGGCTTCACCGCCGAACAGGGGCATTGGATCGGCCGGCCGGGCCTGGCACGGGTGACGCGCGTCGGCACGCCCGAGGCGATCACCGGCGTCAAGGTCGCGGGGCGCGGTTACGTGCTGATGCAGGGCGATGTCATCCTGCCGGATTCGGCCGAGGTCTGAGCGCCCCACAATTTTCGCGGAAAATTGTCGTCACCAAGATTTTTCTCCGGAAAAATCTCACCCGCAAAAGACAAACGGCCCGAGGTCACCCCCGGGCCGTCTTTCATTTCCGTGACCCCGGATCAGTTGGCGGCAATCAGCCCCATCGATTCCAGTTTCAGCAGCACCTGGTGCGCGCAATTGTCGACATCGGTGCCCTCGGTCTCAAGGCGCAGCTCGGGGTTTTCCGGCACGTCGTAGGGGTCCGAAATCCCGGTGAATTCCTTGATCTTGCCTTCCCGCGCCAGCTTGTACAGCCCCTTGCGGTCGCGCTTTTCGCATTCCTCGATCGTGGTCGCGACGTGGACCTCGATGAAGGCGCCAAACGCCTCGATGTCCTCGCGGACCGCCCGGCGCGTGGTCGCATAAGGCGCGATCGGCGCACAGATGGCGATGCCGCCGTTCTTGGTGATCTCGGACGCCACGTAGCCGATGCGGCGGATGTTCAGATCGCGGTGCTCCTTCGAGAAGCCCAGCTCGGAGCTGAGGTTCTTGCGCACGATGTCGCCATCCAGCAGCGTCACCGGACGGCCGCCCATTTCCATCAGCTTGACCATCAGCGCGTTCGCGATCGTCGACTTGCCCGATCCCGAGAAGCCGGTGAAGAACACGGTAAAGCCCTGGTTCGACCGCGGCGGCTTGGTCCTGCGCAGCTCGGCGACAACCTCCGGGAACGAGAACCATTCCGGGATCTCGAGGCCCTCGGCCAGGCGGCGGCGCAGTTCGGTGCCCGAGATGTTCAGGATCGTGATCTGATCCTTGTCCTCGATCTCGTCGATGGCTTCGTACTGGGCGCGTTCCTGGACCCAGACCATGTGTTTGAAGTCCACCATCTCGATGCCCATTTCTTCCTGGTGCTCCCGGAAGAGGTCCTGGGCATCATAGGGGCCGTAGAAGTCTTCGCCCTGCGAATTCGACCCGGGGCCGGCGTGATCGCGGCCGACGATGAAATGGGTGCAGCCGTAGTTCTTGCGGATCAGCCCGTGCCAGACGGCCTCGCGGGGGCCGGCCATGCGCATCGCCAGCGGCAGCAGCGACATGGTGGTGGTCGATCCCGGGTACTTGTCCAGGACGGCCTCGTAGCAGCGCACGCGGGTAAAGTGATCGACGTCGCCGGGCTTGGTCATGCCGACAACCGGATGGATCAGCAGGTTGGCCTGGGCTTCCTTGGCGGCGCGGAAGGTCAGTTCCTGGTGCGCGCGGTGCAGCGGGTTGCGGGTCTGGAACGCGACGATGCGGCGCCAGCCCAGCTTGCGGAAATAGGCGCGCAGTTCGTTGGGCGTGTCGCGGCGGGCGCGGAAATCGTAGTGGATCGGCTGCTGGATGCCGGTGATCGGGCCGCCCAGATAGACCTTGCCCGCAGTGTTGTGCAGGTAGTTGACGGCGGGGTGCGCGGAATCGTCGGCGCCAAAGACCTTCTCGGCTTCGTGGGCCTTGTTCGGCACCCAGCGGTCGGTCACGGTCATCGTCGCCAGGATCACGCCTTCCTGGTCGCGCAGCGCGATGTCTTCACCGATCTCGAGACCCTCGGCGAACTTCTCGCTCACGTCCAGCGTGATCGGCATCGGCCAGAGCGCGCCGTCCGCCAGGCGCATGTTGTCCACGACACCGTTGTAATCTTCTTCCGACAGGAAGCCCTTGAGCGGTGCGAAGCCACCGTTCATCAGCAGTTCCAGGTCGCAGATCTGGCGTGGGGTCAGATCGAAACTCTTGTAGTTGCCGGCTTCGACCTTCAGCTTTTCGGCGCTGTCGTAGGAAACATAAAGTTCTGGGATGGGGGCCAGATTGCTAAGCACTGTCATTTCAAATCTCTCGATGGTTCGTGCACAGGACGACCGCCTTGCCGCCCGATCGCGCGGGGCATAGACCGTGCACATATTGGAAGTCTAGCGTCCTATGTGCCTTTTCGGGGGGCTGTGTCCAATTTTCACGATGAAATTGGACATAACCCGCGTTTTTCGGTGAGATTCTGCCGGTGCGGCGAAACTGTCGCCAAATAGCCCGACCGATCTTCACCGGATCATCATTCGCCCACCGCCCGATCGCGCTGCGATTCCGCTGCGATCCGGGCCAGATGTGGGCCAGATGTGGGGCCAGATGTGGGGCCAGAACCGGAGCCGGTCTCCCGCCCAGGCCGCGCCGGCATCGCGGGACCCGTCTCGCAATCACGGGACCTGTCTCAGGCCATCGGCACCGGTGCGCCGGCCGCCAGCGCCGCGTCCAGGTGCGCCGCATGCGCCACCGGCAGGGCCGGCAACGGCAGATCCCGGCCGCGCAAGGTCAGCGACACCATCGCCAGCCCCTCCGTCGCGTGCCCGGCCGCTTCCAGCACCGGGCCCGACACCAGCAGCTCCACGCCCAGCGTCTTGGTCTCGCCCTCCAGCCGGCTGGCGGCGTTGACCGTGTCGCCGATGATGGTGCGCGGCGCATGTCCGGCGGCGCCGATCTCGCCCATGACCAGGTCGCCCAGGTGCAACCCGATGCCGATCCTGACCGGCGCCGCGGCCTCCGCGGCCAGGGTCCTGTTGAACGTGTCCAGCGCGCTGCCGATCCCGGCCGCCGCCCGCAGCGCATTGCGGGCTGATACGGCCTCGTCGCGCGCCTCGAACACCGCCAGCAGCCCGTCGCCCAGGTACTTGTCGACCGTCCCGCCATTGCCGGTGATCTGCGGAACGATCGCATCGAAGAAACGGTTCAGCAGGAACACCACATCATAGGGAAACTGCCCCGCCGTGCGCGCGGTAAAGCCCCGGATGTCGAGGAACAGGATCGCCAGCCGGCGTTCCTCGCCATGGCTGGCATGATCGCGGTTGCGCCGCCCGTCGCTGCGAAAGACCCGGAAGACCGTCATCGGTTCGGTGGGCCGGATCTGGCAGGCCAGCCGCGCCGAGGGCGGTGCATTGACGGCCGCCAGCGTGCGCGCCTCGGCCGGACCCGGCGGCGGCAGCTGGTCGGCCCCGTCCTCCACGATGACCCGGCAGGTCGAACACCGCCCCCGCCCGCCGCACAATGCGGCATGCGGCACCCCGTTCGCCCGGCTGATCTCCAGCAACGTGGGGCCCGGCGCGGTCGATACCTCGGGCCCGCCGACATAGCGGATCCGGAACCGCCCGCGCTTGGCCAGCAACCGGCGCGCGATCCAGCCCAGGATCACCAGCGCCAGCGCGCCAAAAAAGACCAGACGCAAGTCATCGCGCACATTGTAAAGCGCGGCAAAGGTCGCGGCATCGGGCATGTTGTAGCGATCGGCAAAGGCGGCCCATCCGCCCGGGACATCGAACAGCGCGGCCATCCGCCGCCCTTCCAGCAGAAACCCCGCCAGTGCCGCCGCCGGCACCAGCGCGGCCAGGCTTGACAGGACGGGCAGCCAGTCCTTCCACCCGTCGGTCATCCTCAGCCACATGTGCAGGCCGATACAGCCGTGGATCCAGACCAGCAGCACCAGCGCCGCCTGCAGCCAGCCATCCGGCGTGTTCCAGATCAGCCCGGAGATATAGCCGACCTCCACCTCGGTGTCGTAGATGTCGTGCGACAGCCGGGTGAAGACCACGTGGGGGATCAGGACAAACGGGATCGCAAGACCGAATATCAGCTGCACCCAGGCCGAGACCGGCATCCGCAACCGCCTGAGCCCCGCGACACGGGCCAGCGCCAACCCCGCATGCACCAGCAGCGCACCATAAAGCACGATGCGTCCGGGCAAGGACCCCTGGATCGCCATCCGCACATCCTGCACGTCTTCCGCGATGCCGGGCGAGGCCAGCACGAGACCCAGGTTCAGCAGGTGGAAGAAGGCAAAGGCAAACAGCACCAGCCCTGACCCGATGCGCAGCCGGGCAGCGAGGGAACCGCGCCAGAGGGTGGTCATGAACGATCTCGGAGGCTGGGCAACATGGGCGCACCATGTAAGGGCGGGCACCGCCGGTCAATGGCGTGCAGGTGGGGGAGGGCAGGTGGGGGCGCTGCCCCCGTCCGCCGTTGGGGGACTCCCCCGGAGGTATTTGGGCCAAGAAGAAGACAGGAGCGCACCACCCTGCTTCTTCTTGGTCCAAATACCTCGCCGAAGGCACCGCGCCCGAAGGCGCGGTTTATCCGGTCAGGCCGGGCGCATCATTCGGCGGCGGTCGCGACCTTCGCCTCCTGCGCGGCCAGGAAACGTTCGGCGTCCAGCGCGGCCATGCAGCCCATGCCGGCACTGGTCACCGCCTGGCGATAGACGTGGTCGGTCAGGTCCCCGGCGGCGAAGACACCCGGAACCGAGGTCTGCGTCGTGCCCGGTTCCACCTTCACGTAGCCGCCGTGATGGGTTTCCAGCTGGTCCTTCACCAGCTCGCTTGCCGGCGCGTGGCCGATGGCGATGAAGACCCCCTTGGCCGGGATCTCGGTGATCTCGCCGGTGCGCACGTCGCGCGCCTTCACGCCCTCGACGCCCTTGGGCGTGTCGGCGCCCACGACTTCGGCCAGCTCGTGATGCCACAGCGTTTCCACCTTGGGATGGGCGAACAGCCGCTCCTGCAGGATCTTCTCGGCCCTCAGCTCGTCCCGGCGGTGGATCAGCGTCACCTTCGACGCGAAATTGGTCAGGAACAGCGCCTCTTCGACAGCCGTGTTCCCCCCGCCGATCACCACGATCTCCTGCCCGCGATAGAAGAACCCGTCGCAGGTCGCGCAGGCCGACACGCCGAAGCCCTTGAAGGCTTCTTCGCTGTCCAGACCGAGCCATTTCGCCCGCGCCCCCGTCGCCAGGATCACCGCGTCGGCCGTGTAGACCGTGCCGCTGTCGCCCCTGGCGGTAAAAGGCCGCCTGGACAGGTCCAGGTCGGTGATGATGTCGCCGACGATCTCGGCCCCCATCGCCTTGGCATGGGCCTCCATCCGCACCATCAGGTCCGGCCCCTGGATCTCGGTCTCGCCGGGCCAGTTCTCGACCTCGGTCGTGGTGGTCAGCTGGCCGCCGGGCTCAAGCCCCTGGACCAGAAGCGGTTCCAGCATCGCACGGCTGGCATAGACGGCGGCCGTATAGCCCGCCGGGCCGGACCCGATGATCAGGACCTTGGTGTGGCGCGTGTCGCTCATGTCATGTCTCCCGATAGCCGGGGCGGACCCGGGGTGGCGCAGGACAACGGATATAGGCCGCAACGCCCGCCGGTGAAACCCCCATCTCCGCGATTGACCGGCGCCGTGCATCGCTGCTATGCGCGGGGCGGGTTCCGGACCCCAGCCGCCCGCAGGCCATCGGCCATGGTGAAGCCCGGATCGACACGACAACGTCCCTCGGTGCCACCATCGCCACCGGGCAACGCGGGCCCCCGACACGAAGGCGCGCTTTCCTGCCCGGAGGCCTGACGCATGTCGCATGCAACCCGTTTCCTCACCGCGCCCGTGGGCGCCCTCCTGACACGCACGGCGGCGCCGATCATCCTGGTCATGGTGCTGTCGGGCAGCCTGAACCTGGTCGACGTCCTCTTCCTGGGCCGCGTCGCCGGCCCCGGTGCCGTCGCCGCCGTCAGCGCGATCTTCCCGCTCACCGCCGCCTGCATCGCGATGTCCGCCATGGTGGGATCGGGCATGGCCAGCCTGCTGGCCCGCCGCCTGGGCGCCGGCGCGACCGATGATGCCCGCGCGCTGTTCGCCAGCGCCCATGGCCTGGCCCTGACCCTGGGCCTGGCGCTGATCGCGGGCGTCGCGCTGGCGGGGCCAGCGCTGACCCTGGCCGCCGCCGACGGCGATCCGGCCGTCGCCGCCATGGCGCACCGCTACCTGTCCATCACCATCGGCGCCGCCCCGGTGATGTTCTGGCTGGGCCTGCAGGTCGACGCGCTGCGCAGCGAAGGGCGCGCGCCGCTGATGGCCGGGCTTGGCGTGCTGGTCACGCTGGCCAACATCGCCTTCAACTACGTCCTGATCGTCCGGCTGGACATGGGCGTCGCCGGATCCGCCTGGGGCACGGTCGCCGCCCAGGCGCTGGCCCTTGGCCTGGGGCTGCTGGCCCGTGGGCGGATGGACACGCCTCTGCCGCTGGCCGCCATCGTCGCCCATCGCTGGTGGGGCGGCTGGCCGCGCATCCTCGCACTTGGGGCGCCGCTCAGCCTCAGCTTCCTGGGCATCGCGCTGGTCGCCTCGGTCATACTCATGGCCCTGCAACAGACCGCCGGGCCGGATTACGTGCCCAAGGTCGCCGCCTACGGGCTGATCACCCGGCTGATCGGCTTTGCCTTCCTGCCGCTGATGGGGCTGGCGCAGGCCATGCAGGCCGTCGTCGGCAACAACCTGGGCGCGGGGCTGACCGCGCGGTCCGACCGCGCGCTGGCCCTGACCCTGCTGGCCGCGCTGGTCTATTGCTGCACGGTACAGGCGGGGTTCATGA
Source organism: Marinibacterium anthonyi (assembly GCA_003217735.2). Classification (GTDB taxonomy): domain Bacteria; phylum Pseudomonadota; class Alphaproteobacteria; order Rhodobacterales; family Rhodobacteraceae; genus Marinibacterium; species Marinibacterium anthonyi. The sequence continues at coordinate 4,036,768 of CP031585.1, read as the reverse complement.
TCTTCGCGCCGCGCATCGGCGCGGTCTTCGTCGACGACCCCGCCATCGCGCGCGACCTGGCGGCGATCCTGCGGCCCATGGTGCTGCTGTATGCGCTGTCCGGTCCGACGCTGGTGCTGGCGCTCTACTTCCAGTCGGTGGGCCAGCCGGGGCGCGCCGCCCTGTTGACGCTGTCCAAGCCCTACGTGCTGCAGCCGCCGCTGATCTTGGGCCTCGCCGCGCTGCTGGGCGACAGGGGCATCTGGTTCGCCTCGCCGATATCCGAGGCGGTTCTGGCCCTCGTCGCCCTTGTCATCTGGTCCCGCGTGCGCCGTCCGGGGCAGGCGGGGTTCGGCCTGGCCGGGGGCGCCGGGGCATGAGCGATGCGATCCCCACGCCGCCGACCCGGGCCGAGGCCCGAACCCGCGCCCGAGCCCGCGCCCTGCGCGCGGCCCTTGCGCGCCAGGGCAGGGCGATCGGCCATGGCCAGGCGCTGGACCTGCTGGCCCGCCAGCTGGGCCTGCGCGACTGGAACGCGCTGTCGGCGCGGATCGGTCCAAAACCGGACGGCTCACCGCCCAGGCATCTGCCCGAACCGGGCGACCGCGTGACCGGGCGCTACCTCGGCCAATTCTTCACCGGACAGGTGCTCAAGGTGGACCCGCTGGCCCGGGGTGGACGCAGGGTCAGCCTTGCCTTCGACGCGCCGGTGAATACGGTGCGGTTTTCCGGGTTCGGCAACCTGCGCCGTCGCGTGACGGCGGATCTCGACCGACACGGCCGCTGCCCTTCGGTGACCTCGGACGGGCAGCCGCACCTGGAAATCCGGTTTCGATAACAAGTTTTACACTTTCGCTCTGTACTGCGGTGCGGCGAAAGATTATTGCGCAGACGTCCCGCGCTGCTATAAGAAATGCAAAATGGAGGTGCGCAATATGGCAACGACCCGCCTCGACCCGATCGATCGCAAGATACTGGCCGAACTTCAGGCAGACGGCCGCATGACCAATGTCGAACTGGCCCGCCGGGTCGGGATATCGGCACCGCCCTGCCTGCGCCGGGTCCGCACCCTGGAAGAAGCCGGTTATATCCGCGGCTACCACGCCGAAGTCGACGCCCGCGAACTGGGCTTCGAAGTCCAGGTCTTCGCGATGGTCGGCCTGTCCAGCCAGGCCGAAGCCGATCTGTCCACCTTCGAGGACCGCTGCCGCAACTGGCCGCTGGTGCGCGAATGCCACATGCTGAACGGCGAGGTCGATTTCATGCTGAAATGCGTGGCGCCGGACCTGTCGACCTTCCAGACCTTCCTGACGGCCGAATTGCTCAAGCACCCGACGGTGGCCAGCGTCAAGACCTCGCTGGTGATCCGCGGCGCCAAGGACGAACCCGGCGTGCCCTTCGACATCCTCGAAGAACGCCTCAGCCGCAGCGCTTAAGGGGCCGCGCATAAAGGACAGACCGGCCACCCCGGCACGGCCGAACGTTGCGCCGGGGGGAAGGCACGGCACTCGCCTGCGGGACCAAGCGTTAACGCCTGGTAAAACCGCCTCTGTAACCCCTTGATATTCCACGCACGGCCCGATGTCCCACGCGTGGGACAGGGCGCGCGGGCCCTGCTTCTTTCTCTTCAAAAATACCCGGCCGACCGCCGGCCACCGGGCGCCGTCTCATCCCGCCTGGGCGAACCGGCAGGCCGCCCGCTTGTAGGCCGGCCGCCCGAAATCCTCCAGCCCGCCGATCCCCGGAAAGAGGGTCAGAAAGACCGGCCTCAGGCTCTGACCGATCCTACGCGCCGCGTCGGCGCCGGGATGATAGGTCTCGAATTCCATCCCCGAAACCCGGATGACCGCATGCCGTTCCAGGCACAGGTGGAACAGTTCCACCGGCGCCGGCGGCGCCGTCTCGATCACGTTGACCCCGTCGATATAGGTCTCGATGGGCGTCAGAACGCTGTCCGCCCCGCCCTGCAGCAGCCGCGCCGCCGGCCCGGTCAGCAGGCAGGCCGCGGGCCGCGCCAGCCCGAAACTGTCGGCCATGATCCGCGTCAGGTGCAGGTTGCGCGCGCGGTGGCTGGCATGGCCCGGCACGTAGATCGTGCTGCCGATCCAGCGAAGCTCCATCGCGCCGCCATCCCGGGTCATCACCCGGTCGCCCGGCAGCAGGTCTTCCACCGCCATCGGCCCGGTCTGCGTCTCGACGGTCGAGCCGCGCGCGAAGGCAGAAAATGCCTCCTCGAAAAGCGGCAGCGCGGGCGCCAGGTGATATTGTTCGATCACGTCGCCATTCGGCCCCAGACCACGCACGCGATAGCGGCGGACCTGCGGGCGGGTGCCCGGCGATGCAAGTGACGTGGCAGTCCCCACGGGGGACACGCCATCGGTGCGCGACGCGAAAAACGCGCCGCCTTGGGTGCTCAACATATATTACGGCCCTGGTTCGGGTCGCATCTGCGCCGGCCCCCACCGACAACGACAGAAGGACACTTGTGGTTGTGACATCTTCTGCGAACAAGTTCTTCGAATTTGCCGCGCATTTGTCAAAATTGCCGGGGCATTGGCGCGGGCCGGTCGATCAATCGCGGCGTGTCAGTCCCGATTGTCGCGCCTTCAAGGAGGATCCCGCCTTATTTGCCGATTTCGCTTGGAGAATCGCGCCGGTTCATCCGCCCCGTGCCTGCCGGTTTCAGAGACGGATGGCCGACAGCAGGCGACCGTAGTCGGCCTCGCGCGCATGGGTGGAACGGCGGTAGGAATAGAACCGCGCCGCGTCGTCGTAGGTGCAGTGCCGGGTCCATTCCGCATGGGCCACGCCGGCGCTGCGCAGACGGTGCAACCCATAGCCGGGCAGGTCGAACTGCAGTCGGTCGCCTTCGCCATTGGCGAAGAAACGGGCATTTTCCGGCGCATCCATCAGGAAGGTTTCCAGGAATTCCGGGCCGACCTCGTAATTGCGCTGGCTGATGGTGGGGCCGATCACCGCCACCGTATCGCCGCGCCGCGCGCCAAGCCCTTCCATCGCCTCAAGCGTCGCTTCCAGGACCCCGTCCAGCGCCCCGCGCCAGCCCGCATGCGCCGCGCCGATCACGCCGGCCTTGCGGTCGGCGAACAGCACCGGCTGGCAATCGGCGGTCAGCACCGTCAGCACCAGGCCGGGGGTCGACGTCACCAGCGCGTCGGCCTCGGGGTAGTCGCCAAGTGGGCCGTCGACCACGACGGCATGGGCCGAATGCACCTGTTTCATGCCGATCAGCGCGGTCTCGTCGGCCTGCATGGCCTCGGCAACGCGGGCGCGGTTGATGGCCACGGCCTCGCTTTGGTCGGATGACCCGCGCCCGCAGTTCAGCCCGGAGAAAATGCCCGAGGATGCGCCGCCGCGACGGGTGAAGAACCCGTGGGACACAGGAGAGAGTTCGTCGGAGGTAAGACGTTCGAGCATTTAAGGTTCAAGCCCGGCGGGAAAATTGGCCCGTGCCGGATAGAAGCCCAGCACCTTGAACAGGTTTCCCATTTCCTGCGGATGCGTCAACCGCCGATGTGCGGTGACGTGGGCGTCACGTTCCGGACCGTCAAGTTTGCGGGCCAGCGCCTGCGCCCGCGCGGTGATGCCCAGCCGCTCCAGGAACACGCCCTGCGGGGTCAGCCGGGTCACCGCCGAAGGGGTCGCGCGGGCCAGCGCCTCGAAGTCCACATGCGCCGTCAGATCGGCGCTGCCGGGGGCGTCCAGGGGATCGACGGGGGCGTGTTGCCTCAACGCCTGCAGGGTGTCGCCCAGCGAATGCCAGTCGCCGTAATCGACGATCAGCGCGGCGCCGCCGTGGGTTTCGATGCGCTGGCCGATGGTGGATGCGATGGCGGGCAGGGCGGGGCACAGTTCGACGATGTCGCCGTCGCGGGTGTCTTCCAGCCGGTCCGCCAGCGCGGGCAGGGGGCCCGCGGGCCCCAGCCCGATGACCAGCGTTTCACCATCCAGCCCGACGCGGCGTTCGCGCCAGTGGGCGCCATCGCGCTGAAACTGGCGAATCGGCAGGGCGTCGAAGAATTCGTTGGCCAGCAGGAACAGCGGCGCTTCGGGCAGGTCGTCCACCCGGTCGGCCCAGGCCGGGGCGTTGCCGTCAAGCGTCTTCGCCTGGGCGGCCCGCAGGGTCGGCGAGGCTTCGATCAGCACGACCTGCGCGGCGTCGCGAAAGCCCGGAATGCCCTTGGTGGCGCGCAGCACATCGGCCATCAGCGTGCCGCGACCGGGACCAAGTTCGGCCAGGGTAAAGGGCGCGGGGCGCCCCTGGTCCAGCCAGCATTGCGCCAGGCACAACCCCAGCATTTCGCCGAACATCTGCGATATCTCGGGCGCGGTGGTGAAATCGCCCTGCGCGCCCAGCGGGTCACGGGTGGTGTAATAGCCGAACCGGGGATGCAGCAGGCAATCGGCCATGTAATCGGCGATCGACAGCGGTCCCTGGGCGCGGATGCGGGCGGCGATGTGGTCGGTCAGGGTCATGCCTTGCGGCGGGCGCGCAGGGCCAGCCAGATGCCGAAGGCGATCATCGGCAGCGACAGCGCCTGGCCCTGGGTCAGCCCATAGCCGCCCACCTGCCAGGCCAGGCCCAGCGGATTGCCGGGGGTGACGAATTGCGCATCGGGCTGGCGGAAGAATTCGACGATGAACCGCGCCATGCCATAGCCCGCGAAGAAGATCCCGCAGACCCGGCCGGGAGCCTTGAGCGCGCCGAACCGCCAGACCAGCAGGATCAGCAGCGTGCCCAGCAGGATGCCTTCCAGCCCGGCTTCGTACAATTGCGACGGGTGGCGCGCGCAGGGTTCGGCAAAGCCTTCGCAATAACGCGACCGGGGATCGGGAAAGACCATGGCCCAGGGCAGGTCGCTGGCCCGGCCCCACAGCTCGCCGTTGACGAAATTCGCCAGCCGGCCCAGCAGCAGCCCGGGCGGCACGGCATAGGCGATCAGGTCGGCGGCCTGCAGCTGCGGGATCCTGTGCACGCGGGTATAGATCCAGGCGGCGACGATCACCCCGATCAGCCCGCCGTGGAACGCCATGCCGCCGTTCCAGACCTTGAGGATGTCCAGCGGATGGGTGAAATAATAGGCTGGTTCGTAAAAGACGACAAAGCCGATCCGCCCGCCCAGGATCACGCCCAGGATGATCCAGGTCAGCATGTCCTCGATCTGGCGCGGGGTCATCGGCGCGGTGTCGCCGGGCCAGAGCCGCGTCGCCTTCACGGCGGCCACGGCCATGCGCCAGGCGATCAGGATGCCCGCGATATAAGCCAGCGCATACCAGCGCAGAGCAAAGTGGAAACTGCCGATATCGATCGAGAAGATCTCGGGCGACAGATCGGGAAAGGTCAGGACGGCGGCTGTCATGTCGCTCCTTTGCCTGTGGCTTGGGGGCGCGTCAACCTTGCCCATCCGCGGCGGTACCGCCATATAACGCACAAGCCCATACGGAGATGACAGATGCAGACCCGCAACAAGCTCATGGATGATATTTCCCAGCTCGTGACCAACGCCATGGGCGTGGCCCACGGTGCGCGGGAAGAGGCCGAGACGGCCATGAAATCGATGATCGACCGCTGGCTCGCCGACCGTGATTTCGTCACGCGCGAGGAATTCGACGCCGTGCGCGCCATGGCCCAGAAGGCACGCGAGGAAAACACCGCGCTTGAGGCGCGGATCGCCGCGCTGGAAGCGCGGATGGACGGCAAGGGCTGATCGCGGCGCCGATTGGTCCAGATTGGCCCAGATTGGCCCCGACCGGTCCAGACTGTCGGCACAGACCGTCGGAATCGGCGCGTCGGGATGTGACGCGCCCGGCGCAGGAACAGGGACCAGCCACTGGCCGGACCCCGATCCGATGCGCATTGTAAGCGATACCTGAACTGCGACTCCCATAGCCTGCGAGGGGAAGGGCCGGCATCTGCTTTGGTGACCGGATCGCGCAAGACGTGGTTGCCCTGCGGTTCACCGAGGCCCTGCGTGCAGCGGCAGAGGAGGGAACCGGGATCATCGACCACGCCGAGACGCTCGCCGCCGATTCTGTCGCGGCCGGCGGGCTGGTGCCGATGTCGTCCGGCTGCGGCCTGGTGCTGTCTGGCTTTCACCTGCATTACCCGGACCGTCTGCACGTCAGCCCCGCGTTGCGCGGCTTCATTGATTTCCTGCGAGCAGGACACCGGCATGACGCCCCGTGACCGTTCTGTGGCCGTCATTCCCTGATCCGGAGATCAGCAGTGAACATCGACCGTCACGTCGAGGCCGAGAAAATCGGCGTTGCAGCCACTGAAGCTGCCCGACACCGGCGAGATCTGGTGGATATTCCGGGCCACCGCAACCGGGATCAGGTTCGCGGAGCCGACGGACCTGTTGGTCGGATCGAAGGGGATCCAGCCCGCGCCGGGTATGAAGACTTCGGCCCAGGCATGAGTCGCGCCCGATCCCGTGGAACCGGCAAGGTCGCCACCACGGTTGAACAGGTAGCCTGAGACAAGCCGCGCGGCGATACCCAGGGTCCGAACCGCTTCGGCAAACAGCACGGCAAAGTCGCGGCAGGTGCCCCAGCCCCGGTCCAGCGTTTCAAGCGGGCCCTGCGTGCCTTCGGTCTCCCTGCTCTGGTAGCGGATGTCGCGGGTGATCGTGTTGCTGATGTCCTTGAGCAGCGCCAGCGTGTCCGTCGGGCGCTTTGCCACCAGGGATTGGACCCAGATACGCAGGCGATGCCCCTGATCCCTGTACTGCGGCCGGGCAAGCGCACCGAGGTCGGTCAGCTCGTCCGGGGAATAGGCGAAGGGATAAGACGATGCCGACGCGGCAATCGGAAAGACCGGCCAGACCGGCGCGCGCAGATCGACGTCCATATGCGCCGTGATCTCGAGCACCCGGGCGGGCGTCGGGAAGACGGCCGAGGCAACGGCATTACCGGCCACGTCGTGCGACCAGTCGATGTCGGGTTCGGGTCTGACGTCGAGCGTGAAGGACATGAGGCTGAGATCGCGCGTTTCCCGTGGGCGCAGCATCAGCTGATGTCGGCCAAGGGCAATGTCGTGCCGGAAGGTATAGCGCGTCACATGGGTGATCGTCAGGCGGGTCATGGGGCGCTACGATTGCCGGCTGCCGCAGGGGCACGTGCAGGTACGGTCTGTCGCGATGTCGCCGCGATCACGCGCCGAAGATCCGTTCCGTGGCATGTCGGCTATCGCCCGCCTGACGAGCATCTGGATGCGCGGATCCGCACAGGCTTCGGCCAGGGCGTGGCTTTCCAGGAGAAACAGCCGCTGTTCCTTGACTTCGGTCCAATCCCGCGCCGGATCGGCAAGCATCTGGCGCTCGAGATCGTGGAGGTGCTCCCACTCTTCCCGGTCGTAGGCGGCGTCCCCGGGGGCATGCCGCCGGGTCCGCGCGCCGGCGCGTTCGATCCCCGACCGCCGAGAGTCGAGCAAGACCAGGTCACCGCTCATTCCCGCACCGGGTCGGATGCCCAAGCCTGGTGCCGGACGGCGGGCGGTGTCACGCAGTACAGGCGTCGTATTTCGGCGTCCGTGACACCGTCCGCCTTCATGACGAGCTGGATCATCGGATCTGCCAGCATCTCCTCGATGAAGCTGTTGTGCAGACCGACAGGGGTGGCCCCGGCGCGGTCCCGGGGTTGGGGATCCTGCGCGCCGGTCTGGTGCGTGACGCGCAACATCGCCCCGGAGGCGGCAAAGAGACCGTCGCAGTCGGGCGCGGAATCGTCCAGCGGTCTGAACCTGCGGCGTTCGAAGGACGCAGCGCGGGCGGGGATCTTGAACCGGGGGCCAAGCGAAATGACCGCGTCGAAGGCAAGGGTCATGAAGCAACTCCTTGAAGCAATGGGACGGCGCGCGGCGGGGCCGGGTGGGCCGCGCGCAGGTCAGATCGGGGGCGCCGTGTCGTCGGCCGCGTCACCCACCTCATGGGTCCAGACCTCGAATTCCGACAGCGTGCCCGGACCGAAGATCTGAGTCAGCGGCACGTCCGCCGCGTCGCGTCCGCGCGCCACAAGAATGCGCCCGGTGCGTCGCGTGTTGTTGCGCGGATCGAAAACCCACCACTGGCCTTCCAGATAAACCTCCATCCACGCGGCGAAATCGTCCGGTGGGTGGGGCAGAGGCTCGCCGATCTCGCTCAGGTAGCCGGTGCAATAGCGCGCCGGGATGTTCATGCAGCGACAGAAGGCGATCGCGAGATGGGTGAAATCGCGGCAGACCCCGTGGCCGCCGGCAAGCGTCTGTGCGGCGGTGCGGGTGGCGTCGGCCTTCATGTAGTCGAAGGTGATGCCGTCATGCACGTAATCGCAGATCGCCTGCACGCGCGACCAGCCGGGCGCGGTATGCTCGAACAGCCCCCAGGCCCGTTCCGACAGCAGGTCGGTGTCGCAATAGCGGCTGCCCTGAAGGTAGACCAGCGTGTCGAACGGCAGGTCCTTGACCGCGTGTTGGCGGGCGTCCGGGCCATAAGGCGTGGTCTGGCCGGTATCGCGGAAGATCCCGTCGGTCGTCAGGGTGAACGACCCCGCCGGGGCGACCATCCGGGTGCACCAGTTGCCGAACCCGTCGCGATAGCTTTCGAGCGGGACACTTGGATGCGTCACCAGATAATCGGCCCGTTCGAGGTCGCCGAAGCGCGAGTAATGCACGTTCAGGATCGCGATCAGCGGCGTCGGCTGCGTCAGCTTGTGAGTGATGCGGCAGCCGATATGCATGCGCAGCCCAAGGGTGTCGTTTGCGGCTGAAAGCCAGCGACTGTCATCGTTCACGTCTGTACCTTCCGTTCGGGGCGACAGAGCCCTTGTCGAAGCGCCAGCGGTTTCCGGATCGCGGGAACCGGCCGCTTTCAGGCGAATGGATGTCGATGCCGCAAGGGGCGCCGGCAACGCACCCACGCCTGTGATCCGGGCCGGCACCCTGGCCGGCCCCTTGGCCGGTCACATGCACCGGGACGCGAATGGCCATCCCCTGCACGAGCGCGTCACCCGCCGACAACACGTTGGCCAGGGCCATGCAGCAGATTTCCCGAAGGGAGCGTGTCATGCGGCGCATCATCCCTCGTCGACCGCGCGCGCGGCCATGGCATCAAGGCAAGCCTGCGCGATATCGCGATCGGGACTGTCCGAGCCCGGCATCGTCGCCCAGCCGGCGTCCATCAGCGCGTCTCTCTGGCGAAAGCGCGTCGCGGCTCCGATGGTTTCAAGCTTGGCGCTGCGCTGGGGATCCGCGAGCGCCTTGTCGAGGCAGACCGGCACCATGGCGGAGGTCAACTCCTCCTGGGCGCGGTTCTCGGCCATGTCCTGCGCCGTGCCGCCGGTCACCCAGCCGCCCCATGCAAAACCGACGATGGCAAGCGCTGTCGCCCCGATCAGGGCGCCGTAGATGCCCGGCTTGAGCCATTCGGGAGTGGTCATGTGAAGTCCTCCCGCGGAGAAAGCGCCGCGTCGCTACGGATGTCGTGGCAGAACGTCACCAGGTGGCATTGGCGCGCACGTCCAAATCGGCCGCCAAGGACGCGTCCGATCGAAGCCGCGCGGACGAAGCCCCCGGGCGTTCCCAGGACTTTCCCCATGCGTACCGATGTCGTGAAAGAAGTGCCGCCCATCGCGGCAAGACCTTTTCGGTCTTACCCACACATAAGGTGTTTTGACGCGAATTACAACGGTCGTGGTCAACCGACAGGAATTCGGGGTCGTTCCAGGAACGGCAAGCGGCCCAATCTGCCGCGAAGCTGTCCGGCTACAGCCACGGGCACGATGATGGCTGGCGGACTTTGCGTTGACGTGTCGCTTTTGACGCCGAACGTCGACCCGCGCCCCGGGGCTGAATGCCGTCTTCTGGTATCATGGACCAGTTCGACCACATCTTCATCGGGCGCTTTTGGCGGTGACCGAAGCATGCGTGCGTCTGTCTGCAAGCCTGAAATCCCCACCTCGTCACCGCGCATTCCACCGCTTCTGTTAACGTTTGACGACATTTGGGCGTTTAACCGGATCTCTCCACAACAAATTGGGGTTATCCCCAAAATAATGGTTGCCAGAGACCCGGTACGCCCGCACCATATTTAGTGCGGGCACGGGGGCGAGCCCCGGCTTGTAGCGCAGGCACCTAGGGTTGGGGCGCTAAAACCCCTTTGTCCCTAGCAGTCAACGAGGTGGCACCATGGCCCTTTCCGAGCATTATCTGGAAGACGAGATTCACCCCATCGACATCGTCGAACACCTGGCCGAACATCACGACTGGGACTTCGATCGCATCGGCGACGACCAGATCGCCATGGCGGTCGAAGGGCAGTGGCGCACCTATTCCATCACCCTTGCCTGGTCGCCTTACGACGAAACCCTGCGGATGGTCTGCACCTTTGAAATGGAGCCGCCCGAGGACCGTCATGGCGACCTCTACGAACTTTTGAACCTGGTCAACGATCAATGCTGGAGCGGCGCCTTCACCTTCTGGGCGGCGCAGAAGCTGATGGTCTACCGCTACGGGCTGGTCCTGACCGGCGGGCAGATCGCCACGGCCGACCAGATCGACACGCTGATCACCGCCGCGGTGCTGAGCGCGGAACGCTACTACCCGGCGATGCAGCTTCTGGTCTGGGGCGACCGCACCCCGCACCAGGCGCTTCAGGTCGCCATTGCAGAGGCTTACGGGCGCGCATAAGGTCCGGGCCTCAAGGAGCGCGGGCCAACCGCGCTCCGTACACGACAGGGGGCCGGGAACATGAACATGGACGAATTGGCGGCACGGGGGCTGGTGCTTCTGGGCTGCGGCAAGATGGGTTCGGCGATGCTGGAAGGCTGGCTGTCGGGCGCCTTGCCGGCGACATCGGTCTGGGTTCGCGATCCGCGTCCCAGCGACTGGCTGACGGGGCAGGGGGTGCACCTGAACACCGCGCTGCCCGAGGATCCAGCCATCGTGCTGGTGGCGGTCAAACCCCAGATCATGGCCGAGGCGCTGCCCGAATTGCAGGCCTTCGGCGGCGGGCGGACGGTGTTCCTGTCAGTCGCGGCGGGCACGCCGATTTCCTATTTCGAAGAGGTCCTGGGCAAGGCGACCCCGGTGATCCGGGCGATGCCCAACACGCCGGCCGCGATCCGGCGCGGGATCACGGCGATTACCGGCAACGCCAACGTCGCCCCGGCGGAACTCGACCTGGCGCAGGCGCTGCTGTCGACCATCGGGCGCACCGTGCGGCTCGACACCGAGGCCCAGATCGACGCGGTCACCGGGCTCAGCGGGTCCGGCCCCGCCTATGTCTTCCACATGATCGAGGCGATGGCCGCCGCCGGCGTCGAACAGGGCCTGCCCGAAGCGATGGCGATGGAACTGGCGATCGCCACCGTGGCCGGCGCCGGCGCGCTGGCGCAGGGATCGGACGAGACACCCGCACAGCTTCGCATCAACGTGACCAGCCCCAATGGCACCACCCAGGCGGGGCTGGACGTGCTGATGGCCCCGGACGGGCTGAAACCGCTCATCTCGAAAACCGTCGCCGCGGCGGTGAACCGGTCCAGGGAATTGTCCCGTGGCTGATGAAATCTCCTTCGACGACTTCCTCAAGGTCGACGTCCGTGTCGGCACCGTGACCCGGGCCGAACCCTATCCGGAGGCCCGGAAACCGGCGATCAAGCTCTGGATCGATTTCGGCGACGAGATCGGCGAGAAAAGATCCTCGGCCCAGATCACCGTCCATTACGCCCCCGAAAGCCTGATCGGAAAACAGGTCATGGCGGTGGTCAACTTCCCGCCCCGCCAGATCGGAAAATTCATGTCCGAGGTCCTGGTCCTGGGCTTCCCCGACGATGACGGCGCCATCGTGCTGGCGCGCCCCGACCTCGAAGTCCCCTCGGGCGGCCGCCTGCACTGAACATTGTCCCACGCGTGGGACACCTCCACGCTTCAATGAAAACAACCACTTGCAGCGGCGGATTTACCAATCCTTAGGGATTGCCGCCTCCGCACGGGCCGGCAGGGTGAACCATCCCCTGTCTTCACCTTTGAAAAAATACTCCTGCCCAACAGCCGCCCCCGGCGCGTCGAACTGAGCTACTCCCCATCTATTGGACAGGATCTGGCGTAAATTAAGCTACTCGTTGCACCTGCTGATCGGGTTGGTTGATATCATTTCTCTGCCAGTAGACCAGCGCCGGAGGCTGGCCGCCCAGGGCTGAATGCGGGCGCTGGTTGTTGTAGAAGCTCATCCATTTCCGGATGGCCGCTTTCGTCTCCGATCCGGTCTCCCAGGCATGCAGGTAGACGCACTCGTATTTCAGGGTGCGCCACAGCCTCTCGATGAAGATGTTGTCGAGGAACCGGCCTTTCCCATCCATCGATATGCGCACGCTGGACCGGCGGAGCCGATCCGTCCAGGCAAAGGAGGTGAACTGGGATCCCTGATCTGTATTCATTATCTCTGGCGGGCCGAACTTGTGGATGGCCTCGTTCAGCGCCTCGACACAGAAGTCGGCCTCCAGCGTGTTCGAGATCCGCCAGGACAGGACCTTGCGGGTGTGCCAGTCCATGATCGCCACGAGGTATAGGAACCCGCGCCGCATGGGCAGGTAGGTGATATCCGAGCACCAGACCTGGTTCGGGCGTTCCACCCGCAGACCTCTGAGCAGGTAGGGATAGGTCTTGTGGCCCTTCGTCGGCCTGCTCGTGTTGGGCTTCTCGTAAATCGGCATTAGCCCCATCAGGCGCATCAGTCGCCGGATGCGCTTCTCGTTCACAAGGTGTCCGTCGTTACGCAGATGCCAGGTCATCTGCCGAACGCCGAAGAACGGCGTCTCCAGGAACTGCTCGTCGATCCGCCGCATCAGGCCGAGGTTCCGCTCAGACTCGACCTTGGGCGTGTAGTAGAAAGACGAGCGCGCGATCGACAGCAGCTTGCACTGCTGGCCGATCGACAGGTCCGGGTGGTCCGGCTCGATCATGCCGCGCCTCACTTCCCGCCCCAGGGCTTCAGCTTTCGTTCCAAAAAAGAGTTGGCCACCGCCAGCTCCCCGATCTTGGCGTGGAGCTCCTTCACCTGCTCCTCGTCAATCTCGGGCTTCTTGCGGCCCCCGCGCTCGAACACACCGGAGGCGCCTTCGAGCAGGGCTCGCTTCCATTGATGGATCATCGTCGGATGCACCCCGAACCGGCTTGCCAGCTCGGCGGCCGTCTCCTCGCCTTTCAGGGCTTCCAGCGCGACCTTCGCCTTGAACTCAGGCGCGTGCTGCTTCCGTTTCGACATCTCTGATCTCCTTCTCGTCGAAGATCAGCAGACTGCAAATCGTAGCTTATGTCAGTGTCCGAATTTCGGGGGGTAGCTCAAACGAAACGGAAAACCGCCCCCGTCTTCTTCTTGGCAAAAATACCTGAAACCCCAACCCCGGGGCCCGAACCACCCGTCAGGACGATGGCCCCGCGTGCCCGTCCCCGACCGCTTCGCGCCAGTGCCGCCGGCACAGCGACACGTAGCTCTCGTTCCCGCCGATCTGCACCTGCGCGCCCTCGGTGATCACCTCGCCCGCCCCGTTCTTGCGCACCACCATCGTCGCCTTGCGCCCGCAATGGCAGATCGTGCGCACCTCGCGCATCTCGTCGGCCAGCGCCAGCAGGGTGGCCGAGCCGGGGAACAGCTGGCCCTGGAAATCCACCCGCAGCCCGTAACACATCACCGGCACGTTCAGATCGTCCACCACGCGGGCCAGCTGCCAGACCTGGGCGGGGGTCAGGAACTGGGCTTCGTCCACGAAGACGCAGTTGATCGGCCCGTCGGCCTGCACCTGCATGATGCGGGCGGCAAGGTCGTCCCGGGGCAGGAAGGTTTCCGCGTCCGAGGCGATGCCGATGCGCGAGGCGATGCGGCCCTCGCCGGCGCGCGCGTCGATCTGCGCGGTCAGCAGAAAGGTCCGCATGCCCATCTCGCGGTAATTGTAGGAGGCTTGCAGAAGCACCGTCGATTTGCCGGCGTTCATGGTCGAATAGTGAAAGAAAAGCTTGGCCATGGCGGCGGTCTAAGCCGGATCGCGCATGCCGGGCAAGGGGCTTTGGCCAGCGGCGGATACAGGTGGCGGATACAGGTGGCGGGGCGCAGTGTCAGGGCTGTCGGGGCCGCGCCTCGAACAGCAGCTCGCAGCCCGTAAACGGGTCGGGCGCGTCCGGGGCGAAGGCGACACCGACGATGCCGGACGTGATCCAGTGCGCCTTGAAATCCCGGTGAACCTGATCGACGGACAGCGTGGATCTTGCGGCGACCGCGGCGGCCGCGACGGCATCGTCACCCTTCATCACCCCGATCGCGCAAAGCGGCGGGCCGGGGTACAGGAACCAGATTTCGTGTTCGACCCCCTCGTTGCGCAACGCGGCAGAGACATCGTGGACATGCGCGCGCATGTGATCGGCCCAAAGCCGCACCGTGGCCAGGTCGCAGGCCAGGTCACGGGACAGGTCACAGGACAGGGGAATTCTGACCGCGCGGTATCCCATGGCGCCCTTGTCGGTCGGTGGGGCATGGTGCGCAAGGGCCCGATGTATCGCAAGGGTCGAGCCCCGCCGTCACCCGGGTGATTTTCACCCGGGCCACCGAACCACCGGGCCACCGGGGGCACATCGCAATTGCAAACGGCAGGCAAGCGCCCGGCCCCCCCGATCAGCGATCAGCCCCGCATTCGGTGCGTCAGATCAGCGGCACGAACGGCACGTCGCAGGCGGCAAGGGCGAGGAGGGCCAGAAGGGTCATTGTCAGGCGCATTTCGTGCGCTCCTGTTGTCGGTTGCTCGATGCGGGGAAGTGTCCGCCGCATCGAGACCCCGGTCAACCCGTTGCCAGCCCGATTGGTGACCCGCAGGTGTACCTGCGGGTCGGATGCATCAGTCGGCGCCCTGAAGCGATTTGACCCCGACGTCGCCTTCGCTTTGCGCGCGGATCGCAAGTGCCGCGGCATGGGCGCCGGCGGCGGTGGTGAAATACGGGATCCGGTCATACAGCGCGATCGACCGGATCGAGCGGCTGTCGTCCACGGCCTGGGCGCCTTCGGTCGTGTTGATCACCAGCTGCACGCCGCCGTCCTTCATCAGGTCGGTGACATCGGGGCGGCCTTCGTAGACCTTGTTGACCTGCTGGCACGGCACGCCGTGTTCGCCCAGCCAGGCCGCGGTGCCGCGGGTGGCGACGATGGTGAAGCCAAGGCCGGTCAGGACCTGCGCGGCCTCGATCATGTCGGGGCCCTTGTCCATGTCGCGGATCGAGATGAAGGCGCAGCCTGTCGCGGGCAGGACCATGCCGGCCCCCATCTGCGCCTTGAGGAAGGCGCGGGGGAAATCGCGATCCCAGCCCATGACTTCGCCGGTCGATCGCATTTCCGGGCCCAGGATCGTGTCGACGCCGGGGAAGCGGGCAAAGGGCAGCACGGCTTCCTTGACCGAGAACCACGGCATGTTGGGATCGGCCAGCGTCATCGGGTCGGCCAACGGCAGGACGGTGTCGTAATCGACGTCGGCATAGGGCGCGCGCAGCGGGAAGTTCGACAGCGGTTCGCCCGCCATGACCCGCGCGGCGATCGAGGCGATGGCGCTGTCGGTCGCCTTGGCCACGAAAGGCACGGTGCGCGAGGCGCGGGGATTGACCTCGATCAGGTAGATGTCGCCGTCCTTGACCGCGAACTGGATGTTCATCAGCCCGACGACGTTCAGCGCCTTGGCCAGCGCTTCGGTCTGGGTCTTGACCTCGTCGATGATGTGCTGGGGCAGCGAGTAGGGGGGCAGCGAGCAGGCGCTGTCGCCGGAATGCACGCCGGCTTCCTCGATGTGCTGCATGATGCCGGCGACGTGGACCTGGGTGCCGTCGCTGATCGCGTCGACGTCCAGTTCCACCGCGCCCGACAGGTAGCTGTCGAGCAGCACGGGGCTGTCGCCGGACACCACCACGGCGTCGCGGATGTAGCGTTCCAGCTGGGCCATGTCGCGCACGATTTCCATGGCGCGCCCGCCCAGCACGTAGGACGGGCGGATGACCAGCGGGAAGCCGATGTCCTTGGCGATCTTCAGCGCCTGCGCGTCGGTCGAGGCGATGCCGTTGACCGGCTGCTTCAGGCCCAGTTTCTGGACAAGCTGCTGGAACCGTTCACGGTCTTCGGCCAGGTCGATGGCGTCGGGGGTGGTGCCCAGGATCGGGATGCCTTCGGCTTCCAGCGCCTTGGCAAGCTTCAGCGGCGTCTGGCCGCCGAACTGGACGATGACCCCGTGCAGCGTGCCGTTGGATTGTTCGACGCGCAGGATCTCCATCACGTGTTCCAGCGTCAGCGGTTCGAAATAGAGCCGGTCGGACGTGTCGTAGTCGGTGGAGACGGTTTCGGGGTTGCAGTTGACCATGATGGTTTCGAAACCCGCGTCGGTCAGCGCAAAGCAGGCGTGGCAGCAGCAATAGTCGAATTCGATGCCCTGGCCGATCCGGTTGGGACCGCCGCCCAGGATGACGACCTTCTGACGGGTCGAGGGGCGCGCTTCGCATTCCACGTCGCCCATCATCGGGACTTCGTAGGTGGAATACATGTAGGGCGTCTGGGCTTCGAATTCGGCGGCGCAGGTGTCGATGCGCTTGAAGACGGCGGTGACGCCCAGGTTGTGGCGCGCGCGGCGGACGTTGGATTCGTCGCGCCCCGTCAGTTCGGCCAGGCGGGCGTCGGTGAAGCCCATCATCTTGAGCTGGCGCAGGCCGTGTTCGGTGACGGGCAGGCCTTCGGCGCGGATCTCGGCCTCGGTTTCGACGATCTCGCGGATGCGGGCCAGGAACCAGGGGTCGAATTTCGTCACGCCCTGGATCTCTTGGTCGGACAGCCCGTGGCGCATCGCCTGGGCGATGGTGCGCATGCGGTCCGGCGTCTGGACCGAAATCGCCTTGATCACGGCGGCGCGGTCGGGGGCGCCGGGGATGTCGACCTCGTTAAAGCCGGTCAGGCCGGTTTCCATCGAGGCCAGCGCCTTTTGCAGCGATTCGTGGATCGTGCGGCCGATGGCCATGGCTTCGCCGACCGACTTCATCGCGGTGGTCAGCAGGGGTTCGGCGCCGGGGAATTTCTCGAACGCGAAACGCGGGATCTTGGTGACGACATAGTCGATGGTCGGCTCGAACGATGCGGGCGTGACCTTGGTGATGTCGTTGTCCAGTTCGTCCAGCGTGTAGCCGACGGCCAGCTTGGCGGCGATCTTGGCGATGGGGAAGCCGGTGGCCTTGGACGCCAGCGCCGAGGAGCGGGAGACGCGGGGGTTCATCTCGATCACGACCATGCGGCCGTCGACCGGGTTGATCGCCCATTGCACGTTGGACCCGCCGGTTTCGACGCCGATCTCGCGCAGCACGGCGATCGAGCCGTTGCGCATGATCTGGTATTCCTTGTCGGTCAGCGTGAGGGCCGGGGCCACGGTGATCGAATCACCGGTATGCACGCCCATCGGGTCCACGTTTTCGATGGAACAGACGATGATGGCGTTGTCGGCGGTGTCGCGCACCACCTCCATCTCGTATTCCTTCCAGCCCAGCAGCGATTCGTCGACCAGGATCTGGCCCACCGGCGAGGCATCCATGCCCGACCGGCAGATGCGTTCGTAGTCGTCGCGGTTGTAGGCCACGCCGCCGCCGGTGCCGCCCATGGTGAAGGCGGGGCGGATGATGGCGGGCAGGCCGATGTCCTCGAGCGATTCGAGCGCGATCTGCACGCCGGCGACAAGGTCCTTCTTGCCGTTCACCTTGGGCGCGGTGACGATGGTGGCGCGCGGGTTCTCGATGCCCAGGCGATCCATCGCCTCGCGGAACAGCTTGCGGTCTTCGGCCATCTCGATGGCCTCGCGCTTGGCGCCGATCATCTCGACGCCGAATTTCTCAAGCACGCCCATCTCTTCCAGAGCCAGCGAAGTGTTCAGGCCCGTCTGTCCGCCCATGGTGGGCAGCAATGCGTCGGGGCGTTCCTTTTCGATGATCTTGGCGACGATTTCGGGGGTGATCGGTTCGATGTAGGTGGCGTCGGCCAGCCCCGGGTCGGTCATGATGGTCGCCGGGTTCGAGTTTACCAGGATGACCCGGTAGCCTTCCTCGCGCAGGGCCTTGCAGGCCTGGGCGCCGGAATAGTCGAATTCGCAGGCTTGCCCGATGACGATTGGGCCCGCGCCGATGATCATGATCGACTTGATGTCGGTACGTTTCGGCATGGACGGCCCCCTGTCTGTTGCGCTGGCGATTCCCGGGGCTTGCGCGCCCGGCCAAATCGGCCTGCGTTATAGGCAAGGGGCGCACGGGCGCAAGGCCCGTGACGCCGATTGTTGTGCGCAGCCGTTTTATTCGGCTGCGGCGATGGCCTGTGGCACGGCCGGATCGGTATAGATGTAGTCCCGCGTCAACGGCAGGGTCTGCACCGATTTGGCCAGCTGGATCTGAAAGACGCCATGGGCCTGTTCCTCGAACGCCATGATGCAGGCGATCAGGTAATAGTCCCACATCCGGATGAACCGTTCGTCATACATCTCGCGCACCCGCGGCAGGCTCGCCCGAAAGCGTTTGAGCCATTCGCGGATCGTCAGCGCGTAATGCAGGCGCAGCGTTTCCATGTCGGTCGTCCACAGCCCGGCCTTTTCGATCGGCACGGCAAGTTCCGACAGCGACGGGATGTAGCCGCCGGGGAAGATGTACTTGTCGAACCAGGTGCTGGGCGTCGTTGGCGGCGCGCAGCGCCCGATGGTGTGGATCAGCGCCACGCCGTCGGGATTGAGCACCGAAGCGACCTTGTCGAAATACTCGGCGTAATGGGGCACGCCCACATGTTCGAGCATGCCGACACTGACCACCCTGTCGAACTCTTCCGAGACCTCGCGGTAGTCCTGCAGGCGGAATTCGACCAGGTCGGTCAGACCTTCGGATTCCGCCCGCGCCCGGGCCGTGGCAAGCTGGTTTTCCGACAGGGTCACCCCCGTCACCCGCGCACCGTAATCCCGGGCCAGGGTCAGCGCCATGCCGCCCCAGCCACAGCCGATGTCGAGAACACGCATGCCAGGTTCAAGCGCAAGCTTGTTCGCGATATGGGCTTTCTTTGCCGCCTGCGCCTGTTCCAGCGTCAATTTCGGCGATGCGAAATAGGCGCAGGAATACTGCATGTCGGCATCCAGGAAGAGCCGGTAAAGGTCATCCGAGATGTCATAATGATGCGCGACATTCGACTTTGATTTCGCCGCCGTATTGCGCTGCATCCACGATCGGACGGCAAAGAGACCCTTGTCCATCCAATTCACCCAAGCCGGCATCGCCTCGGGCCGCCGGTTGCGGATCGCAAGCCGGAGGAACGTATCAAGGTCGTCGGGCACGAAAGTGCCGTCCATGTATGTTTCGCCCAATCCCATTTCAGGGTTCAGGCATATCGCCCTGATCGCCGCGGTGTCGGTGAAGGTTGCGGCGGTTTCTATGGCCCCGCCGGGCCCGTATGTGCGTTTGTCCCCGCCGGGATATGTTACCGTAAGTGCCCCGTCCTGAATCAGGCGCGTGAGCATGGTGTCAAATATTCTTTCCCACATGGTCTCACCCAGATGGCTTCGTTCGCCTCCCGTTCCCATCTGCCAACCTAATGCAAATCAAGGAAATACCCAATCCCCGAAGTCAGCATGGCTGGTCGTCCTTGACTTCACCGGCCGCGCGATGTGTATCAGCGCGGAACTTTTCAGCACCCGGGGGCCATTTTCCATGCATGCCTATCGCAGCCATACCTGCGCCGAACTGACGAAAACCGATGTCGGCCAGACCGTTCGCCTGGCTGGCTGGGTGCATCGCGTGCGCGATCACGGCGGCGTCCTGTTCATCGACCTGCGCGACCATTACGGGGTGACGCAGGTCCTGTGCGACCCCGACAGCCCGGTGTTCTCGGCCGTCGAGAAACTGCGTTCGGAATGGTGCGTGCGGATCGACGGGGTGGTCAAGGCCCGCGCCGAGGGCCTGGTGAATCCCAAGCTGCCCACCGGCGAAATCGAGGTCTATGTTCGCGACCTTGAAGTGCTGGGCGAGGCGCAGGAACTGCCGCTGATGGTGTTCGGCGACCAGGAATACCCGGAAGAGACCCGGCTGCGCTATCGCTACCTGGACCTGCGCCGCGAGGCGATGCAGGACAACATGAAGCTGCGCTCGGACGTCGTCGCCTCGATCCGGCAGCGGATGTGGGGCAAGGGGTTCCGCGAATACCAGACGCCGGTGATCACCGCGTCCAGCCCCGAAGGCGCGCGCGACTTCCTGGTGCCGTCGCGGCTGCACCCGGGCAAGTTCTATGCGCTGCCGCAGGCGCCGCAGCAGTTCAAGCAGCTGATCATGGTGTCGGGCTACGACAAGTATTTCCAGATCGCGCCCTGTTTCCGCGACGAAGACCCGCGCGCCGACCGTTCGCCCACCGATTTCTACCAGCTCGACATGGAGATGTCCTTTGTCGAGCAGCAGGACGTGTTCGACACCGTGCAGCCGGTGCTGGCGGGGATCTTCGAGGAATTCGGCGGCGGCCGGAAGGTGGATACCGACTGGCCGCAGATTTCCTACAAGGACGCGGCGCTGTGGTACGGCACCGACAAGCCGGACCTGCGCAACCCGATCAAGATGCAGGTGGTGTCCGAGCATTTCGCGGGATCGGGTTTCGCGATCTTCGCCAAGCTGCTGGAACAGGACGGCACCCAGATCCGGGCCATCCCCGCGCCCAAGGGCGGGTCGCGCAAGTTCTGCGACCGGATGAACGCCTTTGCCCAGAAAGAGGGCCTGCCGGGGATGGGGTACATCTTTTGGCGGGACGGTGCGGACGGGATGGAAGCGGCCGGTCCGCTGGCCAAGAACATCGGCCCCGAGCGCACCGAGGCGATCCGCCAGCAGCTGGGCCTGGGCGTGGGCGATGCGGCCTTCTTCCTGGGCGGCAAGCCGGCGAGCTTCGAGAAGGTGGCCGGCAAGGCCCGTACCGTCATCGGCGAAGAGCTGGGCCTGACCGAGATGGACCGGTTCGCCTTTGCCTGGATCGTGGATTTCCCGATCTACGAGAAGGACGAGGAAACCGGCGCGATCGATTTCGAACACAACCCGTTCTCGATGCCCCAGGGCGGCATGGCGGCGCTGGAAGGCGATCCGATGGATGTGCGGGGCTACCAGTACGACCTGGCGTGCAACGGCTATGAACTGGTGTCGGGCGCGATCCGCAACCACAAGCCAGAGGTGATGCTGAAGGCGTTCGAGATCGCGGGCTATGGGGCGGACGAGGTGCGCAAACGCTTCGGGGCGCTTTACAATGCGTTCCATTACGGTGCCCCGCCGCACGGCGGCTGTGCCGCCGGGATCGACCGGATCGTCATGCTGCTGGCAAATCAGGAGAACATCCGCGAGGTCATCATGTTCCCGATGAACCAGCGCGCCGAGGACCTGATGATGCAGGCGCCGTCGGATCCGACCTCGGACCAGCTGATGGAGCTGGGTCTGCGGGTGATTCCGCAAGACGACTGACGGGCTGCGCGACGGGCGGGCTGCGCGGGGGAAGAATTTTCGTCGAAAATTCTCGATCAAGATTTTTCGACGAAAAATCTGGCACCCACCGATGGCAGCCCCGGCGCCCGACCGCCAATGACGGATCGTTGATGAAACACCCCCGTGGTCTGCGCGGGGGTGTTTCCTATATCAGGGGTGGTGAACGTCACGTGATCGAAGGAAGCGCGCCTTGAGCTTCTCTCCCGCTCTTGCCGACATCCGGTTTGGCTGCGGCCTGTCCCCTGTCCACGCCTCGCCCCCCACGGCCGAGGCGATGCTGGAGGGCGTCACCGGCCCGGACGAGGCGGCCGCCCGCTACCCGGTCGAGGATTTCGCGACCTTCAGCACCCGGCTTGTGACGCGTGCCGACCTGGACCTTCAGCGCAAGAAGATGAAGGACAAGGCGCAGAAGCAGGAACTGAACGACCGGATCCGCGCGCTCAACCGGGACACGTTTCGCGCCCAGCGGGACTGGGCGGGCAGCACCTTCCTGCGCTGGGCCCACGGGCCGTCGGGGTTTCGCGAACGCCTGGTGTCGTTCTGGACAGATCATTTCACCGCCGTCGGCAAGACCGTCATCCTGGAATACGGCAACGCGAGCTATGTCGAATCCGCCATCCGGCCGAATATCTCGGGCTCCTTCGCCGACCTGCTGTTCGCCACCACCACCCATCCGGTGATGATGAGCTACCTGGACCAGCTGACCTCGGCCGGGCCGAACAGCCCGGCGGTGGCCAGGAACAACCGGGTGCACGGCCTGAACGAGAACCTCGCGCGCGAGGTGATGGAGCTGCACACGCTGGGCGTCGATGGCCCCTATACCCAGGACGACGTGCGCCAGCTGGCCGAATTGCTGACCGGGATCACCTATCGTCCGCGCAAGGGTCTGGTGTTCGTGCGCGACTGGGCCGAGCCGGGGGCCGAGACGGTGCTGGGCCATACCTATTCCGAAGACGCCAGCCTGGACACGGTCCGCGATGCGCTGACCGGCCTGGCGACCCATCCCGCCACCGCCCGCCACATCGCCCGCAAGCTTGCCGTGCACTTCGTGTCGGACACGCCGGACCCGGATCTTGTCGCCCATGTGGAAGCCCGCTTCAATGCGACCGGGGGCGACCTGGCGCAGGTCTATGCCGCGCTGCTGGAACATCCCGCCGCCTGGGATCCCGCGCTTGCCAACGTCAAGCCGGCCTTCGATTTCATGGGCTCGGCCTTCCGCGCCCTCGCCATCCCCGAAGAGCCGATGACCACCATGACATTCCCCCTGTTCCGCACCCGGTTCTTCGCGCCGCTGGCGTTCATGGGGCAGCCCTGGCTGTCGCCCAGCGGTCCGAACGGCTGGCCGGAAGAAGACAGCGCCTGGGTCAACCCGCAAAGCGTGTCGGCGCGGCTGCGCTGGGCCATCGCCATTCCCCAGCATGTCTGCCCCGACCTGCCGGATCCCCGCGTCTTCGTCGATTCCGCCCTTGGCCCCTTTGTCACCGAACCCGTCCGCTTTGCCGCCGGCGCCGCCGAAAGCCGGTCCGAGGCGATCGGCCTGGTGCTGTGCGCCCCCGCCTTCCAGCGCCGATAGGAGGTGCCCCGATGATCCGCCCGACCCTCGACAGCGCGAAACTTCACAGATTGTCCCGCCGCAGGTTCCTGGGCCGCGCGGCGCTGCTGGGCTGTTCCGCCGCCGCCAGCCCGCTGATGACGCCGGTCAGCCTGGCCGCCGCGCCCTGGGACACCCGCATCGTGGTGATCATCCTGCGCGGCGCCATGGACGGGCTGGACGCGCTGCGCCCCTACGGCGACCCGGACTTTGCCCTGATCCGCCCCGAACAGATGGGCGAACGCGACAAGGCGCCCGACCTGGACGGGTTCAGCGCGATGCACCCGGCGCTGGCGCCGCTGGTGCCGCTTTGGGCGGGCGGAGAGCTGGGCTTTGTGCAGGCGGTGGCGACGCCCTACCGCAACAAGCGCAGCCATTTCGACGGGCAGGACATCCTCGAGGCCGGCACGCCCGACCTGGGCATGGCGCGCGACGGCTGGCTGAACCGGATGCTGCAGGAACTGCCGGGGATCGAGACGCAGACCGCCTATGCCGTGGGGCAGGGCGAGATGAAGGTGCTGCTGGGCCCGGCCGAGGTGGCCGAGTGGACGCCGAACGCCGCCCTGCGCCTGAGCCCGCAGGCCCTGCGCCTGGCCGAGCTGATCATGGAACAGGACCCGGCGTTTCACGCCGCCATGAGCGAGGCGGTGGCGTTGTCGGACGAGGGCGAGGGGATCCTGGCGCCGGACACGCCGCTGGAGAAGGAGATGGGTCAGTCGCTGCAGGGGGCGCAGCATGTGAAGATCGCGGAATTCGTCGGCAACCGGCTGCGCGAGGATACCCGCGTGGCGGCGTTTTCGATGATCGGCTGGGATACCCACGGCAAGCAGGCGCGTAACCTGACCCGGTCGCTAAGCCGCTTTGCCGAGACGCTGATCTCGCTGCGCGACACCTGCGGGCCGGATGTCTGGAGCCGGACCGCCGTGGTGGCGATGACGGAATTCGGGCGCACGGTGCGGTTGAACGGCACCGAGGGCACGGATCACGGAACCGGCGGCACCATGGTGCTGGCCGGCGGGGCGATCCGGGGGGGCCGCGTGCTGGGCGCGTGGCCCGGCCTGAGCGAGGCGGATCTGTTCAAGCGCCGCGACCTGACGCCGACCAGCGACGTGCGCGCGCCTGCGGCCTGGATCCTGCGGGCGGCGACCGGGCTGGACCGGACCACGCTGGAACAGGTGGTGTTTCCCGGGCTCGACATGGGCCGCGACCCGGGCGTCATCCTCTGACGCGAAGGGCGCGGCACCTGTCGCGGTCCGATACCGGCGGGCCGGTCAGGGGCAGGCCCGGGATGCGCCCCGGATGGGTTGCATCGCGGGTCTGGCGGATGCGGCGGGCCGCCAGGTGCAACCGAAGATAGGCAAGGGTCAGCAAGGCGCAAAGCGCCAGCGCCACGGCAAGGGGGGGCAGGATGTCCATCTGTCAGATCACCCGACGGTCGTTGAGCCGGGTCTGCACCAGCCCCGCCACCTGCGCCGCGAAGAAGGCCACGGGCCGGCCGTTGCGGCGGGCGTCGGCCAGGTCTTCGGCCGCGCGCGCCAGCGGTTCGTCCGCCGCGCTGCGGGCCACGCCGCCGACGAACTGGGCCACGTAATCCAGCGCCTTGGTGTCTTCGATATCCGACAGCACGTCGGCGGCATGGGCCATGTCGTCCTGGTAGGCGATGGGATCGGGGCGGATCAGTTCGTCCGTGGGCATCGACAGCGCCACGGGCCGGCGATCTTCGGGCAGGCGGGCCAGGATCGTTTCCTGGAAGATGCCAAGCGATTCGATGGGCTTGGGCAGGTATCCGTCGGCGCCGGCCTCGATCGCGGCATGTTCGGCATAGCGATCGCCCGACGTGCCCAGGATGACGGGCACGCGGGGGGCCGAGGCGACCAGTTCCTGGATCAGGTCCAGGCCGGATCCGTCCGGCAGGCCCAGGTCGACGATGATCACCGAGGGCCGGTAGACGCGCAGGTGGCGGCGGGCCGATTTCAGGCAGTCGGCGCGGCGCACCCGGGCCCCGCTGCGCAGGCACAGAAGGCGCAGCGCCTCGCAGGCGAAACGGCTGTCCTCGACCACCAGGACGGTGATGCCGAGAAGGGGCCGGGTGGGTGTCGGCGCCGGTTGGGTCGGGCCGTAAAGTTGGGATTCGGGCATGAAGGCATCCTCCGGTCTGTCATTCCCCAAAGGCTACGGCCATGTTTGCTAATACCGGGTTAATGCGGCCCCGCCCTTGCCCCTGTTCGCGGCTGTGCCATAACCGGATCTGATCGAGTATCGGAGGACATCTCATGATCGGACGTCTCAACCATGTTGCCATCGCGGTTCCCGACCTCGAGGCCGCATCCGAACAATACCGCAGCGCGCTTGGCGCCAAGGTCGGCGCGCCCCAGGACGAGCCCGATCACGGGGTGACCGTGGTCTTCATCGAACTGCCCAACACCAAGATCGAACTGCTGTATCCGCTGGGCGAAAACAGCCCGATCAACGGCTTCCTGGAAAAGAACCCGTCGGGGGGCATCCACCATGTCTGTTACGAGGTCGACGACATCCTGGCGGCGCGCGATCACCTGAAGGAAACCGGCGCGCGGGTGCTGGGCACGGGCGAACCGAAGATCGGGGCGCACGGCAAGCCGGTGCTGTTCCTGCACCCCAAGGATTTCAACGGCTGCCTGGTCGAGCTGGAACAGGTGTAGGGCGATGTCCATCACCGCCGCCATCGTGCTGTTCGTCGTCCTGTGGTTCCTGACCTTCTTCGTGGTCCTGCCGCTGCGGCTTGAGACCCAGGGCGAAGCCGGAGAGATCGTGCCCGGCACCCATGCCGGGGCCCCGGCGCAACATCATCTGAAGAAAAAGGCGATCATCACCACGGTGGCGGCGATCGTGCTGTGGGGGATCATCGCGACGATCATCCTGAGCGGGCTGATCACGGTGCGCGATTTCGACTGGTTCCACCGGCTGCCGCCGCTGGAATAGGCCTGCTCGACGCCCCCGGCGCCCCGTGTCGCCGGGGCGTCAGGCGCTGATCAGGCGCTGATCAACCGGGGGTCCTTCTCGGCCAGCCCATGGTAGATATGGGTGAAGGTCGCGGCGCCGAAGATCGGCACCAGAAGGTTCAGGAACGGGATCGACAGCGGGATCGCCATCAGCGTGCCGGCCGCCCAGACGGTGGCGATATGGCGCTTGCGGGCGGCCTTGGCATTGGCGCGGCCGATCCGGCGCATGGCGACCAGGGTGAAGTATTCGCGACCCAGCAGATAGCCGTTCATCAAATAGAAGATGAAGGGCGCCAGCGGTGCGAACACCAGGTACAGCACCAGCGCCAGCACGTTGGCCACGATCAGCACGCCCAGCATGCCAAGCCCGTCGATGACCCCGTCCATGAAGGGCACGGCGGGCACGCGGGGCAGCTGGGGGTAATGCACGTCCTCGACCGCCTCGGCGACCTGGTCGAGGAACATCGACACGATCGCCGCCGCCACCGGGATCATCAGAAACACCGACATCCCCATCATCAGCACCAGCGACGACCATTCCGCCAGGCTGTCGACCCAGGTGACCTGGCCGATGAAGGGCAGGGTGACGCTGTCGCCGACCAGCCAGCCGACGATATAGAAGACGATGGCGTAAAGCGCGAAGAGCAGCAGGATCGTCAGCCCGATCCCCAGCAGCAGCACCTTTCGAAAGCGCGGATCGTCGGCCTGACCCAGCGCGCGCAGGAATGCGGTAACGATCATGAGGAAACCCAGGTGGTGATGGCGTCAAGGTCGGGGCGCGGGCGATCCGGGGGCACGGCACTTTCGGTGCCGACATGGATGATTCCTGCGACGGATTCGGTGTCCGCCAGTCCCAGGCCTTCGGCGCAGAAGGCCCTGTCGTGGCTGGGCCAGCCCGACAGCCAGTTGGCCCCCCAGCCCGCCGCCATCGCCGCGTTCAGCAGCGCCAGGCAGGCGGCACCGGCGGCATAGGTCTGTTCCACGGCGGGGATCTTCGCGGACGGTTTCTGCGCCTCGACCACGACGACGGCGAGGTTTGATATCTCGTAGGCCAGGCGCGCCTTGGCGATGTCCTCGTCGGACTTGCCCAGGGCGGGGCCGCGTGCGCCGACCAGCCCGGCCAGGCGGCGCAATGCGGGCGCTTCAAGCACGATCAGGCGCCAGGGTTCCAGCTTGCCGTGATCGGGGGTGCGCAGGGCGGCGGTTAGGATCGGCTTCAGCGCGTCACGGTCGGGGACCGGCAGGCCCAGCGTCTTGTAGGGGCGCGACCGTCGGGTCAGCAGGAATTCCAATGCGGCGGGATTGGGATCGGGCATGGGGATGTTGCGCCTTTTTACATTTGTCCTGCCCTATCTCTTCCTCGGGGTGCGGGATTTCAAGCCCCGCAAGCGGTCAAACCCGTGCCTGGTCGAAGCGGGGTGGGCGGGCGGGAGCTTTGACCAGGCACGGTCCGATTTCAGGCAGGTGCGGTGGCAAAGATCTCCTCTGCCAGGCGGTCGACCTCCTCGAACAGGAACGCCTCGTACCGGCCCTTGGGCTGGCGGGCGGCGACGGCATCGGCCAGCGGGTCGGGCGCGGAGATCGAACTGCCCGACAGCGCGGCGATGGTGGCATGGCCGGCAAAGGGCACGTAGACCTCGGAATAGCCGCCCTCGTGCACCAGCACCAGCTTGCCGCCACACAGCCGGTTCGCCACGTCCTTCATCCTGAGCGTCATCTGGGCAAAGGTGTCCGCGGTGGCCTGCATCCGCGCCAGCGGGTCCACGACCGACGCGTCGTAGCCGCAGGCGACGATGATCAGGTCGGGCTTGTAGGCCTCCAGCGCCGGGATCACGATGCGGTCCATCACGGCAAGGTAGCCGGTATGCCCGGTTCCGGCGGGCAGCGGCACGTTGATGTTGTGCCCCAGGCCCGCGCCCGTGCCCCGGTCGGTGACATAGCCGGAATCGGTGGGGTAATTGCCGTCCTGGTGCAGGCTGATCGTCAGCACGTCGTCGCGGTCGTAATAGATCCCTTCGGTGCCGTTGCCATGGTGCACGTCCCAGTCGACGACAGCGACCCGGCCCAGCCCGTGATCGGCCTTGGCCGCTTCGATGGCGATGGCGATATTGGCCAGCAGGCAGAAGCCGTTGGGGAAATCGGGCAGGCAATGGTGCCCCGGCGGGCGCGACAGCGCATAGGCGTTGGGCAGATCGCCGGTCACCACCGCCTCGACCGCGCCCTTGGCGAGGCCCGCCGAAAGCAACGCGATCTCGTAGCCGCCGCTGGCAAACGGCGTCCGGCGGCCCAGTTCGCCACCCCCGGCGTCGGACAGGCGCTTGAATTCATCCAGGTAGGCGGCGGGATGCACCCGCTCCAGGTCCTCGCGGGTGACCGGGGCGGCGCGGCGGCGGTCCAGTTCGTCCAGCAGGCCGGTGACCTCCATCAGGTTCTTCAGCCGCCGCTTGGTTTCGGGGTTCTCGGGCAGGCCGCCGAAGGTCGGCTGCACCAGCCCGCCCACCTGCAGCGTGAAGGCGTAATTGCCGCCCGCATGCCAGAAGCAGCGTTCGTCACTGAAAAATCCGGTTGTCATGGTCGTTCCCTTCTCGGGCCCGGCTGGCCCTGTCTTTCCATCGGCGTCACGTTGTGGCACCCATCCGCCATGGGCAAGGCGAAATACCGCGATCTTCCGGATCTGAGCGACAGGGCGATGCCGGGGGCCGAAATCACGGTCAGGGCGACACCGAAGGCGGGCCGCGACCGGCTGCTGGTCGAGGACGATACCCTGCGCGCCTATGTCACCGCGGTCCCGGAAAACGGCAAGGCCAACGACGCGGTCCGCGCCATGCTGGCCGCGGCCATGAAGGTCGCGCCGACCGAGTTGGAGCTGATCCGGGGCCAGACGTCGCGCGAAAAGACGTTCCGCTACCGGGCGCTCAGCGGGTCTTGAGCGGGGGCAGCTGGTACATGCCCTCGGGCAGGTTCAGCGCGGCGGCCAGGTCGCGCACCTGTTCGGGCGACAAGGTGACCCGCTGCATCGTTTCGGTGCGCGGGTCGAATTGTTCGACCGAAAAGCATTCGGCAAAGGCATTGATGATCACGTCCTCCTGAAGAGGGGCGGCGCCGTCGTCCACCAGGGTGATCACGGTCGAGTCGAATTCATGCTCGATGGTAAACATAGGGGCACGATGCCCGCGCGGCGAGGGCAAGGCAAGGGCCGAAAAGGCGCGGATCGCGCCGGCGTTTGGCAGGACGGCTGGCGGCTGGCGCAGGCAGGCTCTATATCTTCGGACAAGCGAGCGAGGGGTGACATGCGCTATATCCTGATCCTGGTCGGCGGACTTCTGTCCGGCTGCGCGGTGCAGACCGCGCCGGTGGTCACGCAGGACCCGACGATGGCCAATTTCACCCAGGTGGTGGGCCGCGTCGAACCGGTGGCCGAACGGATCTGCCGGCATGAATCGCAAAGCGCGAATTGCAACTTCGAGTTCGTGATCGACCGGCGCGGGAACCAGCCCGCCAATGCCTATCAAAGCCTGACCGACAATGGCCGCCCGGTGCTGACGGTGACGGCGGCGCTGATCGACGACATGGATAATCCCGATGAACTGGCCTTTGTGCTGGGCCACGAGGCGGGCCATCACATCCTGGGCCACCTGGCCAAGCAGCAGGAAAACGCGGCCGCCGGCGCGATGATCTTCGCGGGCCTTGCCACGCTGACGGGCGGGTCGCAGGCCGACGTGAGATCCGCGCAGGAACTGGGCGCCGCGGTGGGCGCGCGCAGCTATTCCAAGGAATTCGAGCTTGAGGCCGACGCGCTTGGCACCATCATCTCGTATTACGCGGGCTACGATCCGATGCTGGGCGCGGCCTATTTCGCCCGCCTGCCGGACCCCGGAAACCGCTTCCTGGGATCGCATCCGCCCAATGCGGCGCGGGTCGAAACGGTGAAATACACGCTCTCGCAGATCGAGTCGCATTCCTGACCGCCGCCTTGATCTGCGTCAAGGATGCGGGGCAGGGCAGGCCCTAGGGTGCTGACAATGAAAGGCCCCGCTTCCGGCGGCGGGCTTTGCATGCAGGGGAGACGGACGATGCAGACACGCGGCGAGATGATGCGTCACTGGCGCCTGGTGAACCGGATGGCCAAGACGACCGACACCGATCTTGTGAGTGCCTTCAAGGATGGCCGGCTGTCGTCCGACGCCTGGGCCGGCATGGTCGAAGCCTGCCGCGGCTGCGCCTGGTCCGACACCTGCGCCGACTGGCTGGACGGCCACGACCACGTCGATACCGCCCCGCGCCCCTGCTGCAACCGCGCCCGCTTTGCCGCCCTGCGCACCGGCAGCAAGGTCGAAGCCTAAAGGCGCCTTTCCCTAAGCGGCCTCGCGCGCGGGTCAGGCGCGCGTCAGCTGCACTTCAGACTGGGCGTCCCCAAAGGTCGTATTCCCCGGCCTCGTCCACCTCGACGGTCAGGATGTCGCCGGGATTGAGGTTTTCGAACCCTTCATCGATGTACAGATGCCCGTCGATCTCGGGCGCGTCGCCCTGCGTCCGGCAGGTGGCGGCCTCACCGTCGACCTCGTCCACGATGACCTGCAGGCGCTGGCCGACCTTGGCCTCCAGCTTCGCCTCGGAAATCGCCTGCGCCTTTTCCATGAACCGGTTCCAGCGGTCCTGCTTGACCTCGTCGGGCACGTGATCGGGCAGGTCGTTGGCCCGCGCCCCATCGACGTTTTCATATTTGAAACACCCGACCCGATCGAGCCGCGCCTCATCCAGCCAGTCGAGCAGGGTCTGGAATTCGTCGTCCGTCTCGCCGGGATACCCGACGATGAAGGTGCTGCGCAGCGTCAGCTCGGGGCAGGTCGCGCGCCATGCGGCGATCTCGTCCAGCGTCTTGGCGGCGGCGGCAGGTCGCGCCATGCGTTTCAGTGTGTCCGGATGGGCATGCTGAAACGGGATGTCGAGATACGGCAACAACCCGTTTGCGGGATCCGCCATCAGCGGGATCAGGTCACGCACGAAGGGATAGGGATAGACGTAATGCAGCCTGACCCAGGCGCCCAGCTGGCCAAGTTCCCGGCTGAGATCGAGGATATGATCGCGCACCTCGCCATCCCGCCACTTGGAAAGGCCATGCTTGCGGTCGAGCCCAAAGGCGCTGGTGTCCTGGGAAATCACCAGCAGTTCCTTCACGCCCGCCTGCACCAGCCGCTCGGCCTCGCGCAGGACGGACCCGGCGGGTCGTGACACCAGCCGTCCGCGCATGTCGGGGATGATGCAGAACTTGCACTTGTGGTTACAGCCCTCGGAGATCTTGAGATAGCTGTAATGGCGCGGTGTCAGGTGCACGCCGGATGCCGGCACCAGGTCCACGAAAGGATCGGGCGCCGGCGGGACGGCCCCGTGCACGGCATCCAGCACCTGTTCGTATTGATGCGGCCCGGTGACGGCCAGCACCTTGGGATGCACCCCGGTGATGAATTCGGGATCCGCGCCCAGGCACCCGGTCACGATCACCCGCCCGTTTTCCTTCAGCGCCTCGCCAATGGCCTCCAGGCTCTCCGCCTTGGCACTGTCGAGGAATCCGCAGGTATTCACGATCACCGCGTCGGCCCCGGAATAATCGGGCGAAACCCCGTAACCTTCGGCGCGCAGGCGGGTCAGGATCCGTTCGCTGTCGACCAGCGCCTTGGGACAGCCAAGCGACACCATGCCGACCATCGGCTGGCCCGGGCGGCGATCTTCGGGAAGTTTGATGGCAGGCGCGATGTCGGGGCGCAGCTGGGGCGGGTTTTCACTCATGCCGCGTCACATAGTGAGAAGTGCTGCGTCCCGCAATCCATGGCGTCGTGCCCGGCTCACAAAGGGATGCGCCAGGCGGAGGACACGGTCTAAGGTATTTTTACCAAGAAGAAGACAGGAGCGCGGCGCTTTGTACTTCTTCTTGGTTCAAATACCCTCGGGGGTCCGGGGGCAGCGCCCCCGGCGGTCGTCACGCTCAGATCGATTGGTCGTAATCGCCCACGGCGTCTTCGGTCCGGATGAACCCGTCGACTTCCTTGAAGATCGCGCGCATTTCTTCGTCACTGTCCGAGCTTTCGCAGACCACGACCAGGTTCGGCGTGTTCGATGAGGCCCGTACAAGTCCCCAGGACCCGTTGTCGAGGATCACCCGCGCGCCGTTCACCGTGACCACCGTCGCGATGTCGCGGCCGGCGAATTTGCCGCCGTCTTCCGCGTGCTTGACGATCTTCGCCACGATGCGGTCCAGCACGTCGTACTTTTCCGTATCGCCGCAATAGGGCGACATGGTGGGCGTCGACCAGGTGCGGGGCAGGGCCTTGCGCAGGTCCGACATTTTCATGTCCGGGTTGCGGTCCATCAGCTTGCAGATTTCCACGGCGACTCGCATGCCGTCGTCGTAGCCGCGGCCGATATCGCCAGCCAGGAAGTAATGGCCCGATTTCTCGAACCCCGCCAGCGCGCGCAGTTCGTGCACCCGGCGTTTCATGTGGGAATGGCCGGTCTTCCAGTAATCCGCCTTGGCGCCGGCCGCGATCAGCTCGGGATCGGACGCGAAGAGGCCGGTGGATTTCACGTCGGCCACGAAGGTCGAACCGGGGTAGAGCTTGACCAGGTCGCGGGCCATGATCACGCCGACCTTGTCGGCGAAGATCTCTTCTCCCTCGTCGTCCACCACGCCGCAGCGGTCGCCGTCGCCGTCGAACCCAAGCGCGAAATCGGCGCCGGACGCCTTCACCGTGTCGGCCATGTCATGGAGCATTTCCATGGCTTCCGGGTTCGGGTTGTAGTTGGGGAAGGTGTAGTCGAGTTCGTTGTGCGAGGGCACCACTTCGACGCCCAGGCGTTCGAACAGCATCGGTGCGTAGGCCGAGGCGGTGCCGTTGCCGGTGGCGCAGACGACCTTCAGCTTGCGCGACATTTTGAAATCGCCGACCAGGTCGTCCATGTAGGCGTCCCAGACGCCGGGGACGAATTCGTAGGACCCGCCCGCCGCCGGTTCGCCCTTGCCGTTCAGCACGATGTCCTTGAGTTCGGACATCTCGTCGGGGCCGTGGGTCAGGGGCATGGCAAAGCCCATCTTGACCCCGGTCCAGCCGTTGGGGTTGTGCGAGGCGGTGACCATCGCCACGCCCGGAACGTTCAGGTGGAAGGACGAGAAATAGGCCATCGGCGTGATGCAGGGGCCGATGTCCTTGACCTGGATGCCGGCCTGCATGAGGCCGATCACCAGGGCGTTCTTGATGGCCAGCGAATAGTCGCGGTAATCGTTGCCGACGGCGATCACGGGTTCAAGCCCGTGCTTGCGCATCTGGGTGCCCAGGCCCAGGCCCAGAGCGGTCATGCCGGGCAGGTTGATCTCGTCGGGGTATTTCCAGCGGGCATCGTATTCGCGGAAGCCCGTGGGCTTGATCATCGGATCGCGCAGGAATTCCCAGGTATTGGGCGTGACGTCGGGAAGCGGTTTGGTCATGTCAAATCTCTTGAACCAGGTCAGATCAGGATCGGGTTGGCTTTGGCCAGCGCATCAAAGCGCATCAATGTGTCAATCAATGCGGGCATTTGATCAAGGGGAACCATGTTCGGCCCGTCAGACGGCGCGGCATCGGGATTTTCGTGTGTCTCGATGAAAACGGCGGCAATCCCCAGCGACACGGCGGCGCGCGCCATCACCGGGGCGAATTCGCGCTGTCCGCCGGACGATCCGCCCTGGCCGCCGGGCTGCTGCACGGAATGGGTGGCGTCCATCACCACCGGATAGCCCGATTGCGCCATCTGGGGCAGGGCGCGCATGTCGGCCACCAGCGTGTTGTAGCCGAACGAGCTGCCGCGTTCGGTCAGCAGGATGCGCGTGTTGCCGGTGCTTTCGATCTTGGACACCACGTTGGGCATGTCCCACGGCGCCAGGAACTGGCCCTTCTTGACGTTGATCGCCGCGCCGGTTTCGCCGGCGGCGATCAGCAGGTCGGTCTGGCGGCACAGGAACGCCGGGATCTGCAGGATGTCGCAGACCTGGGCCACCGGGGCGCATTGGTCGGGCAGGTGGATGTCGGTCAGCACCGGCACGCCGATGGCGTCCTTCACGCCCTGCAGGACCTTCAGGCCTGCGTCCATGCCAAGGCCGCGCTTGCCCGAAACCGAGGTGCGGTTGGCCTTGTCGTAGGACGCCTTGAAGACGAATTGCGCACCGGCGGCGGCGCAGGCTTCCTTCATGGCGCCCGCGATCATCTGGGCGTGGTCCGCGCTTTCCAGCTGGCAGGGGCCTGCGATCACGGTCAGGGGAAGGTCATTGCCGATGGTCAGATCGGCGACGGCGACGTGTTTCATGTATGCACCGGGCTTGCATGGAAGTCCCGCACGAGGCGATCGCCCCGCGCGGCGCCTTGTTCGCACAGTCCGGGGCGGGGGTCAAAACTTCCCGGCGACGCGGCGGCGATCCGCCCGGCCCGTGCCATTTTCGGCGCGGGTCAGGACGTGACCTGTTCGCGCAGGATCGACGCGGTGAGCGAGATCATCAGGTAGATGCCCGAGAAGATCAGGAAGGCCAGGATCGTGTCTTCGAAACTGCGCGGATAGCTGGGTTCCTCGGACGCGACGGGCGCGACCGAGGTTGTCAGGTAACGCACCTGGCGATTGGCTTCCATCCGGGTGGTTTCCACCTGCTGCAGCGCCGATTGCAGCATCATTTCGCGCGTGGCGAGGTCGGCCTGCGCCATCTGGATGCGCGCGGTCAGCTGGGCCAGCGAATTTTCCCCCTGCGAGGCATCGGTCATCTTCTTGTTCAGCGCGTCGCGCAGGTCCTGCAGGCGGCCGATATCGCCGCGCGCGCCGTCCACCTTGGCCTGGTTCGGCCGGGCATTGTCGAGCAGGGCGGCCAGGTCAAGCTGGCGTTCCTGCAGCTGTACCTCGACGTTCGAGATCTGGCTGCGCAGCGAGGCGATGACCCCTTCGGGGTCCAGCAGCGCGCCTTGCTGCTGCAGGTTGACCAGCTTTTCCTGGGCATCGCGGCGATCGGTTTCGGCTTTTTCGAAACTGATCCGCGCATCGCGCATCTGGTCGTCGCGCTTCTTCTCGGACAGGTTGTTCACCCGGTCCTCGGCGTAAGATATCAGCTTGCGCGAGAATTCTGCGCTGACCTCCGGGTCGGCGGCCGACACTTCCATGCGGATGACGCCTTCGGTCGGGTCGAAGCCGATCTTCACGTTCTTCTTGTAGATCCGGTAGGCCTGTTCGTTCGTGGCCCCGGGATCCAGCCGCTGGATCGGGTCGATCCAGGGCTGTTCGAAATGCGACTTGAAGCCGGCGTCGCGGTCCAGCCGCAGCATGGCGTCCTTGGATTCCAGGTAGGATTGCACGGCGATGGCATCCTGGCTGGTGGCGAACTGGGTGCCCGCCAGCAACCCGCCCAGCCCCGATGACGCCCCGGCGCCGTCGGCCTGCAGGATCAGGAATTCGGACTTGGTCGAATACATCGGCGTGGCGGCGACGTAGAAATACCAGCCCGCGATGAAGGTCGGCAGGAAGACGAAGAAGGCCAGCCGCGCCATCAGCAGCAGCATCTTGCGGCGCCGCCGCAGCATGATGTCGCGCTGGATGCCGGCGATCTCGCGGTCGCGGCGTTCGCGCGGGCTGAGGTCGGTGGACGGCAGCGTCTCGCGCGGTTTCTGCGGGACGGTCTGGGGCAGCTGCACCGGCGTGGTGGTGGCCGGCAATTGCGGCGTCTGGCGCGCCTCGGGCGCCGGTTGTGCGGTGTCGGGGCCGTGTCTGGGCACCACCAGGTCCAGCAGCGAGGACAGCTTGAACGGGTCGATGCCCTTCTTGCGCAGCAGCCGGACCGCGTCGATGTCGGAGGTGGCGGACAGGTTGTGCTTGTTGGCCACGCGCCGGGCCATGCGCAGCTGTCGCCCGGTCAGGTTCTCGGCCCGGATGGCGTCCAGTTCCTCGTCGACGGTCATCGGCGCGGCGGGGGGGGGCGGTTCGGCCCGGGTCTGCGCTTGCGTCTGGGCGGTCTCGGCGGCCTGGGCGGACTGGGCGGCAGGAGCCGTGGCGGCCCGGGAAACTGGTTGCGCAACAGGCTGAACAACAGGCTGAACAACGGGCTGGGCAACAGGTTTGACGCCGGATGGCGTGACCGGTTTCGCGGCGGCGCCGGGCCGGGCGGCTTGCGCGGCGGCGGCGGATGCGGGCGGGGGCACCGCGACGGGGCGGGTCAGGCGCACGGGATCGGCGCTGCCACCGGGGGCGCAGGGCGGGATGGTGCGTTCGGGTTCGGGCGCGACAAGGTGATCGGCGCGATCGGCGCGATCAGCGCCCCCGGCGGTCATCCGCGGGGGGGCGGCGCGCAGGACGGTGGTTGGCGCGCCACGCTTTATGCGAAACTTCCTAGCTTTGGGTTTCGTAGTCATAGAGCTGTTTCGCTTCTTCAAGGGTGTCGAACATGTACAGCTGCCCGGCCGAAAGCACGGCAGCCTGGCGCGCGAACTTTTCCAGCGTCTTTGGGTCGTGGCTGACGATGATGATCGTCGTCGTGGACATCCGTTCCTCGATGATGGAACCGGCCTTGCGGTTGAATTCGACATCCGTGGTGGCGGGCATGCCTTCGTCGATCAGGTAGATGTCGAAATCCAGCGCCAGCATCAGCGCAAAGGAAAACCGCGCCCGCATGCCGGACGAATAGGTCCCCACCGGCTGGTCGAAATATTCGCCCAGCCCACACAGCCAGCGGCAGTAGGCTTCGACGTAGTCGGGGTCCAGCCCGTAAAGGCGCGCGATGTAGCGCGCGTTTTCCATGGCCGAGATCCGGCTGACCACGCCGCCCATGAAGCCCAGCGGAAACGAGATGTTGCAGGCGCGCATGATCTCGCCCTCGTCGGGTTTTTCCAGCCCGGCCATCATGTTGATCAGCGTCGTCTTGCCGGTGCCGTTGGGGGCCAGCACCCCCAGCGACTTGCCCCGTTCGACCCGGAACGACACCTTTTCCAGGATCACCTTGCGCTGTGATCCTGTCCAGAAGGATTTGCTGACGTTCCTGAATTCCAGCATGGTATTCCGGATTTTGCTCCGGCTCCGGATGATTGTGCCCTGGCCTAGGTCTCAGTCTTGCCCGTCTTGCCCGTCTTGCAAGGCGCGCTGCGGTGGCGCGCCCGGCCGTGGGGGTCGTTCCCTTGTTACGGGGAACAGATATATAGGCCGTTTACGGCCTTAAATAGGGGGAATGTTGTGCAGATTATGGTTTTTCCGGGATGGTTTGTGGACACAATGTGGCGAAGCCCCCGGCCGGCGCCCAAAGCCCGCCCGTGACCAAGGTCATCCCCGAAGCCGCGCCCGAAGGCGAACCTGGGACAGACCCCGGGAACGATCTGCCCGACCGGATCCGCGCCTGCCGGATCTGCAGCCAGCGTTTCGCCGCCACCACGACCGCCCATGCGCCGCGCCCGGTCGTGTGGTTCCGCCCCGGCGCGCGGCTGCTGATCGCGGGGCAGGCGCCGGGCGCGCGGGTCCATGCCTCGGGGCGGCCCTTTACCGATCCCTCGGGCGACCGGCTGCGCGACTGGCTGGGCATCGACGCGGCCACGTTCTATGACCGCAGCCGCGTCGCGGTGGTGCCCATGGCCTTCTGTTTCCCCGGCTACGACGCGCGCAAGGCCGACCTGCCGCCGCCGCCGGTCTGCGCGAAGACCTGGCATGGCCCGGTGATGGACGCCCTGGACAGGATCGAGCTGAAAGTCCTGGTGGGCGCGCATGCGATCCGCTGGCACCTTGGGGTCAAGGGTCCGCTGACCGATGCCGTGCGGGCCTGGCGCGACCATTGGCCAGGGGCTATCCCCTTGCCTCATCCGTCGTGGCGCAATACCGCGTGGCTCAAACGCAATCCCTGGTTCGGGGACGAGGTCCTGCCCGTCCTGCGCGCCCGGGTCAGAGAGGTGCTTGAATGACCGACCCCACACCGCTCCACACGCCGCTGGATGCCGCCCATGCGGCGATGGAGGCCGCCCCCGAGAACGACGCGGCCCGCCTGCGATTCTACGAGCGGCTGGCCGACAGCGAACTGTACCTGATGCTGGAAGCCGAAGCCGAGGGGGAAACCATCCGCCCCGCGACCTTCGCCGTGGAGGACGGCCAGTTCGTGCTGGCCTTCGACCGCGAGGAACGGCTGTCGGCCTTCGCCGAAGGTTCGGCGCCCTATGCGGCGCTGTCGGGCCGGGCGATCACGTCGATGCTGGCGGGGCAGGGGATCGGCCTGGCCGTCAACCCCGAGGTCGCGCCGTCGTCGATCCTGATTCCCGCGCCGGCCGTCGACTGGCTGTCCGACACCCTGGGCGATGGCCCTTCGGAGGTCGAACAGCGCATCACCGAACTGCTGCCCCCCGCGGGCGTGCCCGAAGTGTTGCTGACCGCGCTCGACACCAAGCTGGCCAGCGCCGCGGGGCTGGCCCACGCCGCCTACCTGGTCGAGGCGGTCTATGGCGAAGGCGCGCGGTCGCATGTGCTGGGCGTGATCGACGCGGTGCCGGGCGCCGAACCGGCGCTGGCCCGCGCCGTGAACGAGGCGCTGACCTTTTCGGGCATCGAAGCCGGCGCGCTGGATGTCGCGTTCTTTCGCGCCACGGACCCGGTGGCGGCGCGGCTGGCCCGTGTGGGTCTGCGTTTCGACCTGCCGCAGCCGCAGGTGGCCGAACCGGTGACGCCGAAGGCGCCCGGATCGGACCCCGACAAGCCGCCGATCCTGCGCTGAGCGCGCTTGAGCCTTCGGGCGGGATCGGGTCTAGTCGGACGAGGGAGCGACTGGGGGCAACATGACCGAAATCACCGAAGACTGGGCCAAGGCCTTTGACCTGCCAAAGCCGGGCAACATGATGGAGGCCCACGACAAGCGCGAGGATGTCTTTGTCCATCAGGGCACCCAGATGGCCATCGCGATCCGCGACGCCATCGAACGGTTTTCCGACCGGCCCATGAGCGAGCTGAAGATCCTTGATTTCGGCTGCGGCGTGGGGCGGGTGGCGATGCCGCTGCGCCATTTCTGCGGCAAGCCCGACATCTGCGTCGACGTGGACCGCGACGCGATCCGGTATCTGAAATCCCAGCTGCCCGGCGTCGGGTGCCGGGTGACCGACTTCGATCCGCCGCTGCCGTTCCGCGACAGGGCCTTCGACGTGGTCTTCTCGGTCTCGATCTGGACCCACCTGACCGCCGAAAGCTCCGAGGCCTGGCTGGCCGAGATGGCGCGCATCCTGCGTCCCGGCGGGCTGGCTTTGCTGACCACGTCGAATTACGCGGTGCTGGACGTGCGGCGCAATCACCCGGTGACGGCCGGCTTCGGCTGGGGCGACGTGACCGACGAGATGCTGCGCGAACAGGGCTATGTCTTTATCGAAACGCCGGCCGCGCCGGGCACCGGCACCTACGGGCTGGCTTCGCACGATCCCGATTTCATCCGCCGCGACTGGTCGCGCCACATGGAGGTCGTCGACATCCTGCCCGGCGCGATCCTGGGCGCGCAGGACATCAACGTGCTGCGCAAGCCGGGGCGGCCGCGCAAAGCGCAGGGGCAAGCGCAGGGGCAACCGCAAGACGGGACCGCGCTGTAACAATTGCTCGCGCTGGCTGAGCGCGCGTCACCTCCGCGCGAGGCGGGGTTCGCAGGTCACGGCATTTGCCACAGACTGATCGCACCCGGCCCGCGCGCCGGTTCATCCTGCGATCCGGAGGAAACGCATGACCCGCCCAGCCCCCAAAGCCCCAATGGCGTCCAAACTGGCCATAAGCCTGGCCACCATGCTTCTTGCCGCGCCCGTCCTGGCAGGCGAGCAATTCGTCGACGGGACCGGCTTTGCCGTTTCGGGCTACGATGTCGTATCCTACTTCGACCTCGCCCAGGTGCCCGTCGGCCAGTCCCAGCCGGCGCCGCTGCCGGGCAAGTCGGCCATCACCGCCGACTACAACGGCGCCACCTTCGCCTTTTCGTCCGAAGCCAACCGCGACAGGTTCCTGGCCGATCCGGCGAAATACGCGCCGCAATACGACGGCCATTGCGCCTATGGCGTGTCCAAGGGCGGCAAGGTGCCCGGCAATCCGACATTGTGGCGGATCGTCGACGACAAGCTTTACCTGAACATCACGCCCAACGTGGTCACCTTCTGGGAAGCAGACATCCCCGGCAACATCGACCTGGCCGAAGGCAACTGGACCGCGATAGAACCGGCCCCGGCCTCCGACAGCGTCATCCCCAAGTTCACGTCCTCCGCCCCCCAGAAGTGACCCCAGAAGTGACCCCAGGTGTGACACGGGAAATGAAACGCAGGCACACATGAAAACGCCCGGGCGGCGGGGCCGTCCGGGCGTTGAAACGGGAATGTGTCGCGCTTAGCGGCGGCGGTCGCGCCGCGCGCTCATCGGCTGAAAGGCGACGCCCACATGGGCTTCGCAATAGGGCTTGCCGGCCTGGGCGGGCAGGCCGCAGAACCAGAAATCCTCGGTCGCCGGATCGCCCACGGGCCATTTGCAGGTCCGTTCGGTCAGCTCCATGAGCGTGAGCCGCTTGGCCTTCTTTTCGATTTCCGACACCTTGGCGAGCGCCTCCGGGCTGATTTCATTGGCCGACGGCTGCGGTGGCAGAGGCTGACCCGCGGGGATGATCTGTTTGCGGGCCGGGCTGCGCGCCTCGACCTCGGTCGATCCCGTGTCGGTGTCGGACACCGGGTCCGCCTTGGGTGCGGGCTTGGCCTTGACCTCGGGCTTGGGCGCGGGCTTGGGCTTTGCCTCGGCCTTCGGCGCGGCGGCGGGGGACGCGGCCGGCGCGGGCGCCGCGCCCGAGGTGCGGTTGGACAGGCCAAGGCGATGCACCTTGCCGATCACCGCATTGCGCGTCACGCCACCAAGTTCCTTGGCGATCTGGCTCGCCGACTGGCCCTCGCTCCACATTTTCTTCAGCAGTTCGACCCGTTCGTCGGTCCAAGACATCCGCGACCCTTCCCAAAAAAGCAGGCCGCTCGCGGCGGCCGCTCTCGATTTATCCAGCAGACCCCTATTCTAGTCTCTGCCACCGGAGTTACAAGGCGCACGCGGCAAACGCCGCGTCATCTGTGACCCCGCGGGGTCAAAGCGAACAATACGGGACTATCACGACATGAGCGAACTTGATCTTGGCGTGCGCCGCTTCGGGCGGGTCAACTGGCTGGGGCTGCAAACCCTGATCGAACGCGAGATCCGCCGCTTTACCGCGGTCTGGACACAGACATTGCTGGCGCCGCTGGTCACCGCCGGCCTGTTCCTGATGATCTTCACGCTTGCCATCGGTCCGCAGCGCGGCGACGTCATGGGCGTGCCCTTTGCCGTCTTCCTGGCGCCCGGCATCCTGACCATGGCGGTGATCCAGAACGCCTTTGCCAATGCGTCGTCGTCGATCATGGTGTCCAAGGTGCAGGGCAATATCGTCGACACGCTGATGCCGCCGCTGTCGGGAACCGAACTGACCATCGGCTACCTGTGCGGCGCCGCCGCGCGCGGGCTGGCCGTGGCGGTGACCATCGCGCTGGCCATCCTGCTGGTGCTGGGCGTGGCCCCGGCGCATCCGCTGGTGGCTCTGGTCTTCGTCCTGCTGGGCGCGGTGCTGATGGGGGGGCTTGGCATCATCGCCGCGATCTACGCGCAGAAGTTCGACCAGATGGCGGCGATCACCAATTTCATCATCACGCCGCTCGCCTTCCTGTCGGGAACCTTCTATTCGGCCGAAGCGCTGCCCCGCGGCCTGGCCTTCGTCACCCATGCGAACCCGGTCTTCTACCTGATCGACGGCGCGCGCTACGGCATGATCGGCGTCTCCGACAGCTCCCCCTGGCTGGGGATCGTCGTCTGTGGCGGCTTCACCGCCGTCATCGTCGCCGTCGCCCGCTGGATGCTGACCACGGG
Source organism: Marinibacterium anthonyi (assembly GCA_003217735.2). Taxonomy (GTDB): domain Bacteria; phylum Pseudomonadota; class Alphaproteobacteria; order Rhodobacterales; family Rhodobacteraceae; genus Marinibacterium; species Marinibacterium anthonyi. The sequence goes on along the minus strand of CP031585.1, from coordinate 3,994,773 downwards.
TTACCGGCTCAAGCCGTGACGCCGGCGCCCTTCGCGCCAGGTTATTCGCGCCAGCTTATAAGGGCGGCCAGGGGCGTGTTGCGCCGGGTCCCGGAGATGTCCGGGATCTGCGCCGGTGGCGGGGGCCCGGCAAGGGGGCGCTGCCCCCGTCCTCCGCAGGAGGACTCCCCCGGAGGTATTTGGGCCAAGAAGAAGATAGGGGCTTCTCAGAAGGGCGGAATGGCTGTAAGCGATCGTGCATGAACAGCACCGTTGCATATCGCATCATCCGACGCGCCTGACGCGCGCCGCGCTTCGCTGTTCCCTGCCCATTTCGGGCAACCACCTATCTGAAATCGTTGACGCATGGGCCCTGCTGAGGCACTGACAGGGCCTGACCCAAGACAAGGATGATCCTGATGATCCCGTCCGTTCTGCCGACCTATTCCCGCGCGCCCCTGTCCTTCGTCAAGGGCGAAGGGTCATGGCTGATCGAAGCGGACGGCCGACGCTTCCTCGACCTGGGCGCCGGCATCGCCGTGAACGCGCTGGGCCACGCCAACCCCGCCCTGGTGGCGGCGCTGACCGACCAGGCCAACACGCTCTGGCACACGTCGAACCTCTACCAGATCCCGCAGCAGCAGGCGCTGGCCGACAAGCTGGTCGACGCCACCTTCGCCGATACCGCCTTCTTTACCAACTCGGGCACCGAAGCCTGCGAACTGGCGGTGAAGATGGCGCGGAAATACTGGTACGAGGCCGGGCATCCGGAAAAGACCGATATCATCACCTTCGCGGGCTCCTTCCACGGCCGGTCCTCGGCCGGTATCGCCGCCTCCGGATCCGAGAAGATGACCAAGGGCTTCGGGCCCCTGCTGCCGGGCTTCGTCCACCTGCCCTGGGGCGACGGCGAAGCCCTGAAGGCCGCCATCACCGACACCACTGCCGCGATCCTGATCGAACCGGTGCAGGGCGAAGGCGGCATCATCCCGATGTCCGACCAGGAGCTCAAGGACCTGCGCGCTCTTTGCGATGCAAATGACATCCTGCTGATCCTGGACGAGGTCCAATGTGGCATGGGCCGGACCGGCAAGCTCTTCGCCCATGAATGGGCGGGCATCACGCCGGACATCATGATGGTCGCCAAGGGCATCGGCGGCGGCTTCCCCCTGGGCGCGGTGCTGGCCACCGAAAAGGCCGCCTCGGGCATGACCGCGGGCACGCACGGGTCGACCTATGGCGGCAACCCGCTGGGCTGCGCGGTGGGCTGCAAGGTGATGGACATCGTCGCCGACCCGGCCTTCCTGGCCGAAGTGAACCGCAAGGCCGGCCTCCTGCGCCAGAAGCTCGAAGGCCTGGTCGCGGCCCATCCGGATGTCTTTCAGGGCGTGCGCGGCTCCGGCCTGATGCTGGGGCTGAAGTGCAAGGCGCCCAATGTCGACGTGGTCAAGGCCGGCTACGACCAGCAGGTCCTGACGGTGCCGGCCGCCGACAACGTCATCCGCCTGCTGCCGCCGCTGACCATCACCGACGACGAGATCGAGACCGCGATCACCCGCCTTGACGCCGCCGCCACGGCGCTTGTCAGCGAAACGGCCTGATCCTTCTTCTTGGCTCAAATACCTCCGGGGGTTTGGGGGCAGCGCCCCCAAGTCCCGGCAAGAACATGAGAAACCCGCAATGAATCACTTCCTCGATATCCACAAGACCGACCCGACCGACCTTCGGGGCATGATCGACAAGGCAGCGGCGATGAAATCCGCCCGCGCCGGACAGCTTCACGCCGCGCCGGACGCCGACCAGCCACTCAAGAACCACATGGTCGCGCTGATCTTCGAAAAGCCGTCCACCCGGACCCGCGTCAGCTTTGACGTCGGCGCGCGCCAGATGGGGGCGCAAACCATGGTGCTGTCGGGCGCCGACATGCAGCTGGGCCATGGCGAAACCATCGCCGACACCGCCCGCGTGCTGTCGCGCTACGTCGACCTGATCATGATCCGGACCTTCGATGAAACCGTGCTGACCGAGATGGCCGATGCCGCCGACGTGCCGGTGATCAACGGGCTGACGGACCGCACCCACCCCTGCCAGATCATGGCCGACGTGCTGACGTTCGAGGAACATCGCGGGCCGATCAGGGGCAAGAAGGTGGTCTGGTGCGGCGACGGCAACAACGTCTGCGCGTCCTTCCTGCATGCCGCCGGGCAGTTCGGGTTCGACCTGACCTTCGCCGGGCCGCAGGTGCTGGACCCGGAACAGGAATTCGTCGATCTCGCCCGCTCCAAGGGCTCGAAGATCGAAATCACCCGCGATGCCGAACAGGCGGTCGCCGATGCCGACCTGATCGTCGCCGACACCTGGGTGTCGATGCACGATGCCCAATCCGCGCGCGAACGGCGCCACAACCTGCTGCGCCCCTACCAGGTGAACGCGGCGCTGATGGCTAAGGCCAAGCCGGATGCGATCTTCATGCACTGCCTGCCCGCGCACCGGGGCGAGGAAGTGACCTCCGAGATCATGGACGGCCCGCAATCGGTGATCTTCGACGAGGCGGAAAACCGGCTGCACGCGCAAAAGGCCATCATGCGCTGGTGCCTCGGCGTCTGACGGAACAAGATTTTTCGCCGGAAAAATCTCGGGTCCCGGATTTTTCGGCGAAAAATCTATCCCCGCCGGGGTTTCGCGCGCAGCGTCGGATCGGCCTGCGTCGGATCCTCGGGCCAGGGGTGCTTGGGATACTGCGCCCGCATGTCCTTGCGCACATCCCCGTAGGATCCGGCCCAGAACCCCGGCAGATCCTGCGTCACCTGCACCGGCCGCCCGGCCGGTGACAGCAGCGCGATCTTCAGCGGCCGTCCCCCCGCGCGCGGGTGCCGCGTGACCCCGAACAGCTCCTGCAGCCGCAGCGCGATCTCCGGCCCCTCGTCGACGTAATCGATCGCCACCTTCCGCCCCAGCGGCGTCACGAAGGCCCCCGGCGCTTCCCGGTCCACCACCTGCTTCTGGTCCCAGCTCAGCGCGGCCTCCAGCGCGGGCAGGGGACTGAACCGCTTCCAGTCCTCGGCCGACCGCACGCCCTTCAGCATCGGCAGCAGCCAGTCCTCCAGCCCCGCCATCAGCCCCTCTTCCGAGAAATCCGGCAGGTCCGCGCCTGTCGCCCGCACCAGCTCCACCCGTCGCGCCAGCCGTCCGGCCGCGCCGTCCAGCCGCAGCCCCAGCTCGCGCACCCCCTCCAGCATGGCACGCGCCACCGCCTCGTCGGGCACGCCCTTCCAGACCTCGTCCTGCAGAATCAGCGCGCCCAGCTTTTCCTGCCGCCGCGCCACCACCCGCCGGTCGCGTTTCGACCAGGCACAGACGTCCTCCGTCACCACCTGGTCGGCAAACAGCCCCCGGATCTGGCCCAGGGTGATCCCCACCGCCAGCCGCACCTTGGCCTCGCGCGGGTTGCCGTCCGTATCCAGCACCACGATCCAGGGGCTGCCCGCCAGCGGATCCCCGTCCGCCATCACCGCGCCCTTGCCACCCGACAAAAGATAGCGCGGCGCGTCGCCCTTGCGCCGCTGCCCGATCCGGTCGGGATAGGCCAGCGCCGCCATCTCGGCCGGCTCCAGCCCCGCCTCTTCGCCCGCCCGCCGCGCCAGCCGCTTCGCCTCGGCCCCGACCCGGTCCAGCGTCGGCCGGTTCACCTGGTACGCCCGCTCGCGCATGAACTTGCCCGGATTGCGCAACGCCTCCAGCCGCAGGCCCAGGTCCACGGGCGCAGCCCGCAACGGATCCCGTTCCTCCAGCAATGCCGCCAACGGCGCCCCCGACGGCCCCGCCAGCGTCAGCATATGCGCCAGCCGCGGATGCAGCGGCAGCCCGGCCAGCCGCCGGCCATGCGCCGTGATCCGCCCGGCCGCGTCCAGCGCCCCCAGCATCGCCAAAAGCGCCTTTGCCTCGCCATAGGCCCCTTCGGGCGGCGGCGTCAGAAACGCCAGATCGTCCGGCCCCGTCCCCCAGACCGCGCAATCCAGCGCCAGCCCGGCCAGGTCCGCCGCCGCGATCTCGGGCGGGGGAAACGCCGCCAGAGCGCCCTGTTCGCCCCGGGTCCACAGCCGGTAACACACGCCCTCGGCCACGCGCCCCGCACGGCCCGCCCGCTGAACCGCCTCGGCCCGCGTCACCTTTTCGGTCACCAGCCGCGCCATGCCCGAGCCGGGATCGAACCGCGCCCGCCGCGCCTGTCCGCCATCGACCACGACACGCACATCCGGAATGGTCAGCGAGGTCTCGGCGATCGAGGTCGCCAGAACCACCTTGCGTCCCTTGGCCAGCGGCGCCAGCGCCGCCTGCTGATCGGCAAAGGGCAGGGCGCCGTACAGCGGGCGCACCACGCAATCGCCGGGTAACCGCGCGTCCAGCGCCGCCGCACATTGCCGGATCTCGCCCTCGCCGGGCAGGAACGCCAGGATCGCGCCGCCCATGCCCCGCGTCTCCCGCTCCGCCGCCACGATCAGATCCGCCAACGCCTGCGGCCGCCGCACGCGCGGCGCCAGCGGCGCGTCCAGCCAGCGTTCCTCGACCGGAAAGCTCCGCCCCTGCGACGTCACCACCGGCGCGCCCATCAGCGCGGCCACCGGTTCCGCGTCCAGCGTCGCCGACATCACCAGCAGGCGCAGATCGTCGCGCAGCGTCTCGGTCACCTCAAGGCACAGCGCCAGCCCCAGGTCCGCCTGCAGCGACCGTTCATGGAATTCGTCGAAGATCACCGTGCCCACGCCCGGCAGCTCGGGGTCCGTCTGCAGCATGCGCGTCAGGATGCCCTCGGTCACCACCTCGATCCGCGTGGCCCTGGACACCTTGGCCGTGCCCCGGATCCGGTACCCCACCGTCTGCCCCGCGACCTCCCCAAGCGCACCGGCCATCCGCTCGGCGGCCGCCCGCGCGGCCAGACGGCGCGGCTCCAGCATCAGGATCCGGCCCTGAAACCCCGCTTCCAGCAAAGCCAGTGGCACCCGTGTCGTCTTGCCCGCGCCCGGCGGCGCCTGCAGCACGGCCCGGCCCGCCCGCGTCATCGCGGTCAGCACTTCGGGCAGGGCGGCGTCTATCGGCAGGGGATCATGCATCGCCGCCTTATCGGCAATCGCGCGCGTGCCGTCCAGCGGCCCTAGCGGCGCTCCAGATGGCCCAGCCCGTAATCGGTCTGCAGCGACATGGTCTGCACCTGCATCACGTCGCCCGCCCGCCGATACGTCACCTCGATCGGGAAGACCTTGCGCTTGTTGTCGTATTCGTCCTTCGGATAGCCCTTCACCCGCTTGAACTGACCGGCGCAGACGATCTCCTCGGCGCTTTGCGATGTCCGCGTCAGTTCGACCACCGACCGGCGTTCGCCGTCAAAGACATACTGGCGTACCGGCGGGCAGACCTCGTCGGCGGGCTGGTCGCGCAGCACCATGAAGATCGCCGTCAGCGGATCGACCGTGTCGCCCTGTGTGGCCACGTCCAGCGCGTCGTCCATGCGTTCCTCGGCCTTGTAGCCGACGGGCTGCGGCACGCCCGAGGCATAGACCAGCGCGCCGTCCTTGCGCTTGTCGCGCTCGATGACCAGCTCGTCGTAACGCGCGGGGCGGAACGTCAGGCCGGACCGGCGGCCCTTTGCCGTGCCGTCATAGCTGGTGTTGCTCAGCGCGCTGGCGATGCCGGTGGTCGACAACGTGCCGCTCACCTCGTAGCCGCTGGCCGAGGTTTCGCCGGTCAGCCGGATCCGCGCCAGGTTGGCGCCGTACAGCTTGACGACGAATTCGGCGTCGGTCCGGGTCTGGGCCGCCAATGGGCCAGCGACCGGGACGGCCAGCATGGGAACGGCCAGGGCCGCGGCGGACAACAGGGAAAGGGCAAGTCGGATCATCATCGGGCTCCGGCAATGGTACTGGTTCAACATGCGCCGTTGCGCGGGGTAGACAAGCCGCGGCCGGCCAAGGCATGACACATGGGCGATCACTTGGACGACCATATGGATGCGCTGATGGACCTTGCACAGCTTTCTGACAGGATCTTGAACGGGGATCGGCGGGCTCTTGCCCGGGCCATCACCCTTGTGGAAAGCCGCCGCGCCGATCACCGGGCCCAGGCGACCGAATTGCTGGAACGGCTGCGCACCACCCCCCCGCGCGAGGCGATCCGCATCGGGTTGTCGGGCACGCCGGGGGTGGGCAAATCCACCTTCACCGAAGCCTTCGGCATGATGCTGGTGGGGCAGGGGCTGCGCGTCGCCGTGCTGGCCGTCGACCCCAGCTCGGCCCGCTCGGGCGGGTCGATCCTGGGCGACAAGACCCGGATGGACCGGCTCAGCCGCGAACGGAACGCCTTCATCCGCCCGTCGCCCAGCCAAAGCCAGCTGGGCGGCGTCGCGCGCCGGTCGCGCGAAGCTGTCGCGATCTGCGAGGCGGCGGGGTTCGACGTCGTCATCATCGAAACCGTGGGCGTGGGCCAGTCGGAAACCGTGGTGGCGGAAATGTCGGACCTGTTCGTGCTGCTGCTGGCCCCGGCCGGCGGGGACGAATTGCAGGGCGTCAAGCGCGGGATCATGGAAATCGCCGACCTGATCCTGATCAACAAGGCCGATGGCGAACTGAAGGCCGCGGCCACCCGCACCTGCGCCGATTACGCCGGCGCGCTGCGGCTGCTGCGCAAACGCCCGCAGGATCCGCCGGGGTTCCCCAAGGCAAGGATGGTCTCGGCCATCACCGAAGCGGGGCTCGAATCCGCCTGGGACGAGATGCGCGCCCTGATCGCCTGGCGCCGGGACAGCGGCTGGTGGGACCGGCGCCGCGCGGAACAGGCCCGCTACTGGTTCGACCAGGAGGTGCGCAATGCGCTGCTGGCCCAACTGGAAACGGGACCCGCGCGCGCCACGCTCGACCACCTGGCCCGCGCCGTGGCCCAGGGCGAAAAGACCCCGGGCGCCGCGGCGCAGGAGATGCTGCACAGCCTCGACACCACGCGCTGCACCGGATAGGGGCGGTCCCGTCCCGGCGCGGCCCAAGAATTTTCAAAAAATTCTTGCCAAAATTCTATCAAGAATTTTTTCGCGCCCGGCCCCGAAGGCGGTTCGACGGGGGAGGGGACAGGGGAGGGGACGGGGTAAATCGGTCACGGCACTTGACTGCCCGGGCGATTCCCCATAAGGACGCTGAACCGAATTCCGGGCGCTGCCTCTGGCCGCGCCCCTTCTATTTGGCGCCGGGAAGACCCGCCGCGCCGCAAGACAGAGGATACGCTATGTCGCGCCGTTGCGAACTGACCGGGAAAGGCCCGATGACTGGCAACAATGTCAGCCATGCGAACAACAAGACCAGACGCCGGTTCCTGCCGAACCTGAACGACGTCACGCTTCAGTCGGAAGCCCTGGGCCGTGGCGTCAAGCTGCGGATCTCGGCTTCGGCCCTGCGCAGCGTCGATCACCGCGGCGGGCTGGACGCCTTCCTGGCAAAGGCGAAGGACGAGGAACTCTCGGCCAACGCCCTGAAGGTCAAAAAAGACATCGAGAAGGCAAAGGCCGCGACCGCAGCCTGAGCCCTTCATCGAGGGACAGTCGACGCCCTTCGCGCCTTGCGGCGCGGAGGGCGTTCGCATTCGTCCCACCCGATTGCCGACCCAGGTCCGCTGCCCCGCTGCCCTGACGCCCCCCTGACGCCCTGACGCCCGCCTGATGCCCTGACGCCCGCCTGACTGCGGTCTTGTGTCCCGCCCCTTCGGCGTGCCGCCCCTTGCCGGGGCGCATGGCTTCGGGCAGGGTCCGGCGCGATGACACGGATCCTGCGGATATGGAACGCGCTGCTCCTGTCGCTGCTGCTGGCGGTGACCGGTCAGGCCCTGGCCGTCGCGCGCGGCGCGCCGCTGCCGGCGGGGCAGGTCCAGCTGTGCACCGGCTCCGGCCCGGTCATGGTCTTCCTCGACAAGGACGGCCAGCCGGTCAAACCCCCGCATTTCTGTCCCCAGGGCGTCCTGACGCTGCTGAATGCCGTCGCGCTTGCCGCGCTGCCCCTGGTACTGGCCTCCCGCCTGATCCTGGTCACCGCCCCGCTGGCGGACCGCCCCGGCCGGTCCCTGCGCCAGCCCCCCGCCCAGGCCCGCGACCCTCCGCTCTCGCCCCTGCCGGTGTTCTGACGTCGCGCCTCCCGGATGCTCCGGGCCGTGCTGTCCGTCCGGCATCGTTTCCCTGAAAACCGAAACCGAATGGAGCGAGAGATGAACGCGAAAACCCTCACCAGCGCCGCCCTGGCCGCCTGCCTTCTGGCCCTGCCTGCCGTTCCGGCCCTGGCCCGGGACATCACCGTCACCGATGCCTATGCCCGCTCGGCCACGCCGGTGTCGAAATCCGGCGCCGCCTTCATGGTCATCCATAATGATGGCGACACCGATGACCGTCTGATCGGCGTGCAGACCGACGCCGCCGCCAGGGCCGAATTGCACACGCACATGGACATGGGCGAAGGCGTGATGAAGATGATGGAGGTCGAAGAAGGCTTCCCCGTTCCCGCCGGCGGCATGCACATGCTGGCGCGCGGCGGCGACCACGTCATGCTGATGGGCCTGACCGGCCCGATGAAGCCCGATGACGTGATCCACATGACCCTGACCTTCGAAAAGGCCGGCGACGTGGAGATCGACATTCCCGTCGACCTGGACCGCCAGCCCGAAGACGGCGGCCACGACATGTCCGGCATGAAGATGGAAAGCGACGGCTGAAGCGGCGCAGACGGGGGGAGCGGCGCTCCTCCCGCTGCCAAAGGCAGCGCTCGTCGCCCCGCCTGCCGGGATGGCTCAGCCCTTCAGCAGATCCTCGACCCAAAGCGGCACGATGCGCGAGGCCGGACCGGTGCGGATCTCGTCGAACCCCTGGGCGACCTCGGACGGCTCCAGGTTCAGCTCGACCGTATGGGCGCCGGCCTCCCTTGCCTGGTGCACGAAAGCCGCCGCCGGATAGATCTGCCCTGACGTCCCGATCGCGGCAAAGACATCCGCCGTCTCCAACAGGTCAAAGATCCGGTCCATGTGATAGGGCATTTCCCCGAACCACACGACATCCGGCCGCCCGCAGGGGGCGCCGCAGGCCGGGCAGGGCTCCCCGACCGTCATCTCCTGCGGCGCGACCCACCGGTGTCCGCAGTCCGCGCACAGCGCCCCCGCCAGTTCCCCGTGCATGTGCAGCACCTCGCCCGAGCCGCCCTTTTCATGCAGCCCGTCCACGTTCTGCGTCACGATGGTGACCGACCCGGGCCAGTCCCGCTCCAGCCGCGCCAGCGCTTCATGGGCGGCATTGGGCATGGCTTCGGCGGCCTTCACGCGGCGGATGTTGTAGAACTCCTGCACCAGGGCAGGGTTGCGGGCAAAGCCCTCGGGCGTGGCGACATCCTCGATCGCGTATTGCGTCCACAGGCCGCCTTCATCGCGAAAGGTGCCCATCCCGCTTTCCGCCGAGATCCCGGCGCCCGTCAGAATCACGATATTCTTCATGACCCCTTCATGCCATAGTCCCCCGACTTTGAAAGACCGGACAGGGAGACATCCATGCGCATCCTCTTCGTCTGCCTGGGCAACATCTGCCGGTCTCCGGCCGCCGAGGCGGTGGCCCGTGTCCGCCTGTCCGACCACGAGATCGACAGCGCCGGCACCTCCGGCTGGCACGAAGGCGAACCGCCCTATCCCCCGATGGTGCGCGCCGCCGGCGCGCGCGGCATCCCGATGACGGGGCAGTACGGGCGCAAGGCCATTGCCGACGATTTCAAGCAGTTCGACCTGATCCTGGCCATGGACGGCGACAACATGGCCGCGCTGGAAGACATCCGTCCGCCCGGCAACACCACCGACCTCCGCCGCCTGACCGATTTCATAGACGGCGCCGTAGATGCCGTGCCCGATCCCTATTACACCCGCGATTTCGACGGGGCGCTGGACCTGATCGAAGCGGGCATCGCCGGGCTCGACCGCTGGCTGCAGTCGCGCTGAGCTCAGCTTCCTCTTTCAGACCGCTTTTCTCAGGCCTCGATCACCTTCAATTCGCCCCCCAGCCAGGGCAGGCGCCCCACGGCCGGGTCGATCATGTGCCCCTGCACCAGCCGGCGCATGGTCTGCGCCACGTCCAGCGGCACGGACGAGGTGAAATCGCTGCGCGCAAACAGCGAGATCGTGCGCGCACCGGCATCGAAGGGCAGGGGAAAGCAGCTGAGGTCGTCATGAAACCGGGTGGCCCGCATGTAGCCCAGCGGCGTGGTGATGGCCCAGCCTATGCTGCGGGCGACCATCGCCATCAGGGCGGGATGGCTGCCGATCTCGAAGCGTTCCTCGAAAGCCAGCCCATGGCGCGACAGCAGCGCCTCGATCTGGCGGGCGATCAGCTGGTCGCCGGCATACCGCAGGAACGGCAGGTCGGCCAGATCCTCCAGCAGCTGATCGGCATCGCTGACCCGGTCGCGCGGGGCGACGGCGACGAACGGGTCGCGCACCAGCGGGTATTCAACGACCCCGTCCAGCACCTCTCCGCTGCTGGCGGCAACGGCGATGTGAAAGACGCCGTCGATCATCGCCTGGCTGATCTCGCGGCTGGGGGCGGTGATCAGCTTGAAGCGGCAGCGGGTCAGGCTGTCGGCCAGCACGGTCACCAGGCGCGGCGTCAGGTCATTGTCGAAATCGTCGATCAGCCCGATATCCAGCGCCGGCAGGTCCGACAGGTCCATCACCGACAGCTCGCTCTGGGCGATGCGCAGCTCCCTCAGCGCGTTTTCGGTCCTTGCCAGAAACCCCCGCCCGGCCCGTGTCAGCCGCATCGGCCGCCGCGCCCGTTCGACCAGCGTCGTACCCAACGCCTTTTCCAGGTTGGTCAGCTGCTGGCTGACCGCCGGCTGGCTGAGACCGGTGGCCTCGGCCGCCGCCGCCACCGAGCCATGGGCGGCCAGGGCTTCGAATACTTCCAGCCCGCGCAGGGTGACGCCTTTGAGCATTTTGGGATCCGGATCGGTTTTGGGTTTTCTGCGGTGCGGAAGCGGACGGGTCAAGGCTTGTGGCGACCAGGGGATGGGGGCGCTGCCCCCGTCCTCCGCTGGAGGACTCCCCCGAGGGTATTTGGGACCAAGAAGAAGCAACAAGTCTCAGGAAGGGCCACGGAGGTCGCGAGCGCCCCGGATTGCGGCTTCTTCTTGGTCCCAAATACCTTCCGCAATCACCGTTCGCGCCGCGGCCGGGCGGCAACGCGCCTTATCCGCACATGTCCGCGGCCTTGTCGGTGAAGTGCTGGTAGCGCTTCCAGAAAGCCTCGTCCTTGGGGCGATCGGATTGGCGCATGTCCTGCGCCTTTTGCGGGTCGGCGAAGAAGCGGGCCGCCTTGCGCCGGTCCGACCGGGTCAGCGTGTCCTTGGATACCCGGTCCAGGCAGGAACACAGCGCGCTTGATGCGCCCCGCCGGCCCGAATCCATGCAGGCCCGGTTGATCGGTCCCGCCTCGGCCGCAAGGGGAATGCACAGGAGTGTTGCCGCCAGTCCGGCCGCCAATGGGAACTTGTTCATATGCCTGCTCTCGTTCGCACCGGTGTCTCCCGGTTTCGACCGCAATATGGCGTAACCGGCGCCAATCTGCAATTGCACCCCACGGCGCCTTTCGACAACGTGATGCAAGGCACGCAGTGCCGCTTGACCGTTACCCGTTTCCACCGCATATGGCCCTTCATGACAGAGCTTTCGCACATCCGTAATTTCTCGATCGTGGCCCATATCGACCACGGCAAGTCCACCCTTGCCGACCGGCTGATCCAGCTGACCGGCACCGTGGCCGAACGTGACATGAAGGAACAGCTGCTCGACGCCATGGATATCGAGCGCGAACGCGGCATCACCATCAAGGCCAACACCGTTCGCATCGAGTACCCGGCCAAGGATGGCAACACCTATGTGCTGAACCTCATCGACACGCCGGGCCACGTCGACTTTGCCTACGAGGTGTCGCGGTCGATGCAGGCCGTCGAAGGATCCCTGCTGGTGGTGGACGCGACCCAGGGGGTCGAGGCGCAGACACTGGCCAATGTCTATTTCGCCATCGACGCCGACCACGAGATCGTGCCGGTGCTCAACAAGATCGACCTGCCCGCGTCCGAACCCGAGCGCGTGAAGGAACAGATCGAGGACGTGATCGGCATTGACGCATCCGAGGCCTGCATGATCTCGGCCAAGACCGGTGTCGGCATCCCCGACGTGCTGGAAGCCATCGTCACCCGCCTGCCGGCCCCCAAGGAAGGCGACCGGACCAAGCCGCTCAAGGCGATGCTGGTGGATTCGAAATACGATCCCTACCTTGGCGTCGTCGTCATCGTCCGCGTCATCGACGGCGTGCTCAAGAAGGGCCAGCGCATCCGCATGATGCGCACCGGCGGCACCTACGACATCGACCGCATCGGCGTCTACCGCCCCGCCATGACCGCCGTCGACGAACTTGGCCCCGGCGAGATCGGCTACATCACCGCCCAGATCAAACAGGTCCGCGACACCCGCGTCGGCGACACGATCACCACCGACAAGCACGGCACCGACACCCCGCTGCCGGGCTTCAAACCCTCTGTCCCCGTGGTCTTCTGCGGCCTCTTCCCCGTCGACAGCTCCGAATTCGAGGACCTGCGCGACGCGATCGAGAAACTCGCCCTCAACGACGCCAGCTTCTCGTCCGAGATGGAAACCTCCGCCGCCCTCGGCTTCGGCTTCCGCTGCGGCTTCCTGGGTCTTCTGCACCTGGAAGTCATCCGCGACCGGATCGAACGCGAATACGGGATCGAACTGATCACCACCGCGCCCTCGGTGGTCTACCATGTCTACATGAAGGACGGGACGATGCAGGAACTGCACAACCCCGCCGACATGCCCGACCTCACCCTTGTCGACCACCTGGAAGAACCCCGCATCAAGGCCACCATCCTGGTCCCCGACGAATACCTCGGCGACGTGCTCAAGCTTTGCCAGGACCGCCGCGGCATCCAGATGGACCTGACCTATGCCGGCCCCCGCGCCATGGCCGTCTATGACCTCCCCCTGAACGAGGTCGTCTTCGACTTCTACGACCGGCTCAAATCCGTCACCAAGGGCTACGCCTCCTTCGACTACCAGCTCACCGGCTACCGCGAGGACAGCCTGGTGAAGATGTCGATCCTGGTGAACGACGAACCCGTCGACGCGCTGTCGATGATGGTCCACCGCGATCGCGCCGAACTGCGCGGCCGCGCCATGGTGGAAAAGCTGAAGGAACTGATCCCCCGCCACATGTTCAAGATCCCGATCCAGGCGGCGATCGGCGGCAAGGTCATCGCGCGCGAGACCCTGTCGGCCATGCGCAAGGACGTGACCGCGAAATGCTACGGCGGCGACGCCACGCGCAAACGCAAGCTGCTGGACAAGCAGAAGGCGGGCAAGAAGAAGATGCGCCAGTTCGGCAAGGTCGACATCCCGCAGGAAGCGTTCATTTCCGCCCTGAAGATGGACAGCTGAGGCTGTCCATCTTTGGGGACGGCGGGCGAAAGCGGATGCCGTGGCATCCGCGTGCCCACACCCGGGGCGGGGGCGCTGTCAGCCGGGCAGGGACCCCGGCATGCCGAACACCCGTGCCGTCGTGCCACAGCCGGCCCGCGTCTCTGCGCCTCCCGGACCAAACGCCTTGATTTCGGGGCAATTCTGTCATCCTCTTCCGCAAACTCTCCCGGAGGATGTCCCGATGCGCCGCCTGCTTCTGATCTCAGCCCTGACCCTGTCCACCGCCAGCGCCGCCTCGGCGCTCACCTGGCCCGGATCCTCGACGATCCCCGGGCTGACGGCGGGCATGAACTGCCAGACCTACGCGCTCACCAGCGCCACCCAGCGCGCGCCGATCTTCGGGGTGCTCCCCCAGTGGCTGGTCTTCAACGAAGGCCCCTCTCCGGTCGCCATCCGCAGCCCGGGCACCCGGTCGCGCGACATCCCGGTCTTCGACGGCCGCCTCATGACCGTCCGGGGCGAGGCCGAGACCCAGTACAGCCTGAAAACCGACAACACCGGCGTGAACGACATCATCTCGGCGCGCGGTGTGCTGGGGGCGAATTACACGATCGGCCTGAGCGCCGGCGGGTCGGCGACGGTGCATGTGTGTCATTTGTGAAAATGGCCGACCGCTTTGAGCCACATCTCCGGCTTTCAATAGGTCGGCAATTCATTTTCGAATTTTCAGAAGTGTATTCGGAGCCGTGGCCGGTAAGGATTGATATCGAATATTGCTCTGGTTTTTTAAATGATATTGGGGTCAACGAATCGGGGGTAATAACTACGGAATTGGTCGAAGCTTTTCATGCTGTAAACGCCTCTCATAATTCATACTTTAGGGCTCACAGGGAGTATTTGGAGGAATTGGAGAAGCGGAAGCGTGACGGAATAAATCTTTTCGACCGTCCGGGCGCTGTGTCGCATTACCTTGAAAGCGGGGGTGCCGCGCTGTATCTCATTCGTCATGAGATAGTTAACGCTGCCGATTCATACGTCTGTAACTTAAATGATCTTCGCAAGAAGATCCTTGAGGCAAAGCCTCTTTTTTCAGAGCGAAACCTGAAATTCCATCAAGAAGGTGTAGATGGTTTTGATAGGCTTTATCCTGACATAAGAGACGTGAGGAACTCTGTCGCTCATAGAGATGAGAGAGTTCGTGGGAAGGGCCCTATGGAACGGCGTGGAAAGGGCCACGAGCAGACGATAGTCGGGCATAAAGACACGCCACCAAGTGTCACCTACATGGGGGACAACGAGAACGCAATTGTCGTAGGTGTCTCGATTGACGGCCCTCGAGTATCTTGGACAACGGTTGGTGGTCTTGTCACTATCGAGTTTCAATTCGAGAGACTTTCACGTCTCGGAAAACTTGTTGGCCAGATCCAACGTCATTTTGATTGGATGCCGGGGTATCCTTCTGTTGGAAAGGCAGCAGACAAAGTTGAACCATTTTGATCATAGAGGCTTGAGTGATCTAGCTGGTTTTACCTGTCTATGATCTGATTCTCGTTTTGTCCCCTTTACGGTCGGGCTCTTGACCCACATCAACGCCCCACATTCCAACCCTCGCATATAATCCCTCCGACTCACCCCCGGAGGCCCCCATGCTCCCCCTTGTCCTCATCATCCACATCTTCACCGGCGCCACCCTATCCGGCGTGGCCATCGTCCTGGCCCTCGTGATGGGCTACACCACCGGCGCGCCCATCATCACCGCCGGGATCATCGGCTTCCTGCTGGCCTTCCCGGTCTCCTGGCTCATCGCCAAAGCCATCCGAACCACCGCGACCCCGCCACGGGCACATTCCTGACCCCCTCCCGCTCCGCCCTGAGCCCGTCCCGGGCCAAAGCCGTCCCCCGCGCCCCGTCCCGTAGGATGGGTCCTGCGGACCCATCTTCCCCGGTCGACACAGGCCCGGACCCAGACGTAGTAGACTCAGACGAAGACACCGGCACAGGCACCTCCACCCCCAGCTCGCCGCCCTCCACCGGGTCCAGCCCGCCGGCCTCCAGCACCCGCCGCTCGTCCGCGCGCCCCATCTGGATCTTCCACACCTGTCGCGCCGCCTCGCGCAGCGTGACGATCTTGCCGTCCGCCGCCGTGGTCATCCCCTCCGGCAGCACCAGCGCCCCGCCGCTCACGGGGTGATCCGTCAGCGGATTGCGCGGTCCCCAGTCCTCCGACTGCAGCTGCCAGATCCGTTTGACCTCCTCGATGGACACCAGCGCGGCAATCGCCCGCCCGTGCCGCGTCAGCACGATCGGCTCGCGCGGGTCCTGCGCCCGCGCGCATAATTGGCCCAGGCAGGACCTGGCCTCGGAAACGGTGATCCGCATGGAATTTTCCCTTGTACAAAACGGACAAAATCGCGTCCGAACCTTGTACAAAACGGTTAAAACAGCCTCATCCGACCGTTCGGAAGGGGAATCTCAACCTGCCGGCGCGTCAAACACCGCCCGCACCGCCGCCTCGAATTCGCGCGGCTTGTCCGCATGCAGCCAATGCCCCGCGCCGGGGATCTTGGCAAACTTCGCATTCGGGAAAAGCCTTTTGATTTCAGGTCGATACTCCGGCTTCACGTAATCCGATTCCGCCCCCGAAACGAACACGGCGCTCCCCTCGAACCGCCCGTCCACCTTCGGAAACGACAGGATCCCCGCCATGTCCTTCGCCAGGACATCCAGGTTGATCCGCCATTTTTTCTTTTTTATATCAAGGCTCTGCGTGAAAAACGAACACAGCGCCTTCTCCACTCCCAGTGCGCTCAACTGCTCTTCCGCATCCGACCGCCGCTCGACCTTGTCCAGATCCACCGCCCGCATAGCGTCCAGATACTGCATCTGGGAGTGCCCATAGGTCACAGGCGCAATATCTGCCACAACCAGCCGCCGCACCAGCTCCGGCCGCGTTAGCGCCAGCATCATCACGGCCTTCCCGCCCATCGAATGTCCAACAACATCAAAGGGCCCGCCGTCGGCCTCGATCACCTCTGCCAGATCGGCCGCCGTACCTTCATAGGTGTGGCTTTCAACCCATTGAGAATACCCGTGATTTCGCTGATCCACCGTGACGACCCGCCCGCGGTCCGACAACCGCTTCGCGATCACGCCCCAGTTCCGCGCGGACCCGAAAAGCCCGTGCACGATCAGCACCGGCGTCGCGCCCTGGGCGCCATATGTAACCTGGTTCAGCATGTCTTCGTCATAAAGTCGCCCCGCCGCACATTCCAGCCCCATTGAGTACGCCTGCGCGCAAGGCTAGTCTCCGCCCATGCAGGACGCTCTCGATCTGACCGCGCGCATGTCTGACGTGTCGCGACTTCTTAAAGAAAAACATGGGGTTAGGGGGGTATCCCTGGCGGCCCAGCTGCGCCGCGCGCGCTATCGTCTGCCCCGCCGGATTCGCCAGCAGGCGAAAGTCCTGCAAGACGCCGAGGCGCTTTCGGACCATCCCCGCCTTGCCCTGACGCTGGACGATCAGCGCTATGCCCACGCCGCAGATGTGATCACGGACCACCTGAAATCCATCGATGTCAAAGACCGGCGCAAGGGTTTCTGGCTGGGGGTTCTGGGCGGTATGGCGTTCAACCTGTTGGTGGCGATCATACTTTTCCTGATCGGGTTGAAGGTGCTCGGCTACGTCTGAACCGGAAGGCGGCGCCGCGAGGACGCCGCCCTTTGTGATCACAGGTTCGGATAGACCGGGAATTTGGCGCAAAGCCCGGCCACTTCAGCCTTCACCTTGGCTTCCACGGCGCCGTTATCCTCCTCGCCGTTCGCGGCCAGCCCGTCGACCACCTCGATGATCCAGTCGCCGATCTGGCGGAACTCGGCCTCGCCGAACCCACGCGTTGTGCCAGCCGGGGAGCCAAGCCGTATCCCACTGGTGACAGTGGGTTTTTCCGGATCGAACGGCACGCCGTTCTTGTTGCAGGTGATATGCGCGCGGCCCAGGGCCTTTTCGGTCGCATTGCCTTTCACGCCCTTGGGACGCAGGTCGACCAGCATGACATGGGTGTCGGTGCCGCCGGTGACGATGTCCAGACCGCCCTTCATCAGCTGATCCGCCAGGGCCTGGGCGTTTGTGATCACTTGACCGATGTAGTCCTTGAACTCGGGCCGCAGCGCCTCGCCAAAGGCCACCGCCTTGCCGGCGATGACATGCATCAGCGGGCCACCCTGGATGCCGGGGAAGATGGCCGAATTCACCTTCTTGGCGATCGCCTCGTCATTGGTCAGGATCATGCCGCCACGGGGGCCGCGCAGGGTCTTGTGGGTGGTGGTGGTGGCCACATGGGCATGGGGGAAGGGCGACGGATGCAGGCCCGCCGCAACCAGACCGGCGAAATGGGCCATGTCGACCATCAGGTAAGCCCCTACGCTGTCAGCGATTTCGCGCATCTTCGCGAAATCGATCTGGCGCGGGATGGCGGAGCCGCCGGCGATGATCAGCTTGGGCTTGTGGGTGGTGGCCAGCTCGGCCACCTGGTCGTAATCCAGCAGGTTGTCCTGCTGGCGCACGCCGTATTGCACGGCGTTGAACCATTTGCCCGACTGGTTCGGCTTGGCGCCGTGGGTCAGGTGACCGCCAGCGTCCAGGCTCATGCCCAGGATCGTGTCGCCGGGCTGCAGCAATGCGGTAAACACGCCCTGGTTGGCCTGGCTGCCCGAATTCGGCTGCACGTTGGCAAAGCCGCAACCGAACAGCGCGCAAGCGCGGTCAATGGCCAGGGTTTCAGCGATATCAACGAATTGGCACCCGCCATAGTAGCGACGGCCGGGATAGCCTTCGGCGTACTTGTTGGTCATGACGGAACCCTGGGCTTCCATCACGGCTGCCGAGACGATGTTCTCGGAGGCGATCAGTTCGATCTCGTCGCGTTGGCGACCAAGCTCGGAGCGGATGGCGCCGAAGATTTCGGGATCGCGGGTAGAAAGGGCTTCGGTGAAAAAGCCGGTGTCACGGGTCGTCGCGGTCATGGCAGGCTCCGGATAAGGCATGGGAATTCGCGGTGGTGGTAACTTATGCCATGGCCGTGGGGAAGGCCGGAATGCGACCAAAGCTTCGACGAGAGCGGCCAAGGCTGGCGCAGGGGGGAAAGGTGTGATTGTTTCGGGGCAAAGAGCGGAAGACCGGAAACCTTTGGGCACAATCATGAAAATAGCCTTCCTGTCCAACTCAGCTTCGGTCGCCGAACAGGCCCGGGCGGACCTTGTGGCCCGCTATGGCAATGTGGAGCCGGCCGATGCGGACGTGATCGTGGCGCTGGGGGGGGACGGGTTCATGCTGCGCACGCTGCATCGGACGCAGGAATTGTCGGCGCCGGTCTACGGGATGAACCGGGGCACGGTCGGGTTCCTGATGAACGAATACAGCTGCGACGACCTGGCCGAACGGCTGGAGGCGGCGCAGGAAGAAGAGGTGAATCCGCTGGCCATGTACGCCGCCGACCGCAGCGGAGAGATCCACGAAGCCCTTGCAATCAATGAGGTATCTCTGCTGCGCGCGGGTCCGCAGGCCGCGAAGCTGCGGATCAGCGTCGATGGCCGGGTGCGTCTGGACGAGCTTATCTGCGACGGCTGCCTTCTGGCGACACCGGCCGGGTCCACGGCCTACAATTATTCGGCGCACGGGCCGATCCTGCCGATCGGCGCGGATGTGCTGGCGCTGACCCCGATCGCCGCCTTCCGGCCGCGGCGGTGGCGCGGGGCGCTTATTCCGAAGGCGGCGACAGTCCGGTTCGACGTGCTGGAGGCGGGCAAGCGGCCGGTGATGGCGGATGCGGATTCGATCCAGTTCAACGACATCGACTGGGTCGAGATCCGGTCGGATCCCGAGATCCGGCACCGGATCCTGTTTGACCCCGGTCACGGGCTGGAAGAGCGGGTGATCTCGGAACAATTCACCTGAGAGGCATCAGGTTTTGGAGGCATCGGATTTTTCAGTGAAAAATCTCGGGCGCCCGATTTTTCGCCGAAAAATCTCTTAATATGTGATGTACTTCACAGAAGGATCCCGCGCCGTCCGGCACAGTGGCTGCAGGGGGATCATCCCACCCCCTGTTTTAAGTACGTAAGAGTGACTTGTCCCAAGGGGCGGGCGCGGCTTGGCCGCGTCCGCTCCGCCCCCCGGCGTCAGCCCATCTTTTCCCACAATGCCTGGTACAGCCCGCCGATCCGCGTTTCGATCGACCGCATGGCGCGCACGATGAGGTCTTCGCGCCAGCGCTGACCGATGATCTGCACATTGATCGGCTGCGGACCCTGGGGCAGCTTGGCCAGCCGCGTCGGCAGGTTGCCCGCGGGTAGCCCGACGAAGTTCATCGAATAGGACCAGATCGCGGATCCCAGCGCCTCGCGCACGCCGTCGGCGCCTTCGGTGTCGCGGTCGGGGGCAAAGAACGGCTGGGGCAGGAAGGGCGACAGAACCAGCGGGTATTCTTCCAGGAACAGCGACCAGGCCCGCGCGTAGTGGGTGCGCTTGGCCATCATCTGTAGCAGCTTCGTTCCCTCGTAGGGCGGGAATTGCACGAAATACTCGGCAAAGATGTCCTTGATCGTGTCCGAGCCCACCGCTTCGATATCGGTCTTCATCAGCGCCGCGACCTCGCCCATCAGCGTGCGGTACCCGACTTCGGCGGTTTCGCGCACCAGCGGCGGACAAACCTCCTCGACGATGTAACCCGCGTCGCTCAGCGCATCCGCCGCCAGGTCCAGCGCCGCGCCGACCTCGCGGTGCAGGTCGAATTCGAAGGTCTGCTTGGTAAAGGCCACCTTGATCGGCGCCTCCAGCGCCGGGCCCGCGTAGGGCAGGGGCACGTGGTAGGGATCGCGCGGATCGGGCGCGATGAGGCTGGGCATCGACAGGGCCAGGTCGGCCGCGCTGCGCGCGATCAGCCCCTGCACCGACATGGCCTGCGACAACATCCCGCGTTCGGCCTTTTGCCCGGGGTTCCAGGCCGGCACCCGACCCAGCCCCGGCTTGACCGTCACCGCCCCGTTGGCCGCCGCCGGAAACCGCAGGGACCCGCCGATATCGTTGCCATGGGCCAGCGCGCCGATCCCGGCCATCACCGCCGATCCCGCGCCACCCGACGACCCGCCGGGCGATATGTGATCGCCCCAGGGGTTTTTCGTACGCCCGTACAAGGGGTTGTCGGTGTCGGCCCGGAACGAGAATTCCGGCGTGTTGGTCCGGCCGATCACCACGGCACCGGCCTTCAGCAGGTTGTCGACCACCGGCGCATTGGCGGGCGCGATGGCATCCTTCAACGCCGTGACACCGTTTGTCGTTGCATGGCCCTTCTGGTCGACGTTGACCTTGATGGTCACCGGCACCCCGTAAAGCGGCCCCGGCTCGGCCCCGTTCTCCAGCGCCTTGTCCAGCTCGCGCGCCCGGATCAGGGCCTCGTCCCCCAGATCCTCGACGACGGCATTCAGATCCGGGTTGACCGCCCTCATCCGCCCAAGTGCCGAGGCCACGGCGTCTTCGACAGGGATCTCTCTGCCCTTGATCTTGCGGGCGATGTCGGTGGCACTCAGGCGCCAAAGCTCGGTTGCGGCCATGTATTTCCCTCTCATTTCCGCGGCGAAGCCTAGGCGCGGAGCCGCCGGTTTGCCAAGCGGGGCGGGACGCAAGGCGGCCTTGCGCCAGACAACCAGCTGCTACGGTTGGGGAAATACCTGACGCCCTGCCCGCAGAGCAACCGCGGGCAGGCGCATTCAGGAGGGCAGGCAGGTCATCGACCCCCGGGGACTCAGGCGGGCGTCTTGTCCCGGGCATAGCCGATGCCGCGCAACGCGTCGCGGATTTCGTCCAGGATCGCAGGGTCGTCGATTGTCGCGGGCATCTTGAAGGGGTCCGCATCGGCGATCTTGACCATGGTCGCGCGCAGGATCTTGCCTGACCGGGTCTTGGGCAGGCGGTCGACCACCACGGCCAGCTTGAAGGCCGCAACGGGGCCGATCTGGTCGCGTACCAGCGTCACGCATTCGCGCGTGATCTCGTCATGCGGGCGGTTCACGCCGTTGGTCAGGCACAGGAACCCCAGCGGCAATTGACCTTTCAGGTCATCGCTCACCCCGATCACCGCGCATTCGGCGACATCCGGGTGCGAGGCCAGAACTTCCTCCATCGCGCCGGTGGACAGGCGGTGGCCGGCCACGTTGATCACGTCATCGGTGCGCGCCATGATGTACAGGTAGCCGTCTTCGTCCACCATGCCCGCATCGCCGGTTTCGTAATAGCCTGGGAAGGTGGTCAGGTAGGATTTGCGGAACCGTTCCTCGGCGTTCCACAGCGTCGGCAGCGTTCCCGGGGGCAGGGGGAGTTTCACGGCGATCGCGCCCAATTCGCCCGGTTTCATCGGATGGCCGGCTTCGTCCAGGATCTGCACGTCGTAGCCCGGCATCGGAACAGACGGCGAGCCCAGCTTGATCGGCATCTCTTCGATCCCCAGCGGGTTGGCGGCGATGGCCCAGCCGGTTTCGGTTTGCCACCAATGGTCGATGATGGGCAGGCCGGTGAGGCCTTGCGCCCAGGTGATCGTGTCGGGATCGGCGCGTTCGCCCGCCAGGTAGATCTGTTTCAGGCAGGAGATGTCGACCTTCTTCAGGAACTCGCCCTTGGGATCCTCGCGCTTGACGGCGCGAAAGGCGGTGGGCGCGGTGAAGAAGCTTTTGACCTTGTGGTCCGCGATCACGCGCCAGAAGGTCCCGGCATCGGGCGTGCCCACGGGCTTGCCCTCGAACACGATGGTGGTGTTGCCGGCGATCAGCGGACCGTAGCAGATATAGGAATGCCCCACGACCCAGCCGACGTCGGACGCGGCCCAGAACACATCGCCCGGATCCACGTTGTAGACGTTCTTCATCGACCAGTTCAGCGCGACCAGGTGGCCCGCGGTCGGGCGCACGACGCCCTTGGGCTGGCCGGTGGTGCCGGAGGTGTACAGGATATAGGCCGGGTGATTGCCCTCGACCGGAACGCATTCGGCCGGCGCCACGCCGAACTGGAACCCGTGCCAGGAATAATCGCGGCCCTCTTCCAGGTGTGCGACTTCCTGTTCGCGCTGGAAGATCACGCAGAAGTCGGGCTTGTG
The DNA here is from genome assembly GCA_003217735.2 of Marinibacterium anthonyi. Classification (GTDB taxonomy): domain Bacteria; phylum Pseudomonadota; class Alphaproteobacteria; order Rhodobacterales; family Rhodobacteraceae; genus Marinibacterium; species Marinibacterium anthonyi. The sequence continues at coordinate 3,972,154 of CP031585.1, read as the reverse complement.
GGTGGCCTGGTCGATGGCGCCGTCCAGCAGCGGCTTGTAATGCACCACGCGGCCCGGTTCGATCCCGCAAGACGCCGCGATGATCGCCTTGGGCTTGGCATCGTCAATGCGCACCGCAAGTTCATGCGCGGCGAATCCGCCGAAGACCACCGAATGGATCGCGCCAAGGCGGGCGCAGGCCAGCATCGCCTCCAGCGCCTCGGGGATCATCGGCATGTAGATGATGACCCGGTCGCCCTTTTCGATGCCCTTGGAGCGCAGCGCGCCGGCCAGCGACGCGACGCGGTTGCGCAGTTCGACATAGGATATCTTGCGGGTCGTGCCGGTCACCGGGCTGTCGTGGATGATGGCGATCTGGTCGCCCCGGCCGTTTTCGACGTGACGGTCCACGGCGTTCCAGCAGGTGTTGACCCTGCCGTCGGCGAACCATTCGTACAGCGGCGCCTTGTCGTCGCTCAATGCCTTCGTGGGTTTTTCCACCCAGTCGATTGCCTCGGCGGCCTGCATCCAGAAGGCCTCGGGGTCGGATTTCCATGATTGGTAGACGTCAGCGTAGCTCATCGCGATGCTCCTCCATCCCGCGTGATCCCGGCAGTTCAGCGGAGTTAACGAGGCGGAAGGCTTTCGCGCAAGCCGCTACGCTGCGCGCTCTGGTCGCTGTTTGCGATATCAAGACGGTTTTCGGACATGCGGAAAACGCTGTTTACACATCCTGATATGGTTGGCAAATTTCTTTGCAGCGCCGGACGCCGAAGGCGCGCACGCGCCGGTCGCGGACGCCCGTCCATCACAACATTTGTAACGGATATGATCCCGCTTGCGGAATCGCGGGCCCCTGCGCTTGGATTTTTTCAGGGTCGGCATTCCGCCGCCCCTCATGCACAGGACGCACGCCCATGGGCGACAAGAAGCAAAAGCCGAGCAAGCCCGGCACCAAGACCGTCAAGAAATGACGTAAAGGTCGCGTTCCCGTCCCCGGCAGGACGGGAACGCGGCCCGGATGGGTCACTCGTATTGCGTCACGGGTGTTCCTGCGATCGCGGACATGTTCAGCAGGCCGCGCGCGGTGATCGACGGCGTCACGATATGCGCCCGGTTGCCCATCCCCATCAGGATCGGCCCGACTTCCAGCCCGTTGCCCTTCATCCGCAGGATGTTGCGCACGCCGTTGGCCGTGTCGCCATTGGCAAAGATCAGCACGTTGGCCGCGCCCTCCATCCGGCTGCTGGGCAGCTGGCGCGCCCGCGCCTCGGCGTCCAGCGCACTGTCCACGTTCATCTCGCCCTCGTAGACAAAGTCGACTTCCTTGGCGTCCAGGATCGCCAGCGCTTCGCGCATGCGCCGCGCGCTGTCGGTGTCGAGGTTGCCGAATTGCGACTGCGAACACAGCGCCACCTGCGGCTCTACGCCGAAGCGACGGGCATGGCGGGCGGCGCCGATGGCGCTTTCGGCGATCTCGGCCGGCGTGGGGTCGGGGCGGACCTGGGTGTCGGCGATGAACAGCGGGCCGTCTTCCAGGATCATCAGGCTCAGCGCGCCATGCGGGCGCAGGGTGGCAGAGCCCAGGATCTGGTTGATGTAGTTCAGGTGCCAGCGGTACTGCCCGAAGGTGCCGCAGATCATGCTGTCGGCCTCGTCCCGGTGCACCATGACGGCGGCGATCGCGGTCGTATTGGTGCGCATCACGGCGCGCGCCAGGTCCGGCGTGACGCCACGGCGGCACATGATGGCGTGGTAGGTTTCCCAGTAATCGCGGTAGCGCGGGTCGTTTTCCGGGTTCACCACCGGGAAGTCCACGTCCGGGCGCACCTTCAGCCCCAGCCGTTCACAGCGCATCTCGATCACGTCGGGACGCCCGATCAGGATCGGCTTCTCGGTGGTTTCCTCCAGCATCGCCTGGGCGCAGCGCAGCACGCGTTCCTCTTCGCCCTCGGCAAAGACGATCCGGCGCGACGCCGTGGTCGCCGCGTCGAACACCGGGCGCATCAGCAGCGCGGATTTGAAGACAGAGCCCTGCAGCTTCTCGCGGTAGGCCTTCAGGTCCTCGATCGGGCGGGTCGCCACACCGCTGTCCATCGCGGCCTTGGCCACGGCGGTCGACACGACGGCCATCAGGCGCGGATCGAAGGGCTTGGGAATCAGGTAATCGGGCCCGAATGTCATCTGTTCGCCCTGGTAGGCGGCGGCGGCTTCGGCGCTGGTGGTCTGGCGGGCGAGTTCCGCGATGCCTTCGATACAGGCGATCTGCATCTCGTCGTTGATCTCGGTCGCGCCCACGTCCAGCGCGCCGCGGAAGATGAACGGGAAGCACAGCACGTTGTTCACCTGGTTCGGCACGTCGCTGCGACCCGTGGCGATGATTGCATCGGGGGCCACTTCGCGGGCCAGTTCCGGCAGGATTTCCGGGTTCGGGTTGGCCAGCGCGAAGATGATCGGCTTGCTGGCCATCTTCGCGACCATCTCGGGTTTCAGCACGTTCGGCCCCGACAGCCCCAGGAACAGGTCGGCGCCTTCGATCACGTCGCCCAGGTCCTTGGCCTCGGTGCCTTGCGCGTATTCTTCCTTCTGCAGCGTCATCTCTTCGTTGCGGCCCTTGTAGACCAGCCCCTTGAGGTCGCACAGAAAGACGTTCTCGCGCTTGACGCCCAGCTTCAGCAGCATGTTCAGGCAGGCGATCCCGGCCGCGCCGCCGCCGGTTGACACGACCTTGATGTCCTCGAATTTCTTGCCGGTCACGTACATCGCGTTGCGCGCCGCGGCGCCCACGACGATGGCGGTGCCGTGCTGGTCGTCATGGAACACGGGGATGTTCATCCGCTCGCGGCAGATCTTTTCCACCACGAAGCAATCGGGCGCCTTGATGTCTTCCAGGTTGATCGCGCCAAAGGTCGGCCCCAGCGCGCAGACGATGTCGGCCAGCTTCTCGGGGTCCTTCTCGTCCAGCTCGATGTCGAAGCAGTCGATGCCCGCGAACTTCTTGAACAGCACCGCCTTGCCTTCCATCACCGGCTTGGACGCCAGCGCCCCGATGTTGCCCAGGCCCAGAACCGCCGTCCCGTTCGACACCACGGCCACCAGGTTGCCCCGCGCCGTGTAGCGCGCCGCGTTGGCTGGGTCGTCGCGGATTTCCAGGCAGGCATCGGCCACGCCCGGCGAATAGGCACGGGCCAGGTCGCGGCCGTTGGCCATGGGCTTGGTGGCCCGGATTTCCAGTTTTCCGGGCTTGGGGTACTCGTGATAGAACAGCGCGGCCTGGCGCAGCGTCTCTTTGTCCGAGGGGGTGTCAACCATTGGGCGGGCTCCGGCAATTTGGGTTAGTTTAGCGTTAAACTATATTCAGGGGGAGTGGAATCGGCCATCCCGTCTCACCCCCTTATCACGCCCCGGCTTGATATTTGCGACCCTCCTCGCCACTCTCCGCCCAAGAAGGAGAGGACGATGGCGCTAACCCTTGCCCCGTCTGGCCCGCCCGGGCCGGTCGTCAGCGACGATAATGCGGTGCCGGCCCGGCTTGCTGTCCGGCGTTTTCGCACCACCCTGTCGCCTTAAGCGGTTCACCCGCCCCCCGCGCCTTTGCTAAACCGAAACCTCACCGACCACGCCCCGAGAGAATCCATGTCCAGCACCGATCTGAAAATCGCCGCCACCACCATCCGCGAAAAGGCCTATGCGCCCTATTCCAACTTCAAGGTCGGCGCGGCGATCCGTGGCGCGTCGGGCCAGGTCTACAAGGGCGTGAACGTGGAAAACGTGGCCTATCCCGAAGGCACCTGTGCCGAAGCGGGGGCCATCGCCGCGATGATCGCCGGCGGCGACACCCGCCTGACCGAAGTCTACGTGATCGCCGACTGCCCCGACCCGGTGCCGCCCTGCGGCGGCTGCCGCCAGAAGCTGGCGGAATTCGGCGCGGGCGACACGCCGGTGACATTGGCCACCATGGCGGGCACGGAATTCCACACCACCATCGGCGAACTTCTGCCCGGCGCCTTCACGCCCGCCCATATGGAGAAGTCCTGAGCCATGGATGCGCGCCGAATCCTCGCCGATCTTCGCCATGGCATATCGCCCGAACCGCAGGCCCTGATCCGTTTCATCGAAGGCCTGACCGATGGTGCCGTCAGCGACGCGCTGGTCGGCGCCTTTGCCATGGGCGTGTGCACCACGGGCTTGTCGCCGCAGGGGCGCACCGCGCTGACCATGGCGATGCGCGACAGCGGGCATGTGCTGAAATGGAACCTGGACGGGCCGGTTGTCGACAAGCATTCGACCGGCGGCGTGGGCGATTGCGTGTCCTTCGTCGTGGCCCCCGCGCTGGCCGCCTGCGGCGCCTATGCGCCGCTGCTGTCGGGGCGGGGGCTGGGCCATACCGGTGGCACGCTCGACAAGCTGGAATCGATCCCCGGCGTGTCGACCCAGGTCAGCGAAGACCGCCTGCGCGCCATCATCGACACGGCGGGATGTGCCATCGTCGGCGCCACGGGTGACATCGCGCCCGCCGACAAGCGGCTGTACGCGATCCGCGACGTGACCTCGACCGTGGACAGCCTGGACCTGATCACCGCCTCGATCCTGTCCAAGAAGCTGGCCGCCGGCACGCAGACGCTGGTGCTGGACGTCAAGACCGGGTCGGGCGCGTTCATGAAATCCCGTGACGCGGCCCGCGACCTGGCCCGCGCGCTGACCGACACAGCCAATGCGGCCGGCTGCAAGACCCGCGCGGTGATCTCGGACATGAGCCAGCCTTTGGCCCCCGCCATCGGCAACGCGCTTGAGATCGAAGAAGCGATGAAGGTCCTGTCGGGCCAAGCCGAAGGCCCGTTGCTGGAGCTGAGCGTCAAGCTGGGCGGCATGGCGCTGTCCGACGCGGGCCTTGTGACGACGGACGCGGAGGGCGAGGCGAAGATCCGTGCCGCCGTCGCCGATGGCGGTGCGCTCGACCGGTTCGGGCGGATGATCGTCGCCATGGGCGGGCCCCTCGGCTTTGCCGAAAGCTGGCAGCGCTTCCTGCCCGAGGCCGACGTGATCTCGGAAGCCGGGGCACCGCGCGCGGGCTATGTCACCGCCATCGACGGGCAGGCGCTGGGGCTGGCCTCGGTCGCGCTGGGGGGAGGGCGCATGGTGGAAACCGACACGATCGATCCGGCGGTGGGCTTTTCCTGCATGCTGGGCCTGGGCGCCAGGGTCGACGCGGGCAGCCCGCTGGCCGTGGTCCACGCCGCGCGCGAGGATGCGGCGGACGCGGCGGTCGCGGCGATCCGGGCGGCCTACACGATCGGCGACGCGGCCCCTCCGATGCCCGCGCTGATCCACGAGACCCTGGGCTGATGGCCCGCGCGTTCCTGGTGGTGATGGATTCGGTCGGCATTGGCGGTGCCCCCGACGCCCACGCCTATTTCAACGGCAAGCATCCCGATACCGGCGCCAACACGCTCGCCCATATCGCCGAGGCCTGCGATGACGGCCGCGCCGACACCGGCCGCTCCGGCCCGCTGTACCTGCCGACCCTGGCCTCGCTGGGGCTGGGGGCCGCGGTGGGGCTGGCCTCGGACGGGTTCGCGCCGGGGCTGGAATGCGTGCCCACCGGGCTTTGGGGCGCCGCCACCGAAAGCTCGCGCGGCAAGGACACGCCATCGGGTCACTGGGAACTGGCCGGCCTGCCGGTGCCGTGGGACTGGCATTACTTCCCCAACGAAGTCCCGGCCTTCCCCGACGACCTGACCGCCTATGTCGCCGAAAAGGCCGGTACCGACGGCATCCTGGGCAATCGCCATGCCTCGGGCACCGTGATCCTGACCGACCTGGGCGCGGTGCACATGAAAACCGGCTGGCCGATCTGCTATACCTCTGCCGACAGCGTCTTCCAGATTGCCGCGCACGAAGAAACCTTCGGCCTGGACCGCCTGCTGGAGCTGTGCGCCGCCGTCGCCCCGCGCCTGCATGACATGAAGGTCGGCCGGGTCATCGCGCGCCCCTTCATCGGCACGCCCGAAACCGGCTTTACCCGCACCGCCAACCGCAAGGATTACGCCGTCAAACCGCCCGCGCCGTTGCTGACCAACTGGGTGCAGGACGCGGGCCGCCGGGTCTATGCCATCGGAAAGATCGGCGACATCCTGTCGATGGAAGGCATCGACGCGGTCCGCAAGGGATCCGACGACCAGCTGATGGGCCACCTGTCGGACCTGGTGGACACCGCCGAGGACGGCAGCCTGACCTTCGCCAATTTCGTGGAATTCGACAGCCTCTACGGCCATCGCCGCGACATCGCCGGCTATGCTGGGGCGCTGGAACGGTTCGACGCGGGCATCGCCGCGATCCTGCCGCGCCTGCGCCCGGACGACATGCTGATCCTGACCGCCGACCATGGCAACGATCCCAGCTGGATGGGCACCGACCACACCCGCGAACGGGTGCCGGTGCTGGTGGCCGGGCGCGGGGCGGGGTCGATCGGGCAGGTGGCGTTTGCCGATGTGGCGGCCTCGATCGCCGATCACCTCGGGATCCGGGGGCAGGGGCCGGGGGTCAGTTTCCTGGCCTAGCTTGCGGTATGGGCGCGATAATAGTCCCATTCGTCGACTTCCGTTCCGTCCGCCAGAACGCAGACGCCGCGCACACCGGTCGAGTCCTCGCGCATCCGGGTGGTTCCGCCGCTTTGGGCGCAATAGACCGATGCCGGGTTCGCAAGGCCGGTGGGCGGCGCTTCTTCGCTTTCCATGCAGCCGGCGGCGAGCGCGGCGAAAAGTGCAAGCGTGATGAAAGCTGTGCGGGTCATGGTCTGTCCTTTGGTCCGGTCCGCGCCCAGAAGACCAAGTTCCGGCGTCCGGGACAATGGCGCTGGCCAACTCGCGGCTTGAACACGGGCCGCCTCTGGCGCAAAACATCCAAAACCCGCGGAGGCTGCCCCCCATGTCCGAACACATGTCCGAACACCTGACCGTCGTCGATCACCCGCTTGTCCAGCACAAGCTGACCCTGATGCGCGAAAAGGCCACGCCGACATCGGAATTCCGCCAGCTCCTGCGCGAGATCACCCTGCTGCTGGCCTACGAGATCACCCGCGAACTGCCGATGACCACCAAGATGATCGACACGCCGCTGGAAGAGATGGAAGCGCCCGCCATCGCCGGCAAGAAGATGGCCGTCGTGTCGATCCTGCGGGCGGGCAACGGGATGCTGGACGGCGTGCTGGAACTGGTGCCCTCGGCCCGGGTCGGGTTCGTCGGGCTTTACCGCGACGAGGAAACGCTGCAGCCGGTGCAATATTACTTCAAGGTCCCCGAAGGGCTTGAGGATCGCCTGGTCATCGCCGTCGACCCGATGCTGGCCACCGGCAATTCCTCGGCCGCGGCGGTCGACCTGCTGAAGAAGGCCGGGGCGAAGGACATCCGTTTCCTCTGCCTGCTGGCCGCGCCCGAAGGCATTGCCCGCATGCGCGAGGCCCATCCTGACGTGCACATCGTCACCGCCTCGGTCGACGAGAGGCTGAACGAGAAGGGCTATATCGTGCCGGGGCTGGGCGATGCCGGGGACCGGATGTTCGGCACCAAGTAGGCCGGCTGGGCGCGCCGTCAGAACACTTTACGGGCGGCCCCTTTTCCGTCATCATTTGGTCTACATCTTGTGGGGGCAATGATGCGACTGACGAAACCTGTTGCCGGTCTGTTGCTGTCGGCATCGCTTCTTGGCACCGCCCAGGCCCAGGGCGTTCAGACCGGCGCCTTGCCGGCCGAATTTCCGCCGGCCACGTACGAGGGCAGCCAATACGTGGACAGCACCGGCTGCGTGTTCATCCGCGCCGGCATCGACGGCGCGGTGACCTGGGTGCCGCGCGTGACACGGGACCGCAAGCAGGTGTGCGGCTACAAGCCCACCGCCATCCGGTCCACCGCGCAGACGTCACCCACCGCGCCGAAACAGCAGGTCGAACAGATCACGCTGACCCCGCCGGCTGCCGCGACTGCGCCCGCGACTGGGCCTGACACCACGACGGCGGCCACCACGACGGCAACCACGGCACCTACAACAGCCGCGCCCAAACCCGCCAGGGATCCCTTTACGACGCTGTTCGGCACCGGGGCCCAACGCGAACCGTCGCCGGCCCCGCCGCCCACCGTATTCCAGACGACGAAAAGCGCGCCACCCCCCGCTGCGGCCCCGCAGCCCAAGGTCACCTACGCCCCGGTCCCGCCGAAACAGACGACCGCGGCACCGGTCTACCGCGCGCCGGCCCCCGTGCCGGTCGCGCCCGCGCCGCGCACGGTGACGACGGCCCCGGTTGCAGCCCCCGTAACAACCGCTCCGGCATCGGGCGGGCCCTGTGTCGGGGCCTCGGCGCTTAGCCAGCAATATATCAACACCGATCCCGGCGTGCGCTGCGGACCGCAGGCGGAATCCCCGGTTTCGCGCGTCGGGGACCAAAGTTCGGCGCTGGTGCCGCTGGATCCCGACACCCGGGTGATCCCGCTGCATGTCTATCGCCAGCGGGTCAATTCCACCAACATGCCGGTGCCCGACGGCTATCGCCGGGTCTGGGACGATGATCGGCTGAACCCCGAACGCGCGATCCGCACGCTGGCGCCGCCGACCCCGCGGCCAGCGGTGGTGCCCAAGGGCTATCGCCAGGTCTGGGACGACGGGCGGCTGAACCCGAACCGGGGGCCGCGGACCGCGCAGGGCACTGCGCAGATGGGCACCATCTGGCAGGACGACGTGCCGCTTCAGCGCACCGATCCCAACGTGCAGGCGGTGCGCCTGCCGGCCGGGCAGCAGGTACAGGCCGCCGACACGCTGGTGACCAAGCCGCGCCGCACCGCGCCAAGCGCTCAGACAAGCACGCAGACAAGCATGCAGACCGGGCAGACCGCCACCCGCACCGTGGCCAAGACCCCAAGCCCGCAGCCGCAGGCCACCAAGCCGCATTATGTGCGCGTCGCGGCCTATGCCTCCGAGGCCGACGCCCGCAGCGCCGCGAAACAGATCGCGCGCCAAAGCGGGCTAAGCATGAAGCTGGGGACGTTGAAGCGGGGCAACCAGACCTACAAGCTGGTCCTGGCCGGGCCCTACAGCACCGCGGGCGACGCGCAGTCGGCGCTCGGCAAGGTGCAGGGCGCGGGCTACACCGACGCGCAGCTGCTGCGCTAGATCATTCGGACAGGCAGATGTTCTGCAGCTGAACCCAGTCGCGGTCGGTCATCACCGGCGGCGGCATCTGGCCGGCCATCGGATCGGTCTCGACCAGCGCCAGAACCGTCTTGCCCGAGGCATCGCGCGCCCGGGCGTAGGGGCGCGACGGCACCTTGGCATCGGCAAAGGCCGCGACCAGGCGGGCCTCGTCCGGATCGGGGCGGGGGCGGGCGACGATGTATTCGGCGTATTCGGTCAGCATCTCGGGCGTGATCGCCCCGGTCGTCAGCAGCCGGAACGACGCCACGGGCCCGCCATAGGTCAGCAATTCGTCCAGCGGATCGCGGGTTTCGGCGCGCACCCGTTCGGCCAGGATGAACCCCGCCGCCACGGCCGGGTCTTCCTGGTCCTCGATCAGCGCGCGGTTCATCGCGACCAGCCCGCCGGGCAGCAACAGCGCCTCGCGCACGCCCGTTGGCAGGACCACCAGCTTGCGGACCTTGGTGCGCCGGGCCAGCCGGTCCAGCGGTGCCTTGGCTTCTTCCATGGTACAGGGCCGCCCCGCGACCCGTTCGATCCGGCCCAGCAGAGCCTCGCCGATTTCCTGCCGCTTGACCGCGGGCACGACCGTCAGCGCCTGCTGTTTCAAGGCACCCGGCACCCAGAAGATCCCCAGCAATGCCACCGCCAGCACGGTGGTGACGATCGACACGACCCGCAGCCGCCCGGGCTTGGGGCGGGCGCGTTCGATCGCCTTGCACAGGGTCTCGATCGCCTCGATCATCTCGGCTTCGGAATCGGCCAGTTCCAGTGTCTCGCCGGGATCGCCATCGGGATGGAAGATCGCCGGCCGCTCGCCCTGGTTCTGCCGCACCACCGCCGCCAGCGACCAGTGGGTCAGCGCCCGGTCGTTGAGATCCGTGATCACGAGCGTCGCCTCGCCCAGCGACACGATGACCTCGCGCCGCTGGTCTTCGGGTCGCGCGCGCCAAAGCCCGGTGGCTTCGATCCGTTGGTACCGAGTGAGCGCGGTCATGAAATGGGGTCTGCTGCCTCTTTATTTTGCCAAACCCTAACATGGCTCGCCCGGGGGCGGCAAACCCCATAAATCACAGCGTCTTCGCCAGCGTTCGCAGCTCGAATTTCTGGATCTTGCCGGTGGATGTCTTGGGAAGCTCCTGAAAGACGACCTTCTTGGGCGCCTTGTAATGGGCGATCCGGTCGCGGGTGAATTCGATCAGTTCGGCCTCGCTCGCCTTTACCCCGTCCTTCAATTCGACGAAGGCGCAGGGCACTTCGCCCCACTTGTCGTCCGGCCGGGCCACCACGGCGGCCAGCGACACCGCCGGATGATCCATCAGCGCCGCCTCGATCTCGACCGAAGAGATGTTTTCGCCGCCCGAAATGATGATGTCCTTGGCCCGGTCGGTGATCTGGACATAGGTGTCGGGGTGCTGGATGGCGATGTCGCCGGAATGGAAATAGCCGCCCTTGAACGCTTCGGTCGTGGCATCCGGGTTCTTGAAATACCCCTTCATCACGCCATTGCCGCGCAGCACGATTTCCCCGTCCGCCGTGGCGTCCATCGGGATCTGGTGCATGTTTTCATCGACCACGGTGACATGTTCCATGAAGGGCATCGCCACGCCCTGGCGCGATTTCACGCGGGCCCGGTCCGCCCCGCGCAGTCCTTCGAACCGGGGCGCCCAGGTGCATTCGGTCGCCGGCCCATAGACTTCGGTCAGCCCGTAGACATGGGTGATGTTGAAGCCCATCGGTTCGATCTTGGCCAATGTCGCGGGGGCAGGGGGTGCGCCGGCGGTAAAGACCTCGACGATCTGGTCAAAGGCGCGCTTCTGGTCGTCGGGCGCGTTGATCAGCATGTTCAGCACGATCGGCGCGCCGCCGAAATGGGTGACGCCTTCGTCGGCGATGGCGTCGAAGATGCCTTTCGCGGTGATGTCGCGGCAGCAGACAACCGTGCCGCCCACCATCGGCATCATCCAGGTGTGGCACCAGCCGTTGCAGTGAAACAGCGGCACGATGGTCAGGTAACGCGGCCGCTGCACCATGTTCCAGCTGATCACCTGGCCCATCGCGTTCAGGTAGGCGCCCCGGTGGGAATAGACGACACCCTTGGGATGCCCCGTCGTGCCGGAGGTGTAGTTGAGCGCGATGCTTTCCCATTCGTCCTGCGGCAGGATCCAGTCGTATGCCGGATCACCCGAGGCCAACACATCCTCGTAGGTCCGGTAGCGCCCGGACGCGGGATGGCCATGGGCGTCGTCGGGCACCTCGATGATCACCGGGCCGTCGCCTTCCATCTCGGCGATGGCGGCTTCGGCCAGGGGCAGGAACTGGCTGTCGACCAGCGCGACCTTGGCCTCGCCATGCCCGAAGATATAGGCGACGGTGTGCGGATCCAGCCGCGTGTTGATGGCGTTCAGCACGGCCGCGCAGGCGGGCACGCCGAAATGCGCCTCGGCCTGGGCGGGGATGTTGGGCAGGATCGAGGCCACGACCTCGCCGGGTTTCACCCCCATCGCGGCCAGCGCCGAGGCCAGCCGGGTGACCCTGTCGATGTATTGCGCGTAGGTCTTGCGGTGGGCCCCGTGCACCACGGCCAGTTCATCGCGATAGACCGCCGCCGCGCGCCGCAGGCCGGAAAGCGGCGTCAGCGGAACATGGTTCGCCGCGCATTTCTCCAAGCCGGTTTCGTTGCTCATCCACCCCATGGTTTCCCTCCCTGATGTCAGGCTCTATGGTGCTGACAAGGCGGCATAATGCGGGTATCGCCCGGCAATGAAAAGGGCCGCGAAGGGGGGAAGATGATCCTCAGCCGTGGTCGGGGCTATGTCTTCGTTCACATTCCCAAGACCGGGGGAACCGCGCTGGCGCTTGCGCTTGAGGGGCGGGCGATGAAGGACGACATCCTGCTGGGGGATACGCCGAAAGCGCTGAAGCGCCGGCACCGGGTGAGGGGCGTGCAAAGTCGCGGACGGCTGTGGAAGCATTCGACGCTGGCCGATATCGACGGGCTGGTGTCGGGGGAGGATCTGGAGGGGCTGTTCGCCTTTACCCTGGTGCGCAATCCCTGGGACCGGATGGTCAGCTATTACCATTGGCTGCGGGTGCAGCAGTTCCCCCACATCGCGGTGGCCAAGGCGAAACGGATGTCCTTCCAGGACTTCGCCACCGACCGGGGGATCCTGGCGTCGATGCGGGCGGCCCCGGCGTCCCATTACATGACCCGCGCCGACGGGGTCGAACATTGCGCGGCCTACATCCGGCTGGAACACCTGGCGCAGGACGCGGCGCCCTTGTGGGACCACCTGGGGTTCCGGCTGGACCTGGGGGTGGAAAATGCATCGGACCGGGCGCGCGATTACCGGGGCTATTATTCCGAGTCGTCGGCGGCGGCGGTGGGGGCGGCGATGGCCGCGGATGTGGCGCGCTTTTCTTATGGGTTCGATTCCGGCGGCTGAGGGCGCGCCGGGTATTTCGAGCCAGAAAGAAGCCGCAGGGCCGGTCTATCCGGCGGGTTTGCGGCCGAAGCGGCGGGCGAGGCCGTTGTCGTCGTCGAGCAGCAGGCCGAGGCCGGTCGACAGGGCGACGGAGAGGAGCACGACGATCAGCGTCACCTCGAGCCGGACAAGGGCGTCCGCGACGCTGGGCGCGACGAGGAACAGCACCGCGGCAGAGATCAGCGCCGGCGTCCAGGGGCGCGGGTGGGGGAGCAGGCGCAGCGCGGCGATCACCGCAGGCACGCAAAGCGCCAGGAGGACGGGTTTGGGCGGTCCGATGGCGATCAGGGCCATGGCGGCGAGGCAGCCGATGGTGGCGCCGAGGCCGAATTGCAGGGTGGTCCTTGTGGTCATGTCCAACGGCGCCAGGGCCCGCATGATGAAGATCAGGGCGACCCAATGGGCGAAGGGGCTTTTCATCAGGTGCATGACCAGCAGCGCCAGCGCCAGCCCGATCGCGAGGTAAAGCGCCAGCATCACCCCGTGGAACGGCGGTCCGGGCGGTTGCGCCGCCTGGCCGGCCAGCCCGGTGATCCGCGCGACGCCCCAGCCGACCAGCATGGCCGCGCCCGCCACGGGGGCGGAGGTGGCGATCGGCGGCATGGCGGCGATCAGGTGCAGGCCGAGGCAGGCGTAGATCACCAGCACCATGGCCCGCCCGCCGGAGCGGACGGATTCCAGGCCCGCCAGGGCGCACAGGCCCAGGGCGATCAGCCACAAGACCGGGACCGAAGGATGCACAAGCAGCAGGCCCAGCGTCACCAGTCCGGCCATCACCGGGCCGAGGGACCGATCGCCGGGCGAAACGAAGGCGCCGCCAAGGCCCGCGACGGCGCCGAACAGCGCGGGGATCGCGGCGGCGGGGCCGAGAAGCGCGGCGAGACCCGCCGCGCCCAGGGTCGTGCCCAGGAGGATCGCGACGGCCGGCCAGGGAAGCGTGGTCATCGCGATACCTTTCGGTGTCAGGCGGCCTTGGCCGCGGCGGGGTTGAAGCGTCCGTAGAAGCTTTGCCCCTTCTCCGCCATCTCGCGCAAGAGCGGCGGGCAGGCGAACCGGTCGCCGTATTGCGCCGTCAGCGCGTCGCATCTTTCGGCGGCATAGGGCGTGCCGATGATGTCGATCCACGACAGCGGCCCACCGGACCAGGGCGCGAAGCCCCAGCCCAGGATCGCGCCCACGTCGCCTTCGCGGATGTCCATCAGAACGCCTTCTTCCAGCGCGCGCACCGCTTCCAGCGCCTGGATGAACATCAGCCGTTCCTGCACCTCGATCAGGTCGGGCTGCTGATCCAGCAGCGGGTACTTGTCGTAGATCCCGTGCCAGTAGCCCTGTCGCTTGCCGGTCTCGTCATAATCGAAGAACCCGGCCTTTGCCTTGCGGCCCAGCCGCCCCTGGTCTTCCATCCAGAAGATCAGATCGTCGCCCGGATTGTCGGGGTAGGCATTGCCCATCGCCGCCCTGGTCGCGCGCGCGATCTTTGCGCCCAGGTCGATCGAGGTCTCGTCGTTCAGCTGCACGGGACCCACCGGGAAGCCCAGCTGCTGCGCCGCGTGATCGATCAGCGGCATGGCCACGCCTTCGGTGATCATGCGCAGCATCTCGTTCATGTAGGGGATGATGCAGCGGTTGGCGTAGAAGAAGCGCGCGTCGTTGACCACGATGGGCGTCTTGCGGATCTGGCGCACGTAATCCAGCGCCTTGGCCACGGCGCGGTCACCGGTGTTCGCGCCCTTGATGATTTCGACCAGCAGCATCCTTTCCACCGGCGAGAAGAAGTGGATGCCGATGAACTGCTCCTGCCGCGCGCTGGCCTTGGCCAGTTCGGTGATCGGCAGGGTCGAGGTGTTCGACGCAAAGATGCAATCGGCGGGGATGATCGCCTCGACCTTTTGGGTCATCTCGGCCTTGACCTTGGGGTCCTCGAACACCGCCTCGATGATCAGGTCGCAGCCCTTCAGCTGGTCCAGGTCCGGGGTGGCAGTGATCAGGTCCAGCATCGCCGCCTTCTTCTCGGGCGTGGACTTGCCCCGCTTGATGCCCTTGTCGGCGTAGGTTTCGGCATAGGCCTTGCCCTTGTCGGCGGCCGCCTGGTCGCGGTCGATCAGCACGACCTCGATCCCCGCCTGGGCCGAGACCAGCGCGATGCCCGCGCCCATCATGCCGGCGCCCAGCACGCCCAGTTTCTTCACGCTCTGGTCCGGCACGCCGGCGGGCCGCACGGCGCCTTTTTCCAGCGCCTCCTTGTTCAGGAACAGCGACCGGATCATCGCGCCCGACGACGGGTTCATCAGCACGTTGGTGAACCAGCGCGCTTCGATCTTCAGCGCGGTGTCGAAATCGACCAGCGCGCCTTCGTAGACCGCCGACAGCAGCGCCTTGGGCGCGGGAAACGCGCCCTGGGTCTTGCCATGCACCATGGCGTTGGCGCCAACGAAGGTCATGAAACCCGAGGGGTGATAGGGCGCGCCGCCGGGCATCTTGTAGCCCTTGGCGTCCCAGGGTTTGACCAGGTCGGCGGGCTTGGCGTTCAGCACCCAGTCCTTCGCGGCGGCCAGCGGATCGGTCACCACCTCGTCGATCAGCCCGGCGGATTTCGCCTTCTTCGGGTCGACCATCTTGCCTTCCAGCAGGAATTGCGACGCCCCCATCGCGCCCAGCTTGCGCACCAGCCGCGTGGTGCCGCCCGCGCCGGGGAAGATGCCGACCAGGATCTCGGGCAGGCCAAGGCGCGCCTTGGGGTTGTCGGCCACGAAGATCCGGTGCGTGGCCAGCGGCAGTTCCAGCCCGATGCCGGCGGCGGTGCCGGGCAGGGCGGCGGCCACCGGTTTGCCGCCCTTCTTGGTCTTGAAATCCATCCCCGCCAGCTCGATCTTGCGCAGCAGGGCATGCATCTGCATGATGCCGTCGAACAGGCCCCTGGCGGGCTCGTCCCCGGCGTCTTCCTTCATCCGCGCCAGGATGTTCAGGTCCATCCCGCCGGCAAAGGATCCGTCCTTGCCCGACGTGATGACGATGCCCTTGACCGCCTCGTCGGCCAGGGCGTCGTCGACCAGGTCGCTCAGCTCCCGCAGCCCGTGCATCGACATCACGTTCATCGACTTCTCGGGCACGTCCCAGGTGATCACGGCGACGCCATCGTCGCCCTTGGCCATGGTGAAATCAGTCATTCCTGTCTCCGTCTTCATTGGGGGTCAAAGGGCGGCCGGTCAGCGACCGGTCCCCTTCGTGAAAGTCTTCGAAACGGCCCTGGTCGGTGATCCGGGCCAGGCCGCGCGCCCATCTGAGATGCCCGAACGAGCTGCGGATCAGCACGATCCGCCAGATCCCGTCGTAGGGGCGCAGCACGAACTGGGTGTGAAAGGGATCGACCAGGCGGCCGGACAGGCCCAGAAGGTGGGTTTCCACCGTCACCTCGACCCAGTCTTCTTCCATCTGGGACATGCCCAGCACGCGGCGATAGATGTCGCTTACCCGCTGTGCCGCCAGGGCCCGGACATACAGGTCGAAATCCTCGCGCAACTCGGCATCGGTGCGTATCTCGTGCACCTCGCCGCCGCGCGGCACGATCGTGATCGGCAGATGCACCAGCGACCGGTACAGGTCGTAATCGCCTGAAACCAGCGCACGGGTCAGGTTGCGCTCGATGATCGTGAACTCGTCCGGGGTCATGCCCGCGGCCCTCCTCCCAAAGCGATCTTCCCCGCAGGAGAAGACGGCTTCGGACATGCCGAACCGACCGCTTCCCAAGGAAAGCAGGGTCGGGCCGCACGAGGGTCCGTGGACAGGGGCGGTCACCGTGGGCCCACCCAGTCAGAACCATCCTTGTAGGTCATGCGAGTCTGGCCCTCCTTGATCTCGATCAACATGTCGACGTCGCTATAGGTGGCCAGTTCCACCGGCGCCTTCGACCCCACGACCAGGAAGGCCGCGCGCGCGTCGGTGCGGTTGATGAACCGGTGCCCGTCGGGATCGCCGGCCGGGAAGGTCGCGCAATCGCCGGGGGTCATCTGGGTTTCGCCATCGTCCTGGTGCAGCATCAGCGTGCCTTCGGTCACCATCACGAATTCGTCCTCGGCCCGGTGCCAGTGGCGCAGCGACGACACGGCCCCCGGTTCCAGGAACACCAGGTTCACCCCGAACTGCGTCAGCCCGCCCGCGGCCCCGATCCGCAGCGAGGATCGGCCCGCCATCTCGGTGGCATAGGGTTCGGGATAGATCGAGCCGGTGCGCAGCTCGAGTGTCGATAGGTCGATCTTGGGCATGTCGCGGTCTCCTCAGCGGGTCCCCTGCTTGATGATCGTGCCGGTCGCGTCATCGACCAGCCGCCAGCGCGGGCCGTCGTTGTACAGCGTGCGCTTCAGGTCGGGGTAGGTGCAGGTGTCGTTTTCCGCACGCCAGCCCACGATCAGGAACCGGCAGGGCGCGTCGGACCGGTTGATCAGCATGTGCCCGTTGGGATCCCCCTTGGGCCAGCAGACGGCATCCCCCGGACCGACCTCGTATTCCCCGGGCTCTTCGACGACGACGGCCGTGCCCTCCAGCATCCAGAGGAATTCGTCCTCCTGCGCATGCCAGTGCCGGTTCGACGATCGTGCCCCGGGCATCAGGGTCTCGACCGCGACACCGTATTGAGTCAGCCCACCCGGATCGCCAAGCGTGACGCGTTCATACGCGCCCAGCTCTCCGGCGTCCCGATGGGCCTCGGCCCCCAGCCTGTCGAGGTCGAGCTTCACGGGCTCAGACCCGTTCGATGATCGTGGCCGCACCCATGCCGGAGGCGATGCACAGCGTCGCCAGCCCGGTCTCCTTGTCCGACCGCTCCAGCTCGTCCAGCAGGGTGCCGATGATCATCGCGCCGGTGGCGCCCAAAGGGTGGCCCATGGCGATCGACCCGCCGTTGACGTTGATGACCTCGGGATCGACGCCAAAGGCCTGGCTGAACCGCAGGACCACGGCGGCAAAGGCCTCGTTCACCTCGAAGAGGTCGATATCGCCGATCTCCATGCCGTTGTCCTTCAGGATCTTCTCGGTCACCGGCACCGGCCCGGTCAGCATGATGGTGGGATCGGTACCGATCTTGGCGGTCGCCTTGATGCGCGCGCGCGGCGTCAGCCCGTATTTCTCGCCGAATGCCTTGTTCCCGATCAGCAGCGCGGCGGCGCCATCGACGATGCCGCTGGAATTGCCGGCATGGTGGATGTGGTTGATCCGTTCCAGTTCCGGGTATTTCAGCAGCGCCACCTTGTCGAAGCCCGGCATGACCTCGCCCATCTGCTGGAAGGACGCGTTGAGCGCGCCAAGCGCCTGCATGTCGGTTTGGGGGCGCATGTATTCGTCGTGATCCAGCAGCGGCAGGCCGTTCTGGTCGGTGATCGTGATCACCGACTTGGCAAAGCGTCCCTCGTCCCAGGCCATCTTGGCCCGGCGCTGGGATTCCACCGCCAGCGCATCGGCCTGGTCTCGGGTGAAGCCGTATTTCGTCGCGATGATGTCGGCGCTGATGCCCTGGGGCACGAAATAGGTGTCCATGGCGACAGACGGATCCACGGCAATCGCCGCCCCGTCCGAGCCCATGGGCACCCGGCCCATCATCTCGACGCCCCCGGCGATATAGGCATCGCCCGCGCCGCCCTTGACCTGGTTCGCCGCCAGGTTCACGGCCTCCATTCCGCTGGCGCAGAACCGGTTGATCGCCAGCCCCGGGATGGATTCGTCCAGGTCGGACGCCAGAACCGCCGACCGCGCCAGGCAGCCGCCCTGTTCCATCACCTGGGTGACATTGCCCCAGATCACGTCCTCGACGGCGTGACCATCCAGGTTGTTGCGCGCCTTCACGGCATTCAGGGTCTGCGCGGAGAGCCTCAGGGACGTGATCTCGTGCAGGCTGCCGTCCTTGCGGCCCTTGCCGCGGGGTGTGCGCAGCGCGTCATAGATATATGCGTCGGTCATCGTGGTCTCCTTCAGGCCCGGTCGGATGGGTTGCCGGGCATCAGATCGTAGGGATGTTTCCAGCCCGGCTGCTCGCTGAGCCGCGTCAGCCAGGCGTCGATATGGGGCCAGTCCTTGCGGTCGAAACCGAAAGGCTCGGGGTAATAGAGGTAGCCGCAGCAGGTCAGGTCGGCATTGCTCAGGTCCTTGCCGACGATCCAGTCGCGCCCCTCCAGGTGCGCGTTCAGCACCTGGTAGGCGGCCTTGAGCCGGCCCTGCAGGAACGGAATGGTTTCCTTGGGCTGCTTGTCCTCGGGCAGGAAGTTCATCAGGAACCGCGTCATCCCTGCGATGGAGCTGAGCTTGTGGTTGTCCCAGAGCACCCAGCGCAGGACCTCGTACTTGTCCATGCCGTCGCCGCCCAGCTTGCCGGTCTTGTCGCTGATGTATTGCTGGATGACGCCCGACTGGGTCAGCCTGACGTCGCCATCCACCAGCACCGGCGCCTCGCCCATCTCGTTGACGGTGGCGCGGTACTCGGGCGACCGGGTCTCGCCGTTGAAGAAATCCACCTTCACCGGCTCCCAGTCGAGCTCGCAGAATTGCAGGGCAAGGGCCGCCTTGTAGGAATGGCCGGATTCGCCGAAGCAGTACAGTTTGATGGTCATGGGGCTGAACCTCCGGGGGCAGTGCGTGGGGCAGATGTCGTATCTAGGTATTTTTGCCAAGAAGAAGCAGCAGTCGCGCCCTTCCGGTAAGCCGCTGTTAAGGATGATGGGGTCTTATTGGGGGTGCGGTACAGGCTGAGGAGCCGATGACCGCCCAAGGAGAAGCCCCGCCGCCCGGCCTGCGTTCCGTCTGACGGTCGGGCCGCACGGCGGGGTGGACCATGAAGAAACGTCCTGTCTTCTTCTTGGTCAAAATACCTCCGCCGGAGGCATTCCAAACTCTCCGCCAACACTGCCGTCTGCATCAGAGCGCCCTCGCGATCAGTTCTTTCATGATCTCGTTGGTCCCGCCATAGATCCGCTGAACCCGCGCATCCGCCCACATCTCGGCCACTGCATATTCCTGCATGAAGCCATAGCCGCCGTGCAGTTGCACGCATTCGTCCAGCACCTTGCCCTGCATGTCTGTCAGCCAGTACTTGGCCATGGCCGCCTTCTCGACGCTCAGTGCGCCGTGCATGTGCTCGGCGATGCATTCATCCAGGAAGGCCCGCGCAACCCGGGTGTTGGTCAGGCATTCGGCCAGCTTGAACCGCGTGTTCTGGAACTGGGTCAGCGGCCCGCCGAAAGCCTCGCGGTCCTTGCAATAGGCGATCGTGCGCTCCACCGCGCCTTCCATGGCGCCTTGCGCCGTGCAGGCGATCGCCAGCCGCTCCTGGGGCAGCTGCCGCATCATCTGGTAGAATCCCTGGCCCTCGGTTCCGCCCAGGATGTTCTCCGGCGCCACCTCGACGTCGTCGAAGAACAACTCGGACGTATCCGCCGCGTGCAGTCCCACCTTCTCGAGGTTGCGTCCGCGTGTGAATCCCTGTGCGCCTTCGGTCTCGACCACCACCAGCGACACGCCCTTCGCCCCCTGCGAAGGATCGGTCTTGGCCGCCACGATGATCAGGTCCGCATGCTGGCCGTTGGAAATGAAGGTCTTCTGCCCCGACAGCCGGTAGGCATTGCCGTCCCGCACCGCGCGCGTCTTCAGGTTCTGCACATCCGACCCGCCCGAAGGCTCGGTCATCGCCAGCGCACCCACCATCTTGCCCGAGACCATCTTCGGCAGCCAGCGCCGCTTCTGGTCCTCGGTGCCGTAGGCTAGGATGTAATGGGCCACGATGGGTCCGTGGATCGGGTAGCCCCAGCTGGCCAGGTTGGCGCGGGTCATCTCGATCAGGATCGCCGCCTCGTGGCCGAAATCGCCGCCCGGGCCGCCGTATTCCTCGGGCAGGGACGGGCACAGCAGCCCCAGCGCGCCGGCCTCGGTCCAGGTCGACCTGTCCATCTTGCCCTGCTTGCGCCAGCGGGCGAAATGCGGCGCCCATTCGCGGGTGATGAACTGTTGCGTCAACTCGGCCAGCATGCGGTGCTCGTCCGTCATCCAGCCGGCGCCTGTCTCTGCCTGGTCCCTCATGTCCGTTCCTCCCCCCGGTTTCTCCGCCGGTTCCTCCACAGTCCCGGTCGTTTTCAGCGCTTGCGCTCGTCCAGTTCCGAGTTGAACAGCCGCAATCGGTGCGTCAGCGCGTCGGTGTCCGTCACGCTGTCGAAATGTTCGAAGAGAAAGCTCAGCGCCTCGCCCTCGTCCAGTCCCGCGTCGGTCGCGAAGCGCTTCAGCCGGCGGTATCCGTCTTCGGTCATGGCGACCGGAAAGCGGCGGGTCAGGCGAAAGCGCTTCGGCATCCTGGGTCCTCTCGAGTCTGGCGTAGGATGGGTCATTGACCCATCATGCCGGAACCTTAGAAGTTCGCCGCCTCCAGCGCCATCACCGGTTCGGCCCCGCTCTGGATCCGCGCCAGGTGCATGCCCGTCGCCGGCAGCTGTCGCGCCATGTAGTAGCGTCCGGTGGCCAGCTTGGTCTCGTGGAACGTGACGTCAGAGGTACCGTCCGCCAGCGCGTCCATCGACGCCTTGCCCATCATCGCCCACATCAGGCCAAGGCAGACGTGGCCGAACATGTGCATGAAGTCATAGGATCCGGCCAGGGCGTTGTTGGGGTTCTTCATGCCGTTCTGCATGAAATACATCCCCGCCGCCTGCAGGTCCTTGGACGCGACCTTCAGCGGCTCGATGAAGCCTTTCACATAGGCCTCGTCGGTCCCGGCATTGTCCTTGCAGAAGCCCTTGACCAGTTCGAAGAAGGCCATCACGTGCTTGCCGCCCTGCTGGGCCAGCTTGCGCCCTACCAGGTCCAGCGCCTGCACCCCGTTCGCGCCTTCGTAGATCATCGCGATCCGCGCGTCCCGGGTGAACTGGGACATGCCCCATTCCTCGATATAGCCGTGCCCGCCATAGACCTGCTGGGCCTGCACCGTGCTCTCGTAGCCCTTGTCGGTCATGAAGCCCTTGATGACCGGCGTCAGCAGGGAAATCATTCCGTCCGCGTCCGCATCGTTCATCCGGTGCGCGCGGTCGATCATCACCGCGCCCCACAGGGCAAAGGCGCGCGCGCCTTCGGTAAAGCTTTTCTGGTCCATCAGCGACCGGCGGATGTCGGGGTGCACGATCAGCGGGTCGGCCGGGCCGTCGGGGTTCTTGGCCCCGGTCACGTCGCGGCCCTGCAGCCGGTCCTTGGCGTAGTCCACCGCGTTCTGGTAGGCCGCGTCGGCCTGGGCCAGGCCCTGCATGCCCACGCCCAGGCGTGCCTCGTTCATCATGGTGAACATGGCGCGCATGCCCTTGTGCTCTTCGCCCAGCAGCCAGCCGGTGGCCCCGTCATAGTTCATGACACAGGTCGAATTGCCGTGGATGCCCATCTTTTCTTCGATCTTGCCGCAGCTCACGCCGTTGCGCGCGCCAAGGCTGCCGTCGTCCTTCACCAGGACCTTCGGCACGATGAACAGCGACACGCCCTTGATGCCGTCCGGCCCGCCCGGGATCTTGGCCAGCACAAGGTGGATGATGTTCTCGGCCATGTCGTGTTCGCCGGCCGAGATGAAGATCTTCTGGCCGGTGATCCTGTAGGTCCCGTCGCCCTGCGGCTCCGCCTTGGTGCGCATCAGCCCGAGGTCGGTGCCGCAATGGGGTTCGGTCAGGTTCATGGTGCCGGTCCAGTGGCACGACACCATGTTGGGAAGATAGGTGGCCTTCTGATCCGCGGTCCCGTGGGCCAGGATCGCAGAGGCTGCCCCGTGGGTCAGCCCCTGGTACATGGTAAAGGCCTGGTTGGCGGCCGAGAAATACTCGCCCACCGCCGTCGACATGACGTAGGGCATGTTCTGCCCGCCGTATTCCTCGGGGAAATCGATGCCGGTCCAGCCGCCGGCCTTCATCTCTTCGAAGGCCTCCCGGAACCCGGTGGGCGTACGGACCACGCCGTTTTCCAGCACGCAGCCCTCGGTGTCGCCCACCACGTTCAGTGGCGCGATCACCTCGCCGCTCAGCTTGCCCGCCTCTTCCAGGATGGCGCCGGTAAAACCGGGATCCAGATCGTCATAGCCGGGGATGCCGGCTTCGGTCACCTTCAGCACGTCGTGCAGAACGAACTGGGTGTCCCTGGTGGGCGCGGTGTAGCTGGGCATGAATGTCCTCCCGAAGTGTCTGTCTTACTCGGCCGCCCTCTTGGGCGTCTGCAACGAGGCGATCATCTTCTCACCCCATTTCAGCTGTTCCTTCAGATCGTCGATATTGCGGTCCAGGTCGGCCCGTTCGGCTTCCAGGGCCTTCAGACGATCGCAGGCAAGGTCGTAGGTGCGCACCAGCTGGGTCTGCTGCTGGTCGCCGATGTGGTACAGGTCCAGCAGCTGCCGGATGTCTTCCAGGCTGAACCCGAAGCGCTTGCCGCGCAGGATCAGCTTCAGCCGGGCCCGGTCGCGCTTGGTGAACAGACGCTTCTGTCCAAGGCGCAGCGGGAACAGCAGTTCCTTCGATTCGTAGAAGCGCAGGGTTCGCGGGGTCACCTCGAACGCATCGCACATTTCACGGATCGTCATCGTGTCGTTTGTCATTTTTTCTTATCCTGGCGGACGGGGGCCGGTGCCTCCATCCACGCTTGGTTGAAGCGGTTACAACATGGGTCCCAAGTTTACGTAAGCGGGACGTCACGTCAGCACTAAGTTGACGTTGGATCATGTCACGTCAACCTCTCGGTGACGGCGACCGACGTGACATAGGGGCATCCCGGCCTGACGTGAGGTCCGGATTTCCTTACGTTTCGTTGATCTGACCCAGCGTCAGAGCGGCGCTGTTAGCGCTTTCGCAAATGGAATGCACCAGCCTATTTCCCCAAAATTCGAATATGACGTTGCGGCACTTTCGCACGTCCGAACCGGGCCCCTGACGACCTTGGTCCGGACCCGACATTCCTTGTGGAAATCACGACAAGCTGGCGCCAATCCGCGTCAGGGCAGGGGCCCGCAACCGGCCTCCGCCATCCCGACTTTCAGCGCCCCGACTCTCAGGTCAGCGGCTCTCAGGTCAGCGACTCTCAGGGCAGCGACGATTGCGTTTCGTCGCGCAGGCGCGTCAGCTCGTCGATCGCCTCGTCCAGCTGGCTGCGCTGTTCGACCAGCGCCCCCAGCTGCCGGTCGGCCATTTCGATGAACGTCCGCATCTGCACGTCGGTGCCGTCGCGTTCGTAGATCGTCAGCCACTGGCGGATGTCTTCCAGCTGAAACCCGAACCGCCGTCCCCGCATGATCAGTTTCATGCGGGCCAGTTCGCGCGGCCCGTAGAAACGGGACCGGCCTTCGCGCTCCGGCGTCAGCAGTTCGATGTACTCGTAGTAGCGCAGAGTTCGCGGCGTGACCTCGAATTCCGTGCACATTTCCTTGAATGACAAACGTTTGTCCGTCATGCAGACCCCACTCCCCTTTGCCGGAAATCTATGCGGTCCATTCGGTGGACGCAACACTCGGGCTTGCTCTTGAACGCGATGAGGGGCCACAAAGATCCCAACTTAGCAGGAGCTCGCCTTATGGACGAAATTTCCAAGATCGCTCGCCAGTTCATAGAAGCCATTCCTCATGCCCGTGCGCTTGGCCTTCAGCTTGTTCACATCGAAGCCGGCAAGGCCGTGATATCAATGCCATATGACAAAAAGCTGATCGGCGATCCCAAGACCGGCGTGATCCATGGCGGCGCGGTCTCGGCGATGCTGGACACCTGCTGTGGCGCCGCGGTGATGAGCCACCCGGCCAAGCCCGGCCAGACCGCCACGATCGACCTGCGCATCGACTACATGCGGGCCGCGACCCCGGGCCAGACCCTGATCGCCACCGCCGAATGCTATCACGTCACCCGGTCCGTCGCCTTCGTGCGCGCCCAGGCCGTCGACGACCGCACCGACGTGCCCGTGGCCAGCGCCGCCGGCTCCTTCACCGCCGAGCTCCGCTGATGGCGCGCCGTCCTCCCGAACCCGTCCAGGTGATCAAGCAACGCCGCGACGCCGCGCTGAAGGCGCTGGTGGACGGGGTGCCCTATATCCGCTTCCTCGACATCTCCTTCGACCGGCGCGGCGATGAACTGACCGGCGTGCTGCATTTCTCCGAGGACCTGATCGGCAACCCGTTCCTGCCGGCGATCCACGGCGGCGTCACGGCGGCCTTCCTCGAGGTGACGGCGATCATCTCGCTGGGCTGGGCCGCGCTGTGGGACGACCTGGAAAGCGGCGCGCTGGATGTCGAACGGCTGGTGGCGGGGGATCTGCCGCGCATGCCCAAGACCATCGACCTGACGGTCGATTACCTGCGCTCGGGCCTGCCGCGCGACGCCTATGCGCGGGCGCGGATCGTGCGGCGCGGGCGGCGCTACGCCTCGGTCAACGTATCGGCCTGGCAGGACAACCACGACCGCCTGTTCGCCCAGGCGACGGGGCATTTCATGATGCCCCAGCTGGCCACCCAGGGGGACGAGACCAAAGGTGACTGACGCGACCGCGCCGGGTGGGGCGATTACACACCGCCGGGTGCTGCAGATCGCGGTGCCCATCGTGCTGTCCAATGCCACCGTGCCGATCCTGGGCGCGGTGGACACCGGTGTCGTCGGCCAGATCGGCCTGGCCGCGCCGATCGGCGCCGTGGGCATCGGCGCGGTGATCCTGTCGGCGGTCTACTGGATCTTCGGCTTCCTGCGCATGGGCACCACCGGGATGGTGGCCCAGGCCAAGGGGGCAGGGGACGCGGCCGAAACCGGTGCGCTGCTGACCCGCGGCCTGATGATCGGCGCGCTGGGGGGCGTGGTGCTTGTCATCGCTCAGGCGCTGGTCTTCCAGGCCGCCTTCGCCCTGTCGCCGGCCTCGGACGAGGTCGAATCGCTGGCCCGCCAGTACCTGTCGATCCGCATCTGGGGCGCGCCGGCGGCGATCGGGATCTATGCCGTCACCGGCTGGCTGATCGGGATGGAGCGCACGCGCGGCGTTCTGGTGCTGCAGTTCTGGATGAACGGTCTGAACATCGTGCTGGACCTGTGGTTCGTGCTGGGGCTGGGGTGGGGAGTCGGCGGCGTCGCCACCGCGACGCTGTTCGCCGAATGGACCGGGCTGGCGCTGGGGCTGTGGCTGTGCCGTCCGGCCTTTGCCGGGCATCAATGGTGCGACTGGGCCCGGGTCTTCGATCCGGTGCGGCTGAAGCGGATGATGCAGGTCAACGGCGACATCATGGTGCGGTCGATCCTGTTGACCGGGTCGTTCATGACTTTCCTGTTCCTCGCCGCCGACCTGGGCGACGTGACGCTGGCCGCCAACCAGGTGCTGGTGCAGTTCCTGGAGATCACCGCCTACGCGCTTGACGGCTTCGCCTTCTCGGCCGAGGCGCTGGTCGGCACCGCCGTCGGCGCCCGCAACCGCGCCGCGCTGCGCCGCGCCGCGCTGATCGCATCGCAATGGGGCGTGGGGGGCGCAGTGCTGCTGGGGCTGGTCTACTGGACCTGTGGGGGGATGATCATCGACCTGATGTCCACCGCCGAAGGCGTGCGGGCCGAGGCGCGCGTCTACCTGCCCTGGCTCGCCATCGCGCCGCTGGCGAGCGTGGGGTCGTACATGTACGACGGCATCTTCATCGGCGCGACCTGGACCCGGCAGATGCTGCTGGCGATGCTCGAGGCGGTGGCGATCTATGCGGTGGCTTTGGCGATCTGCCTGCCGTGGCTGGGCAATCACGGGCTGTGGCTGGCGCTGATGGTGCTGAACCTGAGCCGTGCGCTGACCCTGGCGCGGCGGTATCCGCGGCTGGAGGCGACGGTCGCCTGATCCGGCCGCCGGCCCCCTGGCGGGCCGGCGGGCGGGGTATTTTTGAAGAGAAAGAAGCAGCAGGCCGGTCAGAGGATCTGAAGCACCGCTTCGGGCGGGCGGCCGAGCGCGGCCTTGCCGTTGGCGAAGACCACGGGGCGTTCGATCAGCCTGGGCGTCCGTGCCATCGCGGCGACCAGGGTGGCCTCGTCGCTGTCGCTGGTGAGGCCCTGGGCCTTGAATTCGGCCTCGCCGGTGCGCATCAGTTTTATGGCGGGCAGGTCCAGCAGGGCGAGCGCATCGCGGAGTTCGGATTCGGAGGGGGCGTCTTCGAGGTAGCGGCGTTCGGTGACCGTCACGCCCTTGTCCTGCAGCAGCTTCAGCGTCTCGCGCGACTTGGTGCAGCGCGGGTTGTGCCAGATGATCGCGTCGCTCACAGCCAGTCCTCGCGGTTGGTACCCACCGCCTCGGAGACATTGGCAAAGCCGTCGCGTTCAAGCAGCGCGTCGAGGCCGCGGTTGATCCGGGTCACCAGGCCCAGCCCCTTGTAGACCAGCGCCGAATAGAGCTGCAGCGCCGAGGCCCCGGCGCGGATCTTGGCATAGGCGTCATCGGCCGAGGAGATCCCGCCGACGCCGATCAGGGGAATGTCGCCCTGGGTGATGTGCGACAGGTAGGCCAGCACCCGCGTCGAGGGTTCGAACAGCGGCGCGCCCGACAGCCCGCCGGTTTCCACCCGTTCGGGGCTGGTCAGCCCGTCGCGCGACACGGTGGTGTTGGTGGCGATGATCGCGTCGACCCCGGTTTCGCGCGCCGCCTCGGCGATGTCGTCCAGGTCGGCGCGGTCCAGGTCGGGCGCGATCTTGAGGAAGACGGGCAGGGGGCGTTCCAGCGCCGCGCGGGTGTCCATCACGCCGCGCAGCAGCGCGGTCAAGGCCGCCTTGCCCTGCAGGTCGCGCAGCTTTTCGGTATTGGGCGAGGACACGTTGACGGTTGCGAAATCCAGGTACGGCCCGCAGATTTCGATCAGCGTGCTGTAATCGGCGGCCCGGTCGGTGCTGTCCTTGTTGGCGCCCAGGTTCAGGCCGACGATACCGCCGGGTGCACGCGCCTTCAGCCGGGCGGCCAGCGCCTCGGCCCCGTCGGAATTCAGCCCGAAGCGGTTGATCACCGCCTGGTCCTGCGTCAGCCGGAACAGCCGTGGCCTGGGGTTGCCCGGCTGCGGCCGGGGGGTGACGCCGCCCAGTTCCACGAAACCGAAGCCCGACCGGGTCAGCGGCCCGATGGCGCCGGCGTTCTTGTCGAACCCCGCCGCCAGCCCCAGCGGATTGGGCAGGTCCAG
Organism: Marinibacterium anthonyi; assembly: GCA_003217735.2. GTDB lineage: Bacteria > Pseudomonadota > Alphaproteobacteria > Rhodobacterales > Rhodobacteraceae > Marinibacterium > Marinibacterium anthonyi. Next base: position 3,944,359 of record CP031585.1, on the reverse strand, counting down.
CCCGGCCAGCCGCGTGGCCAGACGCGGCGAGCGCACCGGCGCGTCGGGGCGCACCAGCCCCGAGGCCAGCGCCTTCAGCGCCAGCCCGTGGGCGGTTTCCGGATCCATCCGCCGCAGGACCGCAAGCCCCGCCTGTTCCAGTATCGAACTCATGGTCTCGCACTCATGGCATTTCCGGGAAATCATGCACGCCGTCGCGCAGCGGCAGGGGGGCCGTCCAGGCGATCTCGGAGCGTTTCAGCACGCGGTAGAGATGCGGGAACAGCGCGCCACCGCGCGAGGGTTCCCATTTCAGCGCCTCGCCCAGGGCCTCGGCGTCCAGCGCCGCCAGCACCAGGTCGTCGACCCCCGCGAAATGCTTCGCGGCGGTCTCGCGGGCCTGGTCCCGGGTCGAGAAATGGATGAACCCGTCGGCCAGATCCACCGGCGCGCCGGCGGTCTGGCCCTGCGCGTCCAGCATGTCCCATTCGGGGCGGCGGAAAATCTTGTAGATCAGCATGGTTTGCCCATGCCGCCAAAACCCCCGCCGGTCAATCCCAAGCGTTGCCGACCGACGCCCGCCGGGTCACAGAAGATGGCCCAGCCGGCGATGGATCGTGGGGATGATGCACCAGATCATCGCCACGACCACGACGGGAACCAGCACCAGGGTCCGGTGCCAGACCTGCCAGCCCGGGGTGATCGACCCGATCAGGTAGATCAGCGTCGTGACCAGGGGATAGACGCCGACAAAGACGAAGAACGCCAGCCGGTGGCGGCGCGGAGCGGGGGGAGGAGTCATGCGGATGTTCCGTACTGAACGATACGTTCCGTTTATATATCGGCTTGGCGATCCCGGTAAAGAGGGTATAGGTCTGCGGCACGCGGCAAGAAGCACGGAGGGTCCCATGACCGAAGCCCGCAAATCCATCGGCGCCCGGCGCAACCCCGAGACCGAGGCGGCCATCCTGGACGCGGCCGCCGCGATCCTGTCCGAAAAGGGGTTCGACGGGCTGACGATGGAGGCCGTGGCGCGGCGCGCGCGGGCCGGCAAGGCAACGCTGTACCGCTGGTGGCCGACGCGCGGTGCGCTGCTGATGGCCGCCTATCACCGCCAGAAACCCTTTGACGGCTACCCCGACACCGGCACGCTTCAGGGGGATGTGAGCGAGGTACTGCGCCTGCTTTTCGCGCATTGGTCCCGCCCCGAGGGCCGGATGTTCCGCCACATCATCGCCGCCGCCCAGGCCGACCCCGACGTGCTCGAGGCGCTGCAGGCCTACCGCGAGGACCGGCTGGATGCGCTGGAAGAGATTTTCGACCGTGCGGCGCGGCGCGGCGAGCTGTCGGGCGACGTGCCGGTCCGCGACATGGGGCGTGCGGTGATGGGCCTGGCCTGGCTGCACCAGCTGACCGGGCAGCTGGATTGCGACACCGGGCCCATGGCGCATGCGCTGCTGCGGTCCTGGGTGCAATAGTCACCGTTCTGTTACAAAAGCTGTTTGAATTCGTGACGGAAAGCGGCTGATGTAATCAAAGTGTCTGCATACGGAGGATTCTCATGCGCACGTCTTACGTGGCCCTGGCCAGTGCCTTTCTGTCGATCGGTGCGCTGCCCGCAGCGGCCGACTACGCTTTGACCATTCTTCACACCAACGATTTCCATTCGCGTTTCGAACCCATCAGCAAGTACGACAGCGGCTGTTCCGCCGAGGACAATACCGAGGGCAAGTGCTTTGGCGGTTCCGCCCGCCTGGTGACCGCCGTGGAAGAGGCGCGCGCGCGGTCGGACAATTCGATCCTGGTGGATGGTGGCGACCAGTTCCAGGGCACGCTGTTCTACACCTATTACAAGGGCAAGGCCGCGGCCGAGATGATGAACAAGCTCGGCTATGACGCGATGACCGTGGGCAACCACGAATTCGACGACGGCCCCGAAGTCCTGCGCGGCTTCATGGATGCGGTCGACTTCCCGGTGCTGATGTCCAACGCCGATGTCTCGGGCGAAGAGATGCTGGCCGATACGCTGATGAAATCGACCGTGATCGAGAAGAACGGCGAAAAGATCGGACTGATCGGCCTGACGCCCCAGGATACCGACGAACTGGCCAGCCCTGGGCCCAATGTCACCTTCACCGACCCGGTCGCGGCCGTGCAGGGCGAAGTCGACAAGCTGACCGCCGAGGGCGTCAACAAGATCATCGTGCTCAGCCATTCGGGCTATGGCGTCGACAAGCGTGTCGCGGCCGAAACCACCGGCGTCGACGTGATCGTGGGCGGGCACACCAACACCTTCCTGTCCAACACCGCCGACAATGCCGAAGGCCCGTACCCGACCATGGTGAACGACACCGCGATCGTGTCGGCCTATGCCTACGGCAAGTTCCTGGGCGAACTGAACGTGGTCTTCGATGACGACGGCAAGATCGTCTCGGCCACGGGCGAGCCGATCATCATGGACGCCGCCGTCACCGAGGACGCGGCCACCGTGTCGCGCATCGCCGAACTGGCCAAGCCGCTTGAAGAGGTCCGCCAGAAGGTCGTCGCCGAAACCGCGACCGAAATCGTCGGCGTGCGCGAGGAATGCCGGTCCACCGAATGCGCCATGGGCAACCTGATCGCCGACGCCATGCTGGACCGCGTCAAGGACCAGGGCATCGAGATCGCCATCGAAAACGGCGGCGGCATCCGCGCGTCCATCGACGCGGGCCCCGTGACCATGGGCGAAGTGCTGACCGTGCTGCCGTTCCAGAATACGCTTTCGACCTTCCAGGTCACCGGCGCGGTGCTGACCGAAGCGCTTGAAAACGGCCTGTCGCAGCTCGAAGAAGGCGCCGGCCGCTTCCCGCAGGTCGCGGGCATGACCTATGTCTTCGATCCCGCCGCCGAACCGGGCAGCCGCGTGGTGTCGGTCATGGTGGGCGATGCGCCGCTGGACATGGAAAAGACCTACGGCGTGGTGTCCAACAACTACGTCCGCAATGGCGGCGACGGCTACAAGATGTTCATCGACGCCGAAAACGCCTATGACTTCGGCCCCGACCTGGCCGACGTGACGGCGGAATACCTTGCCGCGAATTCGCCCTACACGCCCTACAAGGACGGCCGGATTTCCGTGAAGTGAAACGTCAGGTCACCGGCCGCCGGGCCGGTGTCCTCTGCTAGGATGCCCCGCAAGGGGTGTCGGCGGCGCGTCCCGACCGGGGCGCGCCGCCTGTCTTTGAACCATCCCGACGGGCGACGCGACAAAGTCCAAAGCCCGCTGGACCGGAGGACACAATGGCGGACACGACACACACCCGGCTGGGCCCGAAGGACCTGCCGCTCTTTGCCAGACGCGCGCCCGGGGTCAGCGACCTCGACCACGTGCGCGCCCAATGGGCGCAGGGCCCCATCGCCCGCGACAGCGTCGGCATCGTCCACACCTTCCCGCAGCGGATGCTTTTCGCCATCCTCAGCGACGACGTGACCCGCCAGATCGAAACCGAAACCCTCGTGGCGCGTGGGATCAAGGCACCCCCGGCGTGGGACTTCTTCTCCCATTCGCTGCTCACCTCCAACGGCGATGCGCACAAGCGCCGCCGCGGCGCGCTTGCCCGCACCTTCGCCTTCCCCCTCATGCGCGCCCTGCGCCCGCAAATCCGCGACACGGTCGATGCGCTTCTGGCCGATGCCGCCCGGTCCGGCCCGCAGGTCGATGTCCTGACCCAGATCGCCGGCCCCCTCCCGGCCCGCGTCATCGCCGACGTCCTGGGCGTGCCCCCGGCCGAAGCCCGCCATTTCGCCGAACTGGTCTATTCCGCCATCCGCGTCCTGCAGAACCGCGACGCCCAGGTGCTGGCCGACGCCGTCACCGACCTGCAGGACCTCAACGCCTATGTCTGCGACCTGATCGCCCGCCACCGCGCCGACCCGCGCGACGATTTCCTGTCCCGCTTCGTGCGCGATGCCGGCGACACCCTGGATGAAACCGAAATCCGCGTGCAGATCGTCACCGTGATCTTCGGCGGCTCCGACACCACCCGCGCCCAGCTCGCCATGGCGCTGCGCCGCCTGCTCGATCACCCCTCCCAATGGGCCATGCTGTGCGCCGACCCCGAATGCTGGGCCGCCCCCGCGGTCGAAGAAGCGCTCCGCTACGACCCCGTCGTCGGCGGCCTGGGCCGCGTGGCGATCCGCGATTTCACCCTCGACGACGTGCACATCCCCAGGGGCACGATCCTGTCGCCGAACCTCGTCGCCGCCCTGCGCGATCCCGACGTGTATGCCGACCCCGACCGCTTCGACATTACCCGCACCGACCACCCCCGCCACACCCCGGCCCTTGGCGCCGGCCCCCACCGCTGCCTGGGCGAAGCCCTCGCCCGCGTCGAACTGGAAGAAGCCCTGAAGGCGCTGGCCACCACCTGGCCTTCCATGTCGATGATCGGCGATCCGCCCGACCTCAAGGGGCTGTCGGGGACGCGGGGCGTGTCGCCCATGACGCTGTCGATCACCGGCTGAGCGTGCCCGCCGCCGGTTCTCACGGCACCCGGAAACCTGTCGCCAGTCCAGGCGCGCCCCGCCGGGCAATTCCCTTTACGGCCCTGCGCCGGGTTCATACGCTTACCGCAGGGGTCCCGGAGGATTGGCAAGGCGATGGCTGTGGCATGGTGGCAGGATTGGAATGGTCGCGGGCTTGAACATTGCCTGTGCCGGCAGGATGACGACGGCCTGCTCCTTGAAGGTGTCGTCGCCGGAACCCGGCATGGCATCTACGGCGGGCATTACATCGTGCGCACCGACACGGATTTCAGAACCCGCGAATTGCGCGTCGACTACGTCGGTGGCCCATGCCTGCACATGGAGGCCGATGGCGAAGGGACCTGGCACGACCTGATCGGGCACCGGGACGTGCCCGCGCTTGACGGGTGCATCGACGTCGACATCGGCATCACGCCGGCCACGAACACGCTGCCGATCAAGCGCCTGCGGCTCGGCGCGCAGGAAAGCCGGGACATCGACGTTGCCTACGTCCCGCTCCCCGATCAGATTGACGGGGCGTTCCTGCCCCGACGTGCAGAACAGCGCTACACCTGCCTGCAACCGGATCGCCGGTATCTCTACGAGGGCTTGTTCCGCGGCTTCACCGCCGAACTTGACATCGACGCGGCCGGTCTGGTGCTCGACTATCCAGACACGTTTCGCCGCATCGATCTGCCCGGATGACAAGGGCCCCAACCCCCATTCCCAAGCCTCCCGTCCCGGTCTAACCTCCGCCCCATGTGTGGACGTTTCGCCGTAACCCTGCCGCCCGACGCCATGGCCCAGCTCTTCGCGGCGCGGCCCGCCAACAACCTGCCCACCGTGCCCAATTACAACGTCTGCCCCACCAACAGCGTGCACGTGGTCCGCACGGCCCAGACGGGGCGCATCCTGATCCCGATGCGCTGGGGGTTCCTGCCGCACTGGTACAAGGCCGAAAACGGCGGCCCCCTGCTGATCAACGCCCGCGCCGAAACCATCGCCGAAAAACCCGCCTTCAAATCCGCCTGCCGCGACCGCCGCTGCCTGATCCTGGCCACGGGGTTCTATGAATGGACCAAGGACGCGAACGGCAACCGTCTGCCCTGGTACATCCACCGCCGCGACGGCGCGTCCATCGCCTTCGGGGGCGTCTGGCAGGACTGGGGAAAGGACGAGGCGCGCCAACCCACCTGCGCCATCGTCACCACCGCCGCCTCGCAAGCGATGTCGCGGATCCACCACCGCATGCCGCTGATCCTGGATCCCTCCGACTGGCCGCTCTGGCTGGGCGAAGACGGCAAGGGCGCCGCCCGCCTCATGCAGCCCGGTCCCGAAGACCTGCTGGACGTCTACCGCGTCGACCCGAAGGTGAATTCCAACCGCGCCTCGGGCCCGGACCTGATCGAACCCTTCTTCGAAGACGACCCCGCCGAATAACCTGCCGGAGACACCCCCATGCCCCGCCGCTTCGTCGACCTCTCCGTTCCGCTGGAAACGGGCATCGCCTCGGACCCGCCGATGATGCTGCCCCGGATCGAATATCTGTCCCATGACCAGACGGCGGACCAGATCACGTCTTTCTTTCCCGGCCTCACGGCCGACGACCTTCCGGGCGGCGAAGGCTGGGCGGTCGAACGGCTGGAAATCTCCACCCACAACGGCACCCATGTCGACGCGCCGTACCATTACCATTCCACCATGGACGGCGGGCAGCGCGCGATCACCATCGACGAGGTCCCGCTTGACTGGTGCTTCGGCCCCGGCGTCAAACTCGACTTCCGCGGCTTGCCCGACGGGCACGTCGTCACCGCCTCCCAGGTCGAGGCCGAACTCGCCCGCATCGGCCACACCCTGCGCCCGCTCGACATCGTCCTGGTCAACACCGCCGCCGGCGCCCGCTATGGCCAGCCCGACTTCCTGGCCCGCGGCTGCGGCATGGGCCGCGAAGCGACCAATTACCTCACCGACCACGGCGTGCGCATGGTCGGCACCGACGCCTGGTCCTGGGACGCCCCCTTCACCCACACCGCGCGGGCCTACGCCGAAACCGGCGACGCCGCGCTGATCTGGGAAGGCCACCGCGCCGGCATGGACCGCGGCTATTGCCAGATCGAAAAACTCGCCAACCTCGATCAGCTTCCCGCCACCGGCTTCCTGGTCTCCGCCTTCCCCTTCAAGATCCGCGCCGCCTCGGCCGGCTTCACCCGCGCCGTGGCGATCTTGGACGACTGATCCCTTGCCGGACGTCGCGCGGGGCGGAGGGGGCAGGACAGGGGTATTTGGAAAGAGAAAGAAGCAGCAGTTGGCGCCCCTGACCATCGGTACAAAATGGACAAACCGCGTGGCGCGTTTTGTGCAAAACGGCCAATATCTTCTTCTTGGTCCAAATACCCTCGGGGGAGTCCTCCAACGGAGGACGGGGGCAGCGCCCCCGATCAGTCCACCGGCACCACGTCCACGCTGTGGCTGGTCATGTGCAGCCCGGCCGTCCTCAGCGAGCCCTTCACCGGCGCCACATCCGAATAATCCCGCCCGACGGCGACGCTGATATGGTCCTCGGCCACGCGCATGTCGTTGGTCGGATCGATCTCGACCCACCCCATTTCCGTGCCGCACCAGGCGCGCACCCAGGCGTGCATCGCATCCGCCCCTTCCAGCCGCGCTTCGCCCTCGGGCGGTTCGGTGCGCAGGAAGCCTGACACGTAACCCGCTGGAATCCCCAGGGATCTGAGCGCCGTGATCATGATGTGGCTGATATCCTGGCAGACTCCGCGCCGCGCCTGGAACGCCTCGGCCGGAGAGGTGGTGACATCCGTTGCCGTCGGATCAAAGGCGATCTCGTGGTGGAGCGCGGCGGACACCCGGGTCACCGCTTCGAGCGTGGTCAGCCCCGGGACGATCAGCGCGCGGGTGAAGGCCGCGATGTCGGGACAGTGGCGGATCCGGGGCGAGGTGCCCAGGAAATGGTGCGGCGAGGCCGGGACCAGCGATTGGACTTCCGCCACCTCGCGGGGCAAGTTGTCGAGCGGGCAGGAGAAATCGAACTCTCCGGGATCAAAGCTGCGTTCGACGCGACCGGCGAAGCGGAAGGCATATTCGCTGAGCTGCCCGTCGTAGGCGACCTCGGTGCGGGCGTTGCCGAAGAAATCCTGTCCGTCGTCGCGAAAGTCCGGTTGGGGGTCGATGGAAACATGGCCCGACACCAGACGCTGATCCGGTCCCGTCAACGGCTGCATCCGCAGCACCGTGCGGTTGGCGCCGGCCGGGCTTTGGTAGCTGTAGCGGATCGTCAGGCGGATGTCGTAGAGGACGCTCATCTGATCCCGCCTCAGTCGAAGTACAGCTGGCTGAGCGCGTCCGAGATCCCGTGGATCTCGGCCTGCATCTCGTGGAAATGCCGGGTGGTCACGGCTTCGGGCGTGGACACTGCCAGTCGGGTTTCCAGCTTGAGGATCAGGCGCGCGGCCTCGGACATGTTGTGCCCGTCCTGGGGGTGGATCTGGGCCTGTTGTTCGTGCAGCTGGCTGATCTGGAAGATCACCGACCGCGGGTTGTCCGTATCCAGCGCCAGAAGGTCCACCACGGTGTTTCGGGTGACGTCCACCGAATAACGGCGGCGGTGGGTCATCACGCTGTCGCCGACCTCGATCGCCAGGTCGTAACTGCCTGGCGGGGCGTCTTTATCCGAGAATTCGGTCAGCAGCGTGGTCATCAGCGACGCCCGTTCCAAAGCCCGTCCCATGGCCAGGAACCGCCAGCCCGCGAAGCGGAACATGTTGTCATAGACCAGGCCCGTGAACCCGGCGAGCTGGCGCAGCAACTGGCTGAGCTGGCGGCTGGCGTCGACTTCGATCGTGCCCTCGTCGCTGAGCGCGCGCGCGGTTTCGGCCAGTTCGTCCAGCGCCGTCCAGCCGTCGGTCGAGAACCGGTCGCGCACCTTGGTGGCGCAGTTTCGGGCCTGCTCGAAGAGGTCGATCAGGCTGTCGGGGATGGCCGTGTCGACCGGGTGGCCGAGGCGCTGGATGAAGGGTTCGACCCGTGTCAGCAGCGGCGTGGCGACGGGGCCGGCCTCGGTATGGCGCAGGTGGTAGGCACGCAGCAGGCGCAGGGCGAAATCGGCGCGTTCGACGTAGCGGCCCAGCCAGAAGAGGTTGTCGGCGGCGCGCGCCGGCAGGCGGCCGGGCAGGCGGCGGACGAACGGCGTGGCGTCGGTATCGGCAAGCGTGGGGCGTTCGACCTCGGTTTCGGAGACGACCCAGACATCGGCGACCGATCCGCCGTCCTGCATGGCCAGCGCGGTGGGGTCTTCGGTGCGCCCGATGCGGGCGTAGCCGCCCGGCATCACGGTCCAGCCGTCGCGCGTGCGGGCGGCGAAGACACGGACGATGACGGGGCGCGGCACCAGCTTGCCGTCGATCAGGGCGGGGGTGGTCGACAGCGTCACCGCTTCCTGGCCCACCAGCCGCGATCCTTCGGTTTCCAGCCAGTCGCCGATCGGGACCTGCGCCGCGCTGCGGAACTTGCCGCCCAATGCGGTGGAGGCATCGATGTCGAAGGGCAGCTTGGTCGAAAGCGCCGGGCCGATCATCATCCGTTCAAGGTTCTCGCGCACGTACTGGCGTTCGCTGTCCTGGCCGCACCACCAGGTGGCGATATTGGGCAGCTTCAGTTCCTGGCCCGTCAGCTCCCGGCAGATTCGCGGCAGGAAGGCCATCAGCGCGCGCGCCTCCAGCACGCCGGATCCGAGGCAGTTCAGCATGCTCACGGCACCGCTGCGCAGGGCGCCCACCATGCCGGGCGTGCCCAGGGCGCTGTCTTCGTCCAGTTCCAGCGGATCGGCAAAGCGGCTGTCCAGGCGCCGCCACAGCACGCTGACGGACTCCAGCCCGTTGATCGTGCGCACCATCAGGCGGCCGTCGATGACCTTCAGATCCTCGCATTCCAGCAGCATCACACCCAGGTAGCGGGCGATGTAGGAATGTTCGAAATAGGTGTCGGTGTTCTGGCCCGGCGTCAGGATCGCGACGCGGCCTTCGGCGTCGTGGCGCTGGTCGTTCAGGGCCGAGCGGAACAGCTGGAAGAAACCGGCCAGCCGTTCGATATGGGCCTTTGGGTAATAATCGTGGAACACCCGCGCCGTGGCCATCCGGTTTTCCAGCGCGAAACCGGCCCCCGAAGGCGCCTGCGTCCGGTCGCCCAGCACGAACCAGCTGCCATCGGGGGACCGGCCCAGTTCGAACGCGACGAAATGCAGGAAATGCCCAGATTGCGGCCTGATCCCGACGATGGGGCGCAGCCATTCGGGGTTCTGCGCGACCAGCTGGGCGGGGATGGCGCCGGATTTGACCAGCTTCGCCTCGCCATACAGATCGGCGATGACGTCTTCCAGCAGGTTGGCCCGCTGGGCGATGCCTTCGGCCAGTTCGGTCCATTCGTCCTGGCCGATCACCACCGGCATGTGGCTGAGCGGCCAGGCCCGTTCGGTCGATCCGGTGTCGGAATACTGGCGGTAATAGACACCGGCGTCGCGCAGGTACTGGTCGCCGCGGGCGAACCGCTGGGCCAGCGCGTCGGGCGGCAATTGCGACAGGTGATTGATCAGCGGGGTCCAGACAGGCCGCAGCGACCCGTCGGGCTTCAACAGCTCGTCGGCGACGCCCTCCGGCGGCTCATAGCCTTCAACAAGGCCGAATGTGCGTCTGCGGCCGTCCGGCCGCCACTTTCTCACGATCGTGTTTCCTGTCCACAGGGTCGGGCCGGCCCCCGGAGCAGGGACCGATTCCGGTCATCAAAGCCCAGGTGCGCGGCGCAGGTCCAGTGTCATGGGGAATTCCGGATGGGGGCGCTCGGTCGCGGGCCAATAGCTTCCGGGCGTGTGCCCGAACTTTTCGAAGCGTGCAAGCCTGCGGGCGTCGGCCTCGTTCGTGTTGACCGGGAAGGTGTCGTAGTTGCGCCCGCCCGGATGGGCCACGTGATAGGTGCAGCCGCCGATGGCCCGGCCCGTCCAGGTGTCGAAGATGTCGAACACCAGCGGCGCGTTGACCGGCAGCACCGGGTGCAGCGCCTCGGCCGGTTGCCAGGCCTTGAAGCGCACGCCGCCCACGGTGGTCCCCGAAGTGCCCGATGCCGTCATCGGCACCGCGCGCTGGTTGCAGGTGACGATATAGCGGTCCGGTTCCAGCGTGGTCAGCTTGACCTGCATGCGTTCGACGGAACTGTCGGTATAGCGCACCGTGCCCCCGATGGCGCCGCGTTCGCCCAGCACGTGCCAGGGTTCCAGCGCCTGGCGCAGTTCCAGGTGGGCGCCTTCGTATTCGACCTCGCCGGCAAAGGGGAACCGGAACTCGGCCTGGGCCTCGTACCAGTCGGGGCGCATGTCGAAGCCGTGGTCGCCAAGGTCGCGCAGCACGTCCATGAAGTCTTCCCACAGGAAATGGGGCAGCATGAACCGGTCATGCAGCGTGGTGCCCCAGCGCACCGGCTTGCCCTTGATCGGGTCCTTCCAGAACCGCGCCAGCAGCGCGCGGATCAGCACCTGCTGGGCAAGGCTCATCTTGGCGTCGGGGGGCATCTCGAAGCCGCGGAATTCGACCAGGCCCAGGCGGCCGGTGGGACCATCGGGCGAGAACATCTTGTCGATGCAGATCTCGGCCCGGTGGGTGTTGCCGGTGACGTCGATCAGGATGTTGCGCAGCAGCCGGTCCACCAGCCAGGGCTGCGGCGGCCAGCCCTCGTGTGGATCGGGGATCTGGGACAGCGCGATTTCGAGTTCATACAACGTGTCGTGGCGGGCCTCGTCGATCCGGGGGGCCTGCGACGTGGGGCCGATGAAGGTGCCCGAGAAGAGGTAGCTGAGCGAGGGGTGGCGCAGCCAGAACAGGATCATCGACCGCATCAGGTCGGGCCGGCGCAGGAAGGGCGAGTCATTGGGGGTTTCGCCGCCCACCACCACGTGGTTGCCGCCGCCCGTTCCGGTGTGTCGGCCGTCGATCATGAACTTGTCGGCGCCCAGGCGGCACAGGCGGGCTTCCTCGTAGACCGTGTTGGTGATCTCGACGCAATCCTGCCAGGTGTAGGCGGGGTGGATGTTGACCTCGATCACGCCCGGATCGGGGGCCACGCGGATGACGTTCAGGCGCGGATCGTGGGGCGGCGTATAGCCTTCGACGTGGACAGGCAGGTCAAGCGCCTTGGCGGTCGCCTCGACGCGGGCAAGGATTTCCAGGTAATCCTCCAGCGCCTCGACCGGGGGCATGAAGACGCACAACCGCCCGTCGCGCGGTTCCACCGCGATGGCGGTGCGCACGGCGCCGCCGGCAGGGTCGCGACCATCTTCGGGCATCAGCTTCTGGCGGTTGAAGTCCTGGCGTTCGCCGTTGTCCTGGCCTTTCTCGCTGGGCTGTTCGCGGCCCGGGGTCACGCCGGGCAGGGTGTCGGCCTCTTCCTGCGCGATGCGGGCGAGGGTTTCGAGGATGTCGGCCTTCTGCTTCTCGATTTCCGACAGGTAATCGGGCAGGTCGCCGCGTTCGACCGTGGGGTCGGTGGGGTAGGTGTAGGGGTAGGCGTTGGGCGGGATGTAGGGCAGCGAGCCCAGCGGCAGGCGGAAGCCCACCGGGCTGTCGCCGGGGGTCAGGAACAGGTGGCCGCGCCGGGGGCGCCACAGTTCCGACCGCCAGCGTTGCGCCTTTGCCTTGGCCTGCCAGCGCTGGATCGGCAGCACGAAGCCCGCCGGTTCGGTCAGGCCGCGCGCGAAGACCTTGGCGATGCGCGCGCGTGCCTCGGGGTCCTTCAGCTTGGGGTCCTCGGGCGTGACGTTGGCGGGCAGTTCGGCTTCCTTCAGGATCCATTCGACCGGGTCTTCGAAGGCGGGCTGCACAAAGCCGGGGTCCAGCCCCAGCTGGTCGGCGAAGGTTTTCAGGAACAGCCCCGCCTTGGCGGCGGTGACGCCGGTCTTGGTGTCTTCGCGGGCGACCATTTCGCTGTCTTTCCAGATCGGCACGCCGTCGCGCCGCCAGTACAGCGAGAAGGTCCAGCGCGGCAGCGTCTCGCCGGGATACCATTTGCCCTGACCGTAATGCAGCAACCCGCCGGGCGCGAAGCGGTCGCGCAGGCGGCGGATCAGGTCGTCGGCCATGCCCCGTTTCATCGGACCCACGGCGGCGGTGTTCCACTCGGCGCTCTGGAAATCGTCGATCGACACGAAGGTCGGCTCGCCCCCCATGGTCAGGCGCATGTCCTCGTCGGCCATGTAGCTGTCGACCTTGCGGCCAAGCGCATCCAGCGCCTCCCAGCTTTCGTCCGAGAACGGCTTGGTGATACGCGGATGTTCGGCGACCCGGGTCACCGTCATCTCGAAGTCGAATTCGGTTTCCGTGTCGGGATGGGCCGAATAGCCGCCGACGATGGGGGCGGCGTTGCGGTAATGCGGCGTTGCGGCCAGCGGGATATGGCTTTCGCCGGTCAGCAGGCCCGAGGTCGGGTCCAGGCCGATCCAGCCGGCGCCGGGCAGGTAGACCTCGCACCAGGCGTGCAGGTCGGTGAAGTCGTGATCGGTCCCCGAAGGACCGTCCAGCGCTTCCAGATCCGGTTTCAGCTGGATCAGGTAGCCCGACACGAAGCGGGCGGCGAAGCCCAGGTGGCGCAGGATCTGGACCAGCAGCCAGGACGTGTCGCGGCACGAGCCCTTGCCGATGGTCAGGGTCTCGTCGGGCGTCTGCACGCCCGGCTCCATGCGCACGATATAGTCGATGTCCTGCTGGAGCTGGCGATTGAGCTCCACGAGGAAATCGACCGTCTTGGCCTTCTCGCGCGGGATGCCGTCCAGGTACATCTCCAGCTCGGGGCCGGTCTCCTCGGGCGTCATGTAGATCGACAGGTCCTCGGCGATGTCCAGCGGGTATTGGAAGGGCCAGAACTGGGCGCTTTCCTCGACGAAGAAGTCGAAGGGGTTGTAGACCGTCATGTCCGCGACGAGGTCGACTTCGATGCGGAATTCCAGCACCGGTTCGGGAAAGACGAACCGGGCCAGCCAGTTGCCGTAGGGGTCCTGCTGGTGATTGACGAAATGCTTTTCGGGCAGGACGCGCAGCGTGTGCGAGATGACGCGCGTGCGATTGTGTGGAGCAGGACGCAGGCGGATGATCTGCGGAGAAAGCGTGACCGGGCGGTCGTACTTGTAGTGGGTGACGTGCCGGATACTTGCCTTGATCGCCATGTCTGCGCCCTGTGTTTTGAAGGGGGAACGGTTGAGATTAACCAGAAGCGAGGCCGCGTCGCTTGTAAACCCCGCGTTTCGCGAAGCACTGCTCCTGTGCCCCGGATCCCGCAACTGCGCCCAGCCGATGACCTGCGGCGGGGTCTCTTGCGCGGGCGCTCCCGCCCACCGCGGACCGATCTGCGATCGGCCCCCGGCGGTTGGGCGTGGCCCTGCGCCTTGTGGCGCAGGGCGGTGGCGCGGGGGGCACCGGGGGCGACAGCAGTGCGGCCTGCAAGGCCGCGCTGCCATGCCCAACGCCCGGCGCGGTCCGGCGCAGCCGGGCAGAGGCGGGGGGCGGGAGCCTTTCGTCGCGGTCAGGTGAGGCAGGCTACGGAACAGATGCGGCACATGTGTTCAGTCAGGGCAAGGCCGGGCAGCAGGACGGGGAGGGCAGCAGGACGGGGAGGGCAGCAGGACGGGGAGGGAGGATCACTCCTCCAGCCACCAGATCTCGCGATAGCCGCGGCGCACCTTGCCGGCGCCTTCCAGCCGCGACAGGATCCGCGACACCGCCCCGCGCGACAGCACGCACATGTCCGCAAGCTGTTCCTGCGACAACGGGATCGCGGCGGACCGGCCGAGGCTTTCGGCCAGGCGCCGCAGCACGGCGATCACCCGATCCTCGGGCCGGGTGATCATCAGATCGCGCGCGACCTGCACGGCCAGCGCCGTGTTGGTGGCGGCAAGCGAGGCCAAGCCGCGCCAGAATTCCGGGAATTCGTTGCCGATATCCTCGATCGTGTCGATGGGCAGAAAGCCCAGCCGCGTCTCGATCAGGGCCGAGGCCGACATCACCCGCGGCAGCCGGGTCAGCGCGGCGCCTTCGCCGAACCACGCGCCGGGGCCCAGCAGATGGCCGATCAGCGGCGCGGCATCCCTGCTGTGCGCCGAGATCACGCCGCTGATGATGCGATAGATCCCGTCGGGCGCATCGCCGACATCATAGATCAGCGCCCCGCGGGCAATCGGCATCGTCCGGGTCTCGGCCAGGATCCGTTCGGCAAGCGTGTCGGGCAACGGCATGAGCCAGCGGCCGAAATCCGGCGTGTAATGCTGATCTAGCGACATGGTGTAAGATCCTCCCCAGCTGCGCCCCAAGTCCTGTCCACCCCGTGTAAATCTCCGCGCGATGCCCCTGTCCCGTGGACAGTTCCAGACGTCTTGTATGGATGTGCTTCGGTGATCGAACAATAGCCGTCTGCGAAAATGGGTGTCCACTCTGCCACGTTCGTGCATGCGTGCCCATCGACGCGTCGCCAGGGCCGGGCAGGACGGGGGACATTGCCTGCGGCTGAGGGAAAACATTGGGCGCTGTCAAAGCGGATCTGCAATGGTCCATGCTCCTGCTGCCTCGACGATCCGCAAATGGTCCGCTCCGAGGCTGGCTTCTATCAGGGTCTTGAGTCGTCCCAGTGCCTGGCCGGTTTCGTCGCCGGCGGCGACCAGGGCGGAAAAGACGTCTCCCACTCCGTTGGGTACGCTGTCACGAAGGGGCATGTCGACCAGTATGGCGGTATCGGGGGTTGTGTCCAGCACTCCGGTCCGGCCCGGGCCAGCCGGGGCAGAGGTGGTCAGGACGTGGCAGGGCAGGCTTCGGGCGGCGGCGGCGGTGGCCACGATCGCGTCGGTCGGCAGACCGGTGAGCCAGCTCAGCTCGAACGCATTCGGGGTCAGGACATCGGCACGCGCCACCAGGTCGGATCGGATCGCCGTCGCGGCGCCCTCGTTTATGTAAAGCCCCTTGGGCGCATCGCCCAGCACCGGATCGACCACCGCGCGCAGCCCTTCGACCCGGTCGCGCATCCGGTCGATCAGCCGCGCCGCCAGGGCGACGTGGTCGGGGCTGGGCAGGTAGCCGGTGAGGATCGTGTCGTGGGTCGAAAGCCAGCCGTTGGCATCCAGCGCGTCGATCATCGCGTCCAGTTCCGTCACCGGCACCTGACGTCCCGACACATGCGGCCAGCCGGGGTGGTTCGACAGCAATATCGTGGGCAGCGCCGTCACCGCGCAGCCCAGCTGCTGCAGGACCGGTACGGCAGCCGAAAGCCCCACGTGACCATAGGCCACCTGGCTTGACAGGGCCAGGATCCGCCGTGGCGGCTGCGCCCTTCTCATAATCATCCCTCGCCCATTCTAGGCCTTATTCCGGCCCGAGCCTAACGGCGTCGAACCGCTGCGTCCATCCGTGCCCCTGACCAAAGTCGTATTTGGGTCGGCCCGGGCTGACGGATACCCTTGTTGCATCCCGGGGAGGGGAGGAACGTCATGTGCCCAAAGGATACCGAGGGCCGTCATCGCGAGAGGATCCGCGCGGTCCGGTCGTCACTGGCGGCCGGGCTGATCGGACATGAGACGCTGATCGAACGGCTGCTGATCGCGGCGCTCGTGGGCGGACATGTCCTGATCGAAGGCGCGCCGGGCCTGGCCAAGACGCGCGCGGTGAACTGGCTGGCGCGGTCCGTTCACGGCTCCTTTGCGCGGGTCCAGTGCACGCCCGACCTGATGCCCGCCGACCTGACCGGCACCGCGGTCTTCCGCCCCGATACCGGGGGGTTCGAGTTCGTCCGCGGCCCTGTCTTTCACAACATCGTCCTGGTGGACGAGATCAATCGCGCGCCGCCCAAGGTGCAATCCGCCCTGCTGGAAGCGATGGCCGAAGGGCAGGTGACCTCGGGCGGGGAAACCCACCCCTTGCCCGACCCGTTCCTGGCCGTCGCGACCCAGAATCCGATCGAACACGAAGGCACCTATCCGCTGCCCGAAGCGCAGTTGGACCGGTTCCTGTTCCACGTGGCCCTGCAATTGCCGGGGGCCGAGGATGAACGTCGGATCCTCGATCTGGTCGAGGCCGAGACTGCGCATGCACCGCAGGTCGAAGGCATCGCGCTCGACGCGCTTCTTGCGGCGCGCAAGGATGCGATGGCCGTTCACCTGTCGCCGGTGCTGCGCGATTACATCGTGCGGCTGGTGATGGCCACGCGCGACCCGGGCCTGGCCGATGCGGTGGAATATGCCGTTTCGCCCCGGGGTTCGCTTGCGCTGGCGGCGGCGTCCAAGGCGCGGGCCTGGCTGGACGGGCGCGATCATGCCGTGCCCGAGGATGTGGATGCGCTGGCGGGCGACGCGCTGGCGCACCGGCTGGTGCTGACCTGGGCCGCCCGGGCCGAGGGCCGGACCGCTCGCGCCCTGATCGCCCAGATCGTCGAGCGGACAGACGCCCTATGACCGGCGCCGTCCTGCAGGCGGCGGATCTGGTCGCCCTGCGCGGGCTGGCGGGCGTCGCGCCCCGGATGCCCGAGGGGCTGGGCGGTCTGCCGGGCACCTTCCGGGCCCGCCAGAAGGGACAAGGGCAGGACGTGGCCGACATCCGTGGCTATGTGCCCGGCGACGACGCCCGCGCGGTCGACCGCAACGTGACCGCGCGCACCGGCCACCTGCACGTGCGCACCCACCATGCCGACCGCGACCGCACGGTGCTGCTGGTTGCCGATTTCCGGCCTTCG